>JAFTAH010000091.1 GCA_017458625.1 Kiritimatiellia bacterium | reverse complement strand
GGCGCGGGCGTCCCGCCCGCGAAAAACCAAAGGATGGCGGGAGAACGGGTTACCAAGGGGGCTTCCCAGGGAACATCGCGGGCGGGCCGCCCGCGCCCCCAGGGCAATCGCCCGTACCTCACACTTTTTGCTCACACCCGCCGCTGGTGAACCGAGTGCGGCCGAATGCAAGTGCGTGTCAGGACGTCACGGGAGATTCCGCTTGCGCACGCTTGCGGATGGGGAGAGGAGAGGCTACTCGCGGAAGGCGGAGAGGAGGGGGAGGGGGGGGGAGGGGTGGCGGAGGCGGGGGCCGGGGGCGGCTTGGCGGCGCTTGTATTCGCTGCGGGTCACGAGGGATTGGAGGCGGAGGGCCGTGGGCCGGTCGCAGGGGAGGGAGGCCAGGGGCATGCGGCGGTCGACGTAGGCGTCGAGGAGGGGGTCGAGGAGGTCGTAGGGCGGGAGGCTGTCGGAGTCCTTCTGCCCGGGACGGAGCTCGGCGGTGGGGGGGCGCTCGATGGTGCTCGGCGGAATGGGCTCGGGACCGGCAGGACCGCATGCGGCGGCGGGCTGGGCGTTGCGCCAGCGGGAGAGGGCGAAGACGTCGGTCTTGGCGAGGTCGCAGATGGGGGCGTAGCCGCCGCACATGTCGCCGTAGAGGGTGGAGTAGCCGGTGAGGGACTCGGAGCGGTTGCTGGTGGCGAGGACGAGGTGTCCGTAGAGGTTGGAGAGAGACATGACGAGGGTGCCGCGGACGCGGGCCTGGAGGTTTTCGGACATCAGGGAGTTTTGGAGGGGAGGGGGGAGGGGGGATGCGCCGGGCCAGGCGCCGCCACCGGCGCCGATGGCCTGCTCCAGCGCGGTTTGGAGGCTCGCGACGGGGTCGGCGATGGGGAGGGTGAGGCAGGGGATGTGGAGGCGGCGGGCGAGGTCATGGGCGTCGGAGAGGGTTTCGGAAGAGGTGACGGTGGAGGGCATCGTGACGCCCCAGACGCGGCCGGTGCCGAGGGCGTCGACGGCGAGGGTGGCGACAAGCGCGCTGTCGATGCCGCCGGAGAGCGCGACGAGGGCGCCGGGGAAGTGGCAGAGCTCCACGTATTGGCGGAGGGCGAAGGTGAGGGCGGACCACAGGTCGTGGAGCGAGTCGGGGAGGTCATCGGCGGGGATGGGCGTGGTGGTGTGGTTGAGGACGTCGAAGACGGGGCGTCCGTCCGCGTCGCGGTCGAGCTGGACATCGACGGGGCGCGGGTCGAAGAGGGGGGTGCGGACGAGGCCGTGGGCGGCATCGCAGAGGAGGACGCCGCCGGGGTAGATGACGGCAGCGTCGCGGCCTTCTAGGCAGAGGGGTGAGACGGAAAGGAAGGTGGGAGGGAGTTGGCCGTCGGTCCCAAGGGCGGCCATTTCATGGTCGGTGCCGGGAAAGGCGTAGGGGAGGGCGCCGGCGGAGAGGATGGGGATGTCGGCCAGGGCGTCGTGCCCCGAGAGGCCGAGGATGGCGGGGAAGTTGGCGGGGGCGGGCGCGGTCAGCCGCTGGCATTGCTCTTGCATGGCCGCCACCACGGCAGGCTGGAGGAAAAAGGGGTCGGGGTCGGGGCCGCCTTCGCGGTCGTCGATGGCGCCGCCGCGGAGGGAGGCCTCGGGGAAGACGAGGGCGTCAATTCCGTCGACGGCGGCTTGGCGGGCAAGCTCGAGGATGGCATCGGCGTTTTCGGCAAAGGCCGCGTATTTTGGCGTGAAGGGGACGATGCGGAGGGTGTAGGGAGGCATCCAGGGGAGGGGGGCGGGGGAGGGGGACGTCATGGGGGGGCTCCTTCGGAGGGGTGAAAGTTTTAAGGGGTGATAGGTTGAAGGGTTGTCATGGGGGGGGGGCGGGAAACGACGCCCCCGTAGCACGGGCTGGACGAAGGCGAGGTCATGGGGCGAGGGCGAGGTGCTGGCCGGAATCGACGTAGAGGATTTGGCCGGTGATCTGGGGAGAGGCGAGCAAGAAGAGGACGGCGGAGGCGATGGCGGCCGGGGTCGGGCGGGGGGTGCCGGCGAGGGGCAGGGGGCCGGCGGGGGCATGGGTTCCGGCGGGGAGCGAGACGGGGCCGGGGGCGACGCCGTTGACGCGGATGCCGCGCGGGGCGTAGCGGAGGGCATCGCGGATGGTGGAAGCGGCGAGTACGCGCTTGGTCTGGAGATAGGCGGAGTAGGGCGAGCGGGGCGGCGGGCCGGAAAAGGGCGGAACAACGCGGGCGTCGAGGAGGTTGATGACCGAAAGGGGGGTCCCTTGCTCAGCCAGGAGTTCGAGGAGCACGGCGGGGACGATTTGGTTGAGGACGTTCATGCGGGCGAGGTCGGCGGCAGGGGCGGTGTCGGGGAGGAAGCGGGCGGCGGCGTTGACGAGGGCGGTGGGGGGGGCGATGGCGGAGGCGGCGGCAACGAGGTCGGCGGCGGCGGCGGCAACGAGGTCGGCGGGGAGCAGGCCGAGGACGGCGGGGGCGAGCTCTGCGCGGAGGGCCTCGGCAAGGTCGGGATGCGTGTGATAGTGGAGGAGGAGGCGGCCCCCGGCTGCGGCAAGGACGCGGGCGGTGGCGCGTCCGATGGGACCGGTGGCGCCGGTCAGCAGGACGACATGCCCGTCGAGGGCGTCAGGGGCAAAGAGGCTGGGAAAGGGTGGTGACATGGCATCGGACGCATCGTAGCGCAGAGCGGCGAGCGGGGAAACAGCGAAAAGTCCAGAACAACATTTTTTGCACATTTCCTGCTTGCGCAGGGGACGGGAGAGGAGTAAAAGGGTTGGCCGTCACAGGACACAACACCATGAGCCGCTGGTATCAGTTTAGCTACGCGTATTCCTTCGCCTTCGCAGGCGGAGCGGGTTCGCGCACCCCTGAATGACCGGCAGGCAGCCCGGATTTTCAGAAGCAGCGACCCCGCAGCGAGCGAGGTCGTTTTTTTTGAGTCCAGGCGGAAGGAAGGACAGTCATGATCATCATCGTCAAGAACCACGCCGACAAGGGCCAGCTCGACACCCTGCTGCAATGGCTCAAGGGCCAGGGCATCCAGCCGAATCTCTCGGTCGGCACGCAGCAGACCATCGTGGGGTGCATCGGCGACGTCAGCCATGTCGACATCGATCTCATCCGCGCTCTGGACGTGGTGGAAAGCGTGCAGCGCATCCAGGAGCCCTACAAGAACGTCAACCGCAAGTTCCATCCTGCGGACACGGTGGTGGACTGTTCCGGCGTGAAGGTGGGGGGTGGGGCGTTCCAGGTGATGGCGGGACCGTGCGCGGTCGAGGACGAGGAGCAGCTGCTGACCATCGCCCGCGCGGTGAAGGCGGCCGGGGCGACGATGCTGCGCGGCGGGGCGTTCAAGCCGCGCACCTCGCCCTACTCCTTCCAGGGATTGGGTGCGGAAGGCATCAAGCTGCTGCTCAAGGCGCGGCAGGAGACGGGGCTGCCAATCGTCACGGAGATCATGAACGTGCAGCACCTGCCGCTCTTCGAGGACGTGGACGTGATCCAGGTGGGGGCGCGCAACATGCAGAACTTCGAGCTGCTGAAGGAGCTGGGCCACAGCCGCAAGCCGATCCTGCTCAAGCGGGGGCTGGCCAACACGCTCCAGGAGCTGCTGATGAGCGCCGAATACATCATGGCGGGCGGCAATTCCAACATCATGCTTTGCGAGCGGGGCATCCGGACCTTCGAGACGTCGACGCGGAACACGCTCGACCTGAACGTCGTTCCGCTGCTCCACCGCCTTTCGCATCTGCCGGTGGTCATCGATCCCTCGCATGCCACGGGCCATGCGTGGCTGGTGCCGCCCTGCGCGGCGGCGGCGACGGCCATCGGGGCCGACGCCCTCATCATCGAGGTGCACAACGACCCGCCGCACGCCATGTCCGACGGGGTCCAGTCGCTGACGCTCGCCCAGTTCGCCACGACCATGGCCCATGTCCGCCAGCTTCGTCCCCTGGCCTGCCACGACCGCTAAGCCCCGGCACCTGCCGCCTACTGAAAGGAATCCCATGGACCTCACCAGTCTCCGCACCGAAATCAACGCCATTGACGACGAAATGGTCAAGCTCTTCCTCCGTCGCATGGCCCTCATGGACGACGTCGCCGAAACCAAGCGGCAGGCCCACGCCCCGGTTCTCGATCCCGCCCGCGAGCGCGAAATCCTGTCGCGCGTCGCCGCCGAGGTGGGGCCCGAGCTCGAGAATGGCGCCCGCCTCTTCTTCGCGACGCTGTTCGACATTTCGCGCTCGCGGCAACGCGCAGCGCTTGCTTCGGGCGGAGGGCTGGCCGACGAAGTCGCAGCTGCCCTGGCCGCCACACCGGACCGCTTTCCCACCCGCGCCATGGTCGCCTGCCAGGGGGCGGAGGGGGCCTACTCCCAGCAAGCCGCCTGCCACCTCTTCCCGTTCCCGTCCATTCTCTACTTCAACACCTTCGACGACGTCTTTGCCGCCGTCGAGAAGGGCATGTGCCCCTACGGCATGCTGCCCATCGAGAACTCCGCCGCCGGGTCCGTCGCGGCCATCTACGACCTGATGGTCCAGCACCACTTCCACATCGCCCGGGCCATCCGGCAGCGCATCGACCACGTGCTGCTCGCGCCGCGCGGCGTCAAGCTTGCGGACGTCCGGGAGGTGGTTTCGCACCCCCATGCCCTCTCCCAGTGCAACGGCTTCCTCAAGCAGCACGCCGGGTGGGTCCTCACCCCGATGGCCAATACCGCCGGCGCAGCCCGGGCGCTTGCGGACTCGGGCCGTCGCGACCTCGCCGCCATCGCCTCGCGGGCCTGCGCGGAACTCTACGGGCTGGACATCCTCGCCGACGACATCGCCGACGTCGCCTCCAACTACACCCGCTTCATTTGCATTTCCAAGAAGCTGGAAGTTTATCCTGACGCCAGCAAGATCTCGTTCATGCTCTCGCTCCCGCACCGGCCGGGCGCGCTCTACGAGGTCATGAGCCGCTTCGCCGCCATCAACGTCAACCTGACCAAGCTCGAGTCGCGGCCGATTCCCGGCATGGACTTCGAGTTCCGGTTCACGTTCGAGCTGGAAGGCTCTCCGACCGATGCCCGGGTGGTTCAGCTGCTCGGCGAACTGGCGGCGGACCCGGCCATCGAGCATTTTACCTTCCTCGGAGCCTACGCCGAATCATAGGCGGGGGGGATGGGAGGGGGACGAGAGGGACGGGAGAAGCGGGGGATTTGAGGGCGAAAATGGGGAAAAAGGCTTGTTTTTCCATAAACGCGCGACGGTCTTGTGTCCACGGAAAAACTTGCCTTTGCCAAGGCGGTGCAGGATGGTAGAATAGAGTCCTGCAAGTCCCGCAGGACGCCTGCCAGCGACATGCGCCTTGCGGCTGGCCTGTCCGCCGCTTCGAGCACTCATCCGGTATGTCCACGCTTCTAGACCAGTTCCTCGCCCCCCCCCCGCGCATCGGGTATGCCCCGGTCGTTCCCCAGCCCGACCTCGCCGAGCCCTGGTCTGCCCATTTTGTTTCCGAGACCAGCCTAGCCGTCGCCTTGCCCGAGCCGGTTCCGTCCGTCCTGCCTCCCGATGCCGTCGCCGAGCTGCTTCTCCACACGCGCACCCAGCCCGACCTGCTCCTGCGCATTCCCGTCTCTACGCTTGCCGTGACCTCGGAGGGGGTGTTGCTTTCGGGGTTCGATTTCACGCCGTTGTCCGCCCATGTCCATGACGTCCTGCCGACGTCCTGGTCGCTGACCCTCGCGTGGGCCGGCGAGGGCACCGTCATCTGCCATCCGCTCCTGGACGACTCGGGCGAGGACATGAGTCGCCGCCTGGCACACTTCACCGATGCGGCGGGCGAGTCCCGGTGCATTTGGACGCATGCCTCGGCTCGCGTCCGGCCGGGGGACGAGCTGGCGCTGCACATTGGCGAGGCGGTGTGGAGCATGGCGGACGTCCTGGCCGGCACCATCCGGTCGGTGCATGCCGATGCCACCGCCTTGTCCATCCGCCTCGAACTGCCGAACCTCCCTGGCGGGCGGTGGCTGGGGGCGACCTTCACGACCACTCCGTTCGAACTGAAGACCCTGCTGCGCTCCGACGTGGCCGACTGCACCATCCAGTCCTTGCCGCATGCCACCCGGATGCAGCTGCGCAAGCCGTTTTCCGACTTCTCTTCCGACACGGGGCGTGGCTTCTGGGTGCTCCGTGCCATCTGGCAGGACGAGGCGGGGCACACCTATTATGCCAACATTACCGCGCCGCCCACGTCGCATCTGCTCACGCTCCGGCGCCTTCGCCTGTTCTTCTGCCCGGTGCGCGGCGCCATCGACGCCCATCGGACGGGGTGGTGGCGTGAAAACAGGTTCCGCGTGGGGCTGAGCATCGACGAGATCCACCATTCGGGGCTTCGCTTCCGCCTCCGCGAGACGGCCGCCTTCGGGTTCTACATGCTGTTCCGTCCGCTGCTGGCCCGGCGGAACGTCTGGCTTTTCTATGAAAAGTATGGTGGCGCGCGAGAGAACGCCATGGCCTTCTTCCGCTATTGCGTGCTCAACCACGTCGACCGCGACCACCACCGCACGCTTCGCTATGTCTGCGACCCGGCGTCGCCCCAGTACGTCGCCAATCTGGCGGACGTCGACGGGGGGCGCGTGGTGCGTCCCGATTCCTTCCGCCACCTCGTGCTGGCGCTGTCCGCCCGGCTGCTCATCGGGGCGGACACCAAGTACCACGCCGTCAGCGCCCTCAGCAAGGAGTCCGCGATTCTGCCCTACCTCATGGCCACGAAGCGCCTGTGGTTCCTGGAGCACGGCGTCAAGGCCTTCAAGTTCCCGGATGGCTATTCCGCTCGTATTGCCACCTACATGACCTGCTCCAACGAGTCCGAGGCGGCATGGATGCGTGCCTCGCGCCGCTGGCCGCCCGAGAACGTCGTGGTCACCGGCCTCGCCCGCTGGGACCGCCTGGTGGACCGCGCCCCGGCCCGGACCCGGCCGCTTGTCCTGGTGATGCCCACGTTCCGGTGGTGGCTGATGAACCTCGCCCCCGAGGGCTTCGCCCGCACGGAGTACTGCCGCACCTGGATTGAATTCCTGACCTCGCCCGAGCTCGCCCGGTGGCTTGAGCAGCGGGATCTGGATCTCATTTTCCACACGCATCCCAATCTCGACCACCACATCCGCTCCTTTGCCACCAGTCTGTCGCCGCGTATTCGCGTGCTTTCCGGCGACGAGCCGCCCCTGGAAGGGTTGATCGAGGAGGCCTCGCTCATGGTCACCGACTTCTCCTCGATCGTTTTCCATGGTCTTTTCCTCGACAAGCCGGCCATCTTCTACACCTTCGACCGGGAACGGGTCGCCGCCTCCTTCCATGCCCTCGTCGACTTCGAGACCGACCTGCCCGGGCCGGCTCCGACGACGCTGCCCGCCCTGCTGGGCGCCATGGAGGAGGCGGCCGCCCGCGACTGGACCATCGCTCCCGCCGACCTGCCGCGGCGCGACACCTTCTTCGCCTTTCGCGACCGAAACAACTGCCAACGCATCCTTGCCGCCATTCTTGCCAGAAAGCTATGACTTCGTTGCCTACGCCTCCCGACCCCCAGCTGGCCGTCGTGGTTCCCTGCCACGATGTCGCGCCCTTCCTGCGCCAGATGGCCCAGTCCGTCCTTGCCCAGACCATGCCGCTGGAGCTGATTCTGGTGGACGATGCCTCCACGGATGAAACCCTGGCGATTGCCCGTGCGCTTGCGGCGGAGGATGCCCGGGTCAAGGTGGTTTCGATGGCGGAAAACCTGGGGGCCTTCACTGCCCGGCGCATCGGCGTCGCCCACGCCACCGCGCCCTATGTCCATTTTCTCGATGCCGATGACGAGGGGTGCGCCGAGGTCTATCCGCTTGCCCTCGAACGTCTCCGGCAGTCCCATGCCGATGTGCTTCATGGCACGGGGGACTACGTGCCAGAAGCGGGTTTCCAGCCTTCCAAGGCGATACTCGATGAATTCCGGCAGGACAAGTTTGGGCCGCATGCTCCCGAACTCTTGGGGCAGGACATTTTCCGTGCACCGCATGCGGGACGTCTCTGGTTTGGCTTGCTCTGGAACAAGATTATTTCCCGCGCCTTGCTGGAGAAGGCGCTTGCCATCTTCCCGGAAGACTTCCAGCGGGCGAAGCTCGGGAATGACATTCCGCTCGTCTACGCCCTCTATTTCTTTGCCCGCCATTTCCTGCCCGCTCCCGATCTGGTGCTCTGTCGCTATCATGTCGGGCGGGGCGAGACGCAACCCGGTGCCGCCCCGTGGGTGGAATCCCGTTTCCTCGGTCGTTTCTCCTGTGTCCCGGTTTTCGACTTGCTGGCGCAGGTTGATGCTTCCCGCCAACCAGATATTGCCGAGGCGCGTGCCACTTTTCTCGCCAATTGTGCCGAGGCCATCGCCCCGCGTCTGGCCGACCTCCCGGAAGCGGCGCGCGCCCAAATGCACCAGAAGGTGCTGGCGGTTGCGCCCGCCGACTTCCCGCCCATTCTCCAACGCGTTACGCTCGCGGTGCTGGGCAAGACCCGCGCCTCGCTCCAAAGACATCGCGACGGGTTGGCCCAGACCCGCGAAAAGCTGGCAAAAAACCGCGAAGCGCTGGCGAAGCACCGCGAGGCCCTCGCGCAGACGCGCACCACGCTGGCGGACAGTCGGAAGTCCCTGGCCCAGACCCGCATGACGCTGGCCCGTACGCAAAAGTCGCTTCAGGCTCTTCGCCGCTCCCGCCGCTATCGGCTCGCCTGTCGTCTCGCCGCCCTGTTCCATCTCTTCCGGCGCTGATGGGTGCGCCAGGTGCATGGTCCGCGAGCCTGCGTGGGGAGGCCGCTGCGGGGTGAAGGCCGAGGAGGAACGACGGCGTTAGGGAGGAATCCGCTGCCGCGGCAGCGGGGGCAGGGCCTTCGAACCGGGGGACGAAGGGCGGCGCAACCTCCGTTTTTTCCAGCATTTTTTCGCCTGATGGTTCCTTTTTCCCTTGCCAATCGGGCCTCGGATGCTACGATAAAGACATAAGGTCTGGGCCCCAGCAACATGGAGACATCGCAATGAACGATTGTACAGGCATTATCCGTCGAAGCCTCTGGTTGGTTGCGGGGCTGTGCCTGGGCTTGCAGGTCACGGCGTGGGGGGAGTTGGCGCCGAGCTGGTACGGTTATTACGAGATTTTGCCGGAGACGGCCGAGACCAACGGACTGACCTATCGGGTGGCCAGGCTCAACGTCGAGGATGGGGACAACATTTTCAGTCCCCTCCAAAACCTTTTCGAAAACATTGCCTACGCGGAGGAGCCGGTCAAGATTGTCATTCCGCCTGGCAACTACACGGTGAGCAGCGGGCTGCACATGTTTTCGGACACCTGGGTCTACATGCCCGGGGTCACCATCACCTATCAATCGAATCCCAACCTGGTTGTCCTGCGCAACGGATGGAACGACACCGACCTCTATGGCTACGAACACACCAACATCATCATCGAAGGGTCGGCCAGCAGCCATGGGGCTTGGAAGGCGACGCCCAGCGGAAGCTATGTGGATCGCGACCTCATGCATTTCGTGCACGTCAAGGACCTCGTCATCCGCAACCTCGACTTCCATTCGACGATGTATGCGCATCATTTCGAAGCGTCCGCAGTCGATGGGCTGACCATCGAGAACTGCCGGTTCACGGGGACGAAGGGAACGGCCAGCCCCCACCCCTGCGAGGCCATTCAGATCGATGTCCAGGACGTGGCCACCGCCGGGGCGAGCTATGGGGCGCATGACGGCACGCTCTCCCGCAACATCCGCATCGTCAACAACCAGATTATTGGCGTGAAGAGCGGCATGGGCACCCATAGCGTGATCGCGGGCCAGTACATCACGAATGTCGTGATCACGGGCAACGTGATCTCCAACGCCACCGACCACGGCATCAACGCGACGTGCTACAAGCATGCGACCATTGCGAGCAACCGGATCGTGAACTGCGCGGGCATCGGGATCATCTTCCGGAACATGTGCTTCATTTCCGGGGGGAAGGTGAATAACACCTATCTGGCTCCGAACGGCGTGGCAGTCGCGGTGCAGCCGGTGGTGGCCTCCACGATTGCCGACAACACGATCACGATGGCCGCTGGCGCCGACTGCGGCATCCGGGTGTACGGGGCGAAGTTGACGTCGGGCGCGGTCAACGCGGCGGGGCAGCGACTGCCGACCGGGGACTACCGCGTGTCCGGGCTGACCATCACGGGCAACGACATCCAGACGACGGGGAGCGGCATTCACGTGCGCGGGCTGGAATCGACGGGCGGCGCGCCGTCCTCGATTGTCGGCAACCGCATCGTGCAGACCCGCAATGCCTACAACGTCAGTCCCGTGGGCTACAACATCGTGCACACGACCGAGCTGGTGGACAAGCCCGCCTGGGCGGACTTTGCGTCGGCCGGGGTGACGGTCGCCAGCAACCTTTGCGACAACTCGTCGGCGCGCGCGTTCATTGGGATCGCCTTCCGGGGGGGCGGCGGGTTCACGGTGCAGGGCAACACGGTCATCAAGCCGTACAGCCGGGGCATCTTCGTGCTGAGCAATGCGACGACCACGACGATTTCGGGCAATACCATCACGGAGCCGGGGGCCCAGGGCATTTCGCTCGAGGGCGGTTCGGTGGTGACGCTCACGCAGAACCTCATCACGTCACCGGGGGCGACGCCGATCTCCCTCTATTCCAAGTCCAAGGCGACGATCACGGGCAACACGATAGACCAGTATCCGGTGTTCGGGATTGACCTCGATGCCACCTGCAAGGGCTCCGCCATTCGCGACAACGTGTTTGCCTCGCTGGTGCCGGCGAACGTCCGGGTGCGGGCGTCCTCGACCACCTACCGGGTCGGGGACTTCGCGATGGGGGCGCTGAAGCTCTCGCGGACGACGCCGACCTCGGTGAAGGTCACGTGGGGGGCGAAGGCCAACGCGACGGACTTCGTCATCTATCGGCGGCAGGGCACGAGCGGAGCGTGGACGAAGGTCAAGACCCAGAGCGGCTGCTCGTACACCAGCACGGGGCTTACGCCGGGCAAGAGCTGGTATTTCAAGGTCTACGCCCGCCGTTCGCTCAACGGCAACACGGTGTGGTCGAAGAGTGCCTCCAAGGGCACGACGCTGCCGGCGGCGGTCAAGGTGACCTTCAATCCCACCTGCGGCAGCTGTGGCACGGCGGAGCAGTGGTACTATGAAGGGAAGGCGTATGGCTCGCTGCCTGCGGCCAAGCGTTCGGGATGCACGTTCGCGGGGTGGTACACGACCTCCTCCGGCGGCACGCGGATGACGACGGCCTCGCTGGCAACGGCGGAGGTCACGACCCTCTACGCCCGGTTCCAGGCCAAGTACACGTTCAACGCCAACGGCGGGAAGTGCGGCACCTCCGCCAAGAAGTACTGGGTGGCCAAGGCGTGCGGCTCGCTGCCGACGGCGACCCGTTCCGGCTACCAGCTCGTGGGGTGGTACACCGCCAAGTCCGGTGGCACGAAGGTCACGACCGCCACCAAGGTGACGAAGGGCCTGACGCTCTATGCGCGTTGGGCGCGGCTCTACAAGACCACCTTCAACGCCAACGGCGGCACTTGCGCCACTGCGGCCAAGAACTACGGCGCGGGCCTGACCTATGGGACGCTGCCGGTGGCGACGCGCAAGGGGCGCACCTTCCAGGGCTGGTACACGGCCAAGACGTCCGGGACCCGGGTGACCACGACCTCGAAGGTGCCGGCGAAAGCGCGCACGCTCTACGCGCAGTGGGCCCTCGCCGAGAGTGTGGTCACCTTGGATGCCACCGGTGGCACGGGCGGGACCGCGACGGTGACGGCCACCTACGGGGCGACCATGCCCGCCGCCACGGCGCCGACGCGCGACGGCTACGCCTTCCTCGGCTACTTCTCCGCGGCGGTCGGCGGCACGCAGTACTACAAGGCCGACATGAGTTCCGCCCGGGTCTGGAATCGCGAGGTGGCGACCACCCTCTATGCGCAGTGGGAAGTCGAAATCACGTCCGTCCGCCTCTACAATGGGCAGATTAACAACGTGGAAGCGGATGAAACGACGGGCTTCACCCTGTTTGATGGCGATGTCCAGACCGGGTGGAACGGGCAGGCCAACGATGACAACACCTGGGTGGTGCTCGTCGAGTTCGCGCCTCCCGAAGGCTACACGTTCGACACGGTCGTCGTCGAGCCGGCCCTGGCCGGATTCGGGGCCACGTTGCGGACGAGCGCGGATGCGGGCGCATGGACCGTCTGGACGGCGGGCACGGATGCGCAGCAGGCCCCGATTGCCTTGGTCCGGACCGATGCCGCCGATGGCACCGCCACCACCTGGGAGGGAGAGGAGACCTCCGCCAAATACCTCCTGCTGGAGATCACGTCGGCGGGCGAGCCTCCCACGTTGTCCGAACTCTTCATCACGCCCTAGGCCGCCATGGACGTTCCGCCGAGATGGGGGTGCATGACAGGAGTCGCTGATAAGACATGAATGCCGTCCTTGACGAATTCCTTGGTGCCGCCACGCCTTCCGGGGTTGCGGTCGCGATTCCCTTCCCGCAGGCCACCCACACCCAGCAATGCGCGTTCGAGTGCGACGAGATGCCGGATTCCGCGTCGCTGTATGCCTCGCTCCGTTCGATTCGGCTCCTCGGTTGTCCGGTCGAGGACGAGATCACGGCGGCCGAGCTCGTCATCGTGAGCAGGCGGAACCGCACCCGCTTCCATCGAATTCCCCTGGCGGAGGTGCGGCGCGACAAGGAGGACTGGCTACTGTCCGGCGTCGAGGTCTCCGCCCTGGCCAGCGGCGAGTTCTCCGATACGCCGACGTCTTGGCAGCTCTATCTCGTCACCTGCCAGCTTGCCGCCGGGCCTGTCGTGCACCGGCTCCGCGCGGCGCACGGGGTGCGTAGCTTTACGTTGCCCTTCCACACGGCTTCCGGGGCGCCCCGCCACTTCTGGGGCAATTGCCGTCTTGTTCTCATCGGCCATCCCCGCTGGCATGCGGCCAAGGAACTGGCCGGCACGGCCTCGGGCGTGGCCATCGCGAAGGACACCTTTTCCGCCCGGTTCCGCTTTCCCCGGCCGCCGGCAGGCACGACCTATCTGGGGCTTGCGTTCGTCAGCCATCCCGCCGGGACTGATCGGTCCGTCATCCGGAAAGTGGAGGCCGAGCCGCATGATGGCGGGCGGAGCGTGACGTTCGATGTCGCGATGCCGCTGGCCGCGCTGGCGCCGGAGGAGGCCGACGGCGTGCGTCTGTTCTGGCAGCCCTACGCCTTGCTGGAGCTGCCGTCCGGCGAAGTGCTTTTCGTGCCCGCGCCCACCACGCCCATCCAGCGGCTGCCGTTCGGCCGCTATCTCCGGCTGCTGGCGCCGCGGCCCTACGGGCACGTCACGGAGGAATTGATTGCGCGTTTCCATCGCCGTCCCCACTCGTGGGGTCTCTTCACCATGGCGAAGCCGCCGTCCCAGCGGCAGACGCTGCTGCTCGACGTCCTGGCCGCCGGCATCTATTGCCTGCTGGCCCCCGTCCTGCGCTTCCGGCATGTCTGGCTGTTCTACGAAAAGTTCTTCTCGGCGCGCGAGAACGCCATGGTGTTCTTCCGCTACTGCGTGCAACACCAGGTCGACAAGACGCATCGCATCTGCCTCCGCTATGTCTGCCCGAAGGACTCCCCCGAATATGCCGCCAACCTGGCCGACGTGGACGACGGGCGCGTCGTCGAGCCGGGCACGCTCCGGCATCGCGTGCTGCTGCTGGCCTCGCGGCTGCTGCTCTCCACCGAGACCAAGCTGCTGGCCTCGGGGATCGACCGCGCGAACTCCACCTTCAACCGCTGGATCCGCAAGTCCAAGCCGCTCTGGTTCCTGGAGCATGGCATCAAGGCCTTCAAGTTTCCGGACTCCTATACTCGGGCGACCCTCACCTATGTCACCACCTGCAATGCCTCCGAGCAGGAATGGATGCGCAGGCTGGGCGGATGGCCGCCTGATGACATTGTGCTGACGGGGCTGGCCCGGTGGGACAACCTGGTCGACCGTGCGCCAGAACGCGTCCGGCCGCTGGTCATCGTCATGCCGACGTTCCGCCTCTGGCTCAACGACGTGCCGGACGACGTCTTCACGGGCTCGGAGTTCTTCGGGCGCTGGCGTGAGTTCCTGGAATCGCCGCGGCTGCATCGGTGGCTGCGCGAGCGGGACGTGGACCTGGTCTTCCATACGCATCCGCTGATGGATTCCCGGCTTGCGGCGTTCGTGCACAACCTTCCACCCTCCATCCGCATCCTGTCGGGCGACGACCCGCCGTTGTTCAGCCTAATCCAGGAGGCCTCACTGTTCGTGACGGACTTCTCCTCCATCGTCTTCCACGGGCTTTATCTCGGCAAGCCGGCCATCTTCTATCCCTTCGACCGCGAACGGTTCGCGGCCGCCTCGCATCCGCTCGTGAACTTGGAGACCAATCTGCCCGGGCCGGGGCCCGTCACCCTGGAAGGCGTGCTGGACGAGATGGAGGCCGCTGCCGCCCGCCATTGGACGCTTCGGCTGGACGACATCCCCCAGCGGGACCATTATTTTGCCTTCCGGGATCACAACAACTGCCAGCGGACGCTGGACGCCATCCTGGCCAGGAAGCTCTGACCTCGTTGGGGGAGGGACGGGGCGGAGGGGGCGATGGCGGGCGCGACGGCCCGCGCCCTGAGAAGGCGAGGGGCGGGGTCGAACCGGGGGGGCGAACATGGGGCTTGCGGGGGTGGGGGGGGCGGTGGTAGGGTTTCGCGCACGCGCCAAATGGACGCGGGAATGGAATGATTTGACGATGAAGAAGACGATTGGCGGACAATTGGGGGAGGAGCTGAAGGCGGGATTTGCGGCGGCGTTCGGGGAGGCGGCAGGCGCCGGGGTGGGCATCGAGGCGGTGCCGTCGACCAACGACCGGTTCGGGGACTACCAGTGCAATGCGGCGATGGGGCTGGCGAAGAAGCTGGGACAGCCGCCCCGCGTCATCGCCCAGCAATGGGCGGAGGCCGTGAACGCGCGGGGCTTCGCGCGGTGCGAGGTGGCCGGGCCCGGCTTCCTCAACCTGACGCTGCCGGAGGCGGTGCTGGGAGCGCAGCTGGAGGCGATGCAGGCGGAGGGGGGACTGCCGGTGGAGCAGTCGGGGGCCGGGCGGACGATGATCCTGGACTATTCGAGTCCCAACGTGGCCAAGCCGATGCACGTTGCACACATCCGTTCGACGGTGATCGGCGACGCGCTCAAGCGCATCTTCCGGGCGCAGGGCTACCAGGTGCTGGCGGACAACCATCTGGGGGACTGGGGGACGCAGTTCGGCATCCTGATCATGGGGTTCCGGCATTTCCTGGACGAGGCGGCGCTGGCGGCGTCGCCGATCGACGAGCTGCAGCGGGTGTATGTGCTGAGCCACCAGAAGGGGGAGGAGGATGCGGCGTGGAAGGAGCAGTGCCGGACGGAGCTGGTGAAGCTGCAGGCCGGCGACCCGGAAAACCTGGCGCTCTGGCACAAGTTCATCGACCTGTCGCTGGCGGAGTTCAACCGGCTGTATGGGCGGCTGGGGGTGGAGTTCGACCTGACGCGCGGGGAGTCGTTCTACAACGCGGCGCTGCCGGAGGTGGTGGAGCGGTTGCAGCAGGCAGGGCTGGTGCGGGAGAGCGAGGGGGCCCAGGTGGCGTTTCTGGAGGAGGAGGGGCTGCCGCCGTGCATCGTCAGGAAGTCGGACGGGGGCTTCAACTATGCGACGACGGATGTGGCGACGGTGCTGTCGCGGATGGAGGAGTTCGCGCCGGAGCGGATCGTGTACGTGACGGACGAGCGGCAGCAGCTGCACTTCAAGCAGTTCTTTGTGCTGGTGCGGAAGCTCGGGGTGAAGGTGTCGCTGGAGCACGTCTGGTTCGGTCTGATGCGGCTGCCTGAAGGGCTGCTGTCGACGCGCAACGGGACGGCCATCAAGCTGGAGAAGCTGCTGGACGAGGCGGAGAGGCGGGCGCTGGAGATGGTGAAGGCGTCGTCGCCGGACATGCCGGCGGCGCAGCAGGCGGCCGTGGCCCACGCGGTGGGGATAGGGGCGGTGAAGTATGCCGACCTGTCGCAGAATCCGCAGTCGGCGGTGACGTTCACGTGGGAGAAGGCGATGGCGATGGACGGGAACAGCGCGCCGTATTTGCAGTATGCGCACGCGCGGATCGCTTCGGTGCAGGACAAGTATCGGGAGCGGTTCCCGGAGGGGAGCTATGCGGATGCGCCCCTGGCGGCGGCGCTGGCCGATCCGGCGGCGCGGAAGCTGGGGGTGCGGCTGGCGCGGCTGCCGGACGTGGTGGCGGAGGCGGCGCGGCTATGCCGACCGTCGGTGCTGGCGGATGCGCTGTACGAGGTGGCGCAGCTCTATTCGTCGTTCTACCAGAACGTGCCGTTCTTGAAGGCGGAGGCGGGGATCCGCGAGTCGCGCATCCGGTTGTGCGCGCTGACGGCCGCCGCGCTCAAGCAGGGGCTTTCGCTGCTGGGCATCGAGGCGCCCGACCGCATCTGAGGACGGCAACGGCCGGGCCGCCGACGGCCCGGCAAGGATTGGACTTTTCAAGATAAATTGACCAGAGAATACAACAGAAGGGACATTTACGCCATGACAGAGACCCGTGAATCCATCGGCGAGAGCGTTGCTCGCGCGCCCATTTCCATCATGCCCTGCCTGGACATCCGCGATGCGCGGGTGGTGAAGGGGGTGCATTTCGTGGACATCCGCGATGCGGGGGATCCGGTGGAATGCGCGCGGAACTACGAGCAGGCCGGGGCGGACGAGCTGGGGTTCCTGGACATCACGGCGACGGTCGAGGGGCGGCGGACCATCTTCGACGTGCTGCGGCGCGTGACGGAGGCCGTGCGGATTCCGGTGACGCTGGGCGGAGGCATCAAGTCGCTGGCGGACGTCGAGTCGGCGTTTGCGGCGGGGGCGGCGAAGGTGAGCATTTCCAGCGCGGCGTTTCGCGACCCCGGATTCGTGGCGGAGGCGGTGCGGCAGTTCGGGGGTGAGCGCATCGTGATCGCGATCGACGCGGACCGGAACGAGGCGCTGCCGTCGAAGCGAGAGGTGTACATCGATGGCGGACGGACGCCGACGGGGGCCGATGCGGTGGAGTTCGCGCTGAAGATGGCGGGCCTGGGCGCGGGGACCATGCTGCCGACCAGCAAGCTGGGCGATGGCACGAAGGCAGGCTATGACCTGGAGCTGACGCGCGGCATCGCGGACGCGACGCATCTGCCGACCATCGCGAGCGGCGGCGCGGGCACGCTGGAGCACTTCCTGGCCGGGGTGAAGGAGGGACATGCGAGTACGTTGCTGGCGGCCAGCGTGTTCCATTTCGGGATTCTGGGCGTGGGAGCGGTCAAGGCGTATCTGCGGGAGCACGGGGTGGCGGTGCGCTGAGGCCGGACGGGCGCGTAGGGCAGGGGCGGGGAGGCGGGGCTGCGTGCCGGACGAGAAGGCGTGAGGAGCGGGGAGCGGAAAGGGAAAAGAAAGGTTCAAGATGAGTATTCTGCAATCGATCAAGAAGTTGCTGGGGCGGGGAAACGACCAGGCGGGGGCGAAGGGGCGGCAGGGCGGCGGGGCACGGCGGGGGCCGATGTTCGTGGAGGGGGAAACAGGCCATGCGGCGGGGGCGGAGAAGGCAGGCCGGAGCGGGGGACGGCGCGCGCCCGGGGAGCCGGTCGGGGAGCCGGTGGTGGATCGGGGACGGGGCGGGAATCGGGGCCGGCACGGGGAACGCGGGGGGCGTGGGCGGGACCGGAAACACGAGCATGAGGGCGAGGGGCGCGAGGGGCGCGGCGTCGGCGGGCGGGGCGGCTCCGGGCGGCGGCATGGCGGGGGAGGACGGCGAATGGGGCCGCGTAGCGGCGGGGAACTCGGGCTGGGCGTCGGGACGCGGCACGAAAGCGACAAGACGCTGTCGGCCCATGACGCGGAACGGGCGGCGGCCCATGCGGCGTGGGATCCCAAGAGCGTCGAGGTGCCGCCCGTGGACGGGAAGATGCGCTTTGCGGACTTCGCGCTGCGGGGCGAGCTGCTGCATGCAGTGGCGGACCAGCATTTCGACTATGCGACACCCATCCAGGCGCAGGCTCTGCCGGCGGCGCTGGACGGGGAGGACGTCTGCGGACGCGCCCAGACGGGGACCGGCAAGACGGCGGCGTTCCTCCTGGCGGTGTTCGAGCACCTGATGGACAACGAGCCGGCCTTCGAGCGGCGCAAGGGGTTTCCGCGGGCGCTGGTGATGGCACCGACGCGCGAGCTCTGCATGCAGATCGCGGAGGACGGGGCCGCGCTGGCGGACTATACGGGGCTGCGGCTGCTGGCGGTGTACGGCGGAATGGACATGCAGTCGCAGCGGGCGGCGTTGCGCGACCGCATGATCGACGTGGTGGTGGCCACGCCGGGCCGGCTGCTGGACTTCCGCCAGCGGCAGGACATCGATTTCTCGCATGTCGAGATCCTGGTCATCGACGAGGCGGACCGGATGCTCGACATGGGGTTCATTCCGGACATGCGGCGCATCGTGTACGGGTGTCCCGACAAGAACCAGCGGCAGACGTTGCTGTTCAGCGCGACGCTGGATGCGGCGGTGACGCGGCTGGCCAGCCAGTGGATGCGGCAGCCGCGCATCGTGAACATCGAGCCGGAGCATGTGGCGGCGGAAACCATCGACCAGCGCGTCTACATCACGACCGAGGCCCAGAAGTTCACGCTCGTCTACAACATCCTCGACCAGCTCAAGCCCGAGCGGGTCATCCTGTTCGCGAACCGGCGGGATTCCACGGAACGTCTGTGGGAAAACCTCAAGAACGAGGGGCTGGACGCCGAACTGCTGAGCGGGGCGGTGTCCCAGGACAAGCGGGTGCGCGTGCTGGAACGCTTCAAGAACGGACAGGTGCCCATTCTGGTGGCGACGGACGTGGCGGGGCGCGGGCTGCACATCGACGGGGTGGAGCTCATCATCAACTACAACGTGCCGGAGCAGGCCGAGGACTATGTGCATCGCATCGGGCGCACGGGGCGCGTCGGCAAGAAGGGCATTTCCATCACGTTCGCGGACGAGATCGACAGCTACTACATTCCGGCCATCGAGGAGTACATGAAGGCGCCGCTGCACTGCGTGCAACCGCCCGAGGAATGGCTGGCGGAACTTCCGAAGCCCATGCTGGCGGCGCGGCGGCGCGGGCCCCGGGACGGTGGCGGGAGCGGCGGGGGGCGTGGCGGCTATCGCGGGGGCGGGCGCGGCGGGCCTCGGCGGGGCGGGCCGCGGAGGCGATAGGCCGGGGCTGTCGAGTCGGGTGGCCGATGCGACCGACGGGTAGGCGATGAGCTTTGATTTCACGAAAGTCATTCCATTGGAAGGCGAGCGGGCCGACCATTATGTGGCGCGGCTGACGGAGGGAGTGCTGTCGCGGGCGCAGGTCCGGCGAGTGCTGGCGGAGGGATTGCTGCGGCGGGGCGGGCGGCGACTTGCCAACGGGGATAAGCTGCACGCGGACGATGCCGCCCGGTTCGAGGATCGCGGGCTGTCGGCTCTGCTGGAGGCTGGCCAGGCCGGGCCGGTGGCGACTCCCGGGCTGCCGCTGGATATCGTGTGGGAGGACGAGGCGCTGGTGGCGGTCAACAAGCCGGCGGGCATGGCTGTGCAACCGCTACGTCCCGACGAGACGGGAACCGTCGTGAATGGATTGCTGGCACGCTTCCCCGAGATGCGCGACATCGGTGGCGAGCCGCTTTGTCCGGCGGTGGTCCATCGCATCGACATCGAGACTTCGGGGCTGGTCCTGGCGGCACGGACGGGGGTGGCCTATCGCGCGCTGCGCAACGAGTTCCGGCGGTTCCAGGTGCGGAAGTTCTATCTGGCTGCCGTGGAGGGGCATGCGGAGGCGGGGCGGTGCGATACGCCGCTGACCCATGCCACGCATGTCCCCTGCCGGATGCGGTTGGCCCGGCCGGACGAGATTGCCGGACGCGGCGAGCGCGGGCAAAAGCGCGTTTTTGCGGCGTCGACGGCCTGGCGGCCGCTGAAGTACGTTGAGGAACGCGACCAGAGCCTGCTGGAAGTGGAAATCCGGACGGGTGTGACCCATCAGATTCGCTGCCATCTGGCTGCGGCGGGGCATCCGCTGCTGGGCGACCCCGTCTACGGGCGGGCGAAGGACGGAACTGGTGGCGGCCAGGCCTTGCATTCGTGGAAGGCCATGCTCGCGCACCCGACGACCGGGGAGCTGCTGACGCTGGAAGCGCCGCCGCCGCAGGCGTTTCCGCTGGGGTGAGGCGGGGGGGAGGAGGCGGGGGCAAGCAAAAATGGGAGGAAAAGGCTGTTTTGCGTGAAATCACACGCTTTTTGGGGACGACTTGCGACTTGCGACTTGCGACTTACAGGGGGCGACGGCTGACAGACGCCAGGCGACTTGCGGGGGGGGGAGGAGGGCTCTAGTGGGAGTAGTCGTAGGGGAGCCATTCCCAGTCGCCGGGCTTGGGGACGTCGGAGTGGGTGCGGATCCAGACATCGTCGCGCCAGTCGACGTGGCCGTCGAGGAAGAGGAAGTTGGCACCGTGGCCGCCGAGGAGCTTGCGGTGGCGGACGGAGATGTAGGTGGCGTCCTGGGCGGAATGGTAGCCGGCCTCGCGCTTGCGGCCGGGGGTGGCGGTGTCGGTGGGGTTGGCGCACTGGTCGAACATGAGGATGGTGCGGGCGGGGGCGACGCAGCGGAGGGTGTTGAGGTAGGGGCCGCCGTGGGTGCCGAGGCCGCCGTAGGCGAAGTCGTAGGAGAGGTAGGAGTTCATGGCGTATGAGCGGATGCCCAGGTGGGCGGTGTCGTAGCCGTAGGCGGAGGGTTCGGCGAACTTGGCGGCGGGGCATTGCCAGGGCGAGCCGGTGGGCTTGCGGCCATCGGGATAGTCGCGCCAGGCGGGAAGCCCCATGTAGGGGGGGAGCTCGTCGAGGTAGCAGTGCTCGTGGGGATTGGGCACCCAGCCGGACTTGTCGTCGCGGGTGAAGTCGTCGGTGTGCGGGAAGTGGCCCTGGTGGTCGGCGGCGTAGGCGTAGAAGGCGGTGCTCCAGTCGCGGAGGTTGAGCTGGCAGGCGGCGGTCTGGCCCTGGGCGATGCCTCGCAGGGTGACGAGGCTGACCGTGGAGGCCAGCAGCCCGATGATGGCCAGCACGACAAGCAGCTCGATGAGGGTGAAGCCGGGCGTGCTGGCGTGGGGGCTGGAGGGGGCGGGACGCATGGACGAGCCGTTATTTACCGCAACAGACATCGGGAGGCAAGCTTTTTGGGGGGAGGCGTGGGTGGACTTCCGACGTCCGGCGGCCGAGCTCCGGTGGGGAGGCACGGGGCGGGGAAAGCGGGTCAGGGGGCGGGGGAGAGGTCGAGGTAGACGAGGTAGTGGTCGGAGACGTGGCCGCCGTAGCCGGGGACCAGGAGGTTGTCGTTGGTGGCGCAGCCGAGGGGGAGGGCGACGGGAGGGGAGACGCGGTAGCGGGGGGCCGGGGCGTAGGGGAAGGCAAGGGGGGTGGCGGCGGCGGCGGCGAGGAGGTCGGCGGCGGCGTCGGGGGGCAGGGGAAGCGGCGGCAGGGGGGGGCGGGCGGCGGGAGAGGCGGGGTCTTCGGCGAGGTCGCGGGAGGCGAAGATGCGGTCGAAGGCGGCAGGCCGGAAGACGAGGTTGGTATCGCCGTCGGGACCGGCCTGGCGGGTGGGGAGGGTGGTGCGCTCGGGGAGGGGACGGCCGCGCCAGAGGTCGACGTACCCGCCGACCAGGGCGTCGAGGGAGGGGTCGGCGGCGAACTCGGCGGCGTCGGGATCGACGTTGGTGTCGCCGAGGAGCAGGACGGAGAGGTCGGCGCGGTCGGAGACGAGGAAGCGTTCGGCGGCGGCATCGGCGGCCAGCAGGTGGAGGGCGACGGTGCGCTGGGCGATGTTGCGGTAGGGGATGCCGAAGTTGGACTTCAGGTGCATGCCGTAGGCGAGGAGGTCGCGGCCGGGGGCCAGGGCAAAGCGTGCGGCCAGGGCGCCGCGGGCGGGGCGGGCCCCGGACGGAAGGCGGTTGAAGGAGAGCTGGCGGACCTCGACGGGCGCGACACGGGAGAGCAGGGCCTCGTTGATGCGGACGGGAAGGTTGTTGCCGGTGCGGTAGCGGGTGATGTAGGCGTAGGGATAGGGGGCGGGGAGGGCGGCGTTGAGGCGGCGGAGGGCGGCGGCATTCTCGATCTCCTGCAGGAAGAGGATGTCGGGGTCGGCGCGGGCGATGATGGCGGCGGCGTCGGCGGTCTGGGCGGCGACAGCGGCGGGGGTGCGGGCGGGGGCGTCGAAGTCGCCGTCGGTGTAGTTTTCGAGGTTGTAGGTGGCGATGCGGAGGGAGGTGGCGGAGGGAGAGACGGCCGGGGCGGCGTCGCGGGGGACGGCGAGGGGCGAGAGGATGGTCACTTGCACGCCGGGCTGGGGTCTGGTGAGCAGGAAGAGGATGAGCAGGAGGGCGACGAGCAGGGCAAGGGGATAAAAGAGGCGGGCAGGCGATTTCATGAGGAACAAATGGGGGGGGAGGGGAGGGTTAATCCAAACCGAACTCCTGCATTTTGCGGAGGACGGTGCGGCGGGACCAGCCCATGGCGGCGGCGACGGCGGCACGATTGCCGTCGTGCTTCTTGAGCTGGGCGGTGAGGAGGAGGCGTTCGATTTCGGC
>JAFTAH010000090.1 GCA_017458625.1 Kiritimatiellia bacterium | reverse complement strand
GGGGGGGGGCCGGGGGGGGCCGGGGGGGGGGGGACGCCGGCCTGGGTGGGCGGAACCTCGAAGGCAGGGGCCTGGGCGGGCGCGGCACCGGGCGCAGGGCGGGCAGCGGGGGGCCGGGCCGGCGCGGAAGCCACGGCGGGGAAGGGAGTCGGAGCGGTGACGCGATGGGTGGGCGCCCGAACAGCCGAGGTGGAGGTCGAGGCCGAGGCGGAGGACGTGGGGCGGGAGGTCGAAACAGCCGGCTTCAGGGGACGGGACGGCTTGGTGGCGGTGGATGGCGTCGAGGGGCTCACGGAGGGGGTGTCGGGCGAGGAAGGCGCGGCGCGGACGACCGTCTGGGAATGGGCGGGATGCGTCGAGGCGGGCACGGCGGCCGGCGTCGACGGGCGGTGCGGCTGGGCGGCGGGCGCGGTCGGCGCGGGGCGGGTATAGGACACGGGCTTTTCGGCGTCGGGAATGGACGGCGCGACGACGGGCGTGGGTTCGGCGGGTTGCGGCGGGGGCGCAGGCAGAGCCGCCAGCTCGGCCAGGGGGGGCGCCGCGCTCGGCTCGGCGGGGCTAACGGGCAGGACCCCAGGTTCGGGCACTGTCTCGACCTCCTCGATGGGCGTGGTGGCCACGGGAACGGGCTGGAGAGCGGACGACAGGACATAGACGCTGGCGGAGGAGGGCGGCGAGATCTGGAGCCATTCGCCTTGCTCGGAGAGCTTGAGGATGGCCGCGCCGCGGGTCAGGGAGCCGGCCACGTCATGCTCCAGGCCGGGGCCCGTCCGCATCTGGACGCTCTTGGCGATGACGCGGTTGCCTTCGACAAAGTCCTTGTTGATCCACAGCCCGATGCGGTCGGGCGGCTCAATGGCGGAAAAGCTGCCGGAGGTGGAGTCGACAAAGAGGATCTCGCCGGGATTGGCGGTGCCCAGGACGGCGGCGGAGGCGTCGGCGCGGGCACGGATGGGCGTCGAGGAAACGACCTGCATCCGGGTCTGGGCGGCGGCGGGCAGCGCGATGGCTAGCAGAAGCGCGGACAGGAAGAAAAGACGAGCGGGCGTTTTCATGGGCGGGGAGAAGAATCGATGGGGATGGGAACGGGACAAATCAGGAGGAGGCACCAAGGGTGAAGGCGCGAAGGTTGACGTCGAGGAACTTGGCGGGAACGCGCTGGTGGAGGGCGGCCTGCCAGGCCTCGGCGGAAATGGCGGGGAGGTCCCGGGAGAGGGCACCTAGCAGCACGACGTTGGCGGTCCGGGGATTGCCCGCCTGCTTGGCCAGGGCTTCGGCCTCGACGAGCCGCAGGCCGGGATAGGCGGCAAGGCGGGCGTCAGGGTCCTGGAGGGGCGGCTGGGCGCCAGAGGACACCGAGACGGGCGTCTTTTCGAGGTGGTTGACCAGGAAAATCCCGCCGGGCTTGAGAAGATGGGCGTAGCGGAGGGCCTCGGTGCGCTCGAACGCGACCAGGATGTCCGTGCCGCCTTCGGGAATGATCGGAGAATGGACGTGCGCGCCGAACCGCACCTGGGAGATGACGGACCCGCCGCGCTGGCTCATGCCGTGGATCTCAGACTTCTTGACGTCGAATCCGGCGGCCATGGCCGCCAGCGCCAGGAGGTCGGAGACCAGGATGGTCCCCTGTCCGCCGACGCCGACGAGGGTCACGTTGGTCACGTTCTGGATGTCGTTGCTCATCGGGAAGCTCCTCGCTTTACAGGGTTTGGTTGGAGATGGCACCGAACGGGCAGACCTGGTTGCAGAGGGTGCAGCCGATGCAGGATGCCGGGTCAATGGCCGCGATGTGGGCCTTGCTCCCGGGCGTCTTGGGCTCGCCGCGGACAATCGCCGGGCAGCCGAGGCGCAGACAGGCGCCGCAGGCGCGGCAGGTGGCCGGGTCGACGAAGGAAATCTGCTTGCCGCCCTTCTTCTCGTTGAGGACGCAGGGGCCGCGGACGACAACCAGACAGGTTTCGCCGCTGTCGAGGCATTCGGCGAACACCTTCTCCATGCCGGCCAGGTCGTAGGGGTCGACCTCGTGGACGCGCGGCACCCCGAAGGCGCGGGCGATGGCGGCGATAGAAACCGCCGGAACGGCGTCGCCGAGGGCGGTGCGGCCGGAGCCGGGGTTGGGCTGGTGGCCGGTCATCGCAGTGATGCGGTTGTCGAGGACGATGACGGTGACGGGCGTCTGGTTGTAGACCGCGTCGAGAAGGCCCGTCATGCCGGAGTGGAAGAAGGTGCTGTCGCCGATGACGGCCGCGATGCGCTTGCTCGGCAGCTTGGCCTTTTTCATGCCGATGGCCATGCCGATGGAGGCCCCCATGCAGAGGCCGGCGTCCATCGCGGAAAGCGGCGGCGCGACCCCCAGCGTGTAGCAACCGATGTCGCCCGTGACCGTCGCCTTCAGCTTGGCCAGGACGTGGAACGGTCCCCGGTGGCTGCATCCGGCGCACAGAAGCGGCGGACGCGCCGGGATGTCGGCGGCGGGGGCGGGCACGGCGGGGGCGGCTTCGCCCGCCAGCTCGGCACGCAGGGCGGCCAGGCGCGTCGGATTGAGCTCCATCATGCGGAGCTCGGTCTTCGGCTCGTAGACGGGAATGCCGGCGGCGCGCAGGGCATCGGCCATGACAGGGTCGGACTCCTCGACGACGCACAGCTTCTCCAGAGGCGCCGCAAACGCCCGGATGGCCTCGATTGGCATCGGGAACGACAGCCCGACCTTGAACACCGGCGCCTCCGGGAACACCTCCTTCACGTACTGGTAGGCCACGCCCGACGCCACGAAGCCCACGCGGCCCGTGCCCGCCTCGGCGCAGTTGAACGGCGAGGCCTCCGCCACCGCCTTCAAGGCCTCCGTGCGGGCCTCCGTCTTGTAGCGCATCTTGCGCGCGAAGGCCGGAATCGAGACGTTGCGGGAGGGCTCCTTGACGTAGGGAACGGCCGACGGGACGGTGCGGACGGCATCGCCGAGCTCCACGGGCGTCGAGGTGTGGGCGATGCGGGTCGTGGTCCGGACGATGGCGGGCACCTCGTACTTCTCGCTCAGCGCGAAGGCCTCCCGCACCATGTCGAAGGCCTCCTGCGAGTCGCTGGGCTCGAAGAGCAGGCAGCGCCCGAAACGCGCCAGCACCCGGTTGTCCTGCTCGTTCTGCGAGGAGTGCATCGACGGGTCGTCCGCCACCACCATCACGAAGCCGCCCCGCGCCCCGATGTGCGTGAACGTCATCAGCGGATCCATCGCCACGTTGAGCCCGACGTGCTTCATCGCCACCAGCGTCCGGACGCCCGCCAGCGACGCCCCCACCGCAATCTCCGTCGCCACCTTCTCGTTGACCGCCCATTCGCAGTTGATTTCGCCCTTGAACTTGGCGATGTTCTCAAGGACCTCCGTCGAAGGGGTGCCCGGGTAGGCGGCGGCAACGGAGCACCCGGCGACGTAGGCGCCCCAGGCGATGGCTTCGTTCGCGGAAAGCAATTTCTTCATGGTGTGACCTCTGGATAGCCGAAGCGCGTCGCGGGCGCTGTCCCGACCAGGGCGGAACCTCGGACGCCGGCAACGCGCGCGGGTGAATTGGTGAGACGGGCGGGGCTCGAACCCGCGACCCGCGGCTTAAAAGGCCGATGCTCTACCGACTGAGCTACCGTCCCACAGCCTTTGCGATGCGAAAGACGCGTCCCTTATACCCCGCCACCCGCGCAGGGGCAAGAGAAAACTACCGCCCAGACGCCCCTGGAACGGGATGCTCCGCGCCCGCGAACCGCAGGAGATGGAAGCCGCTGAAAGCGGGCTTGCCAAAGTGGCCACGCTGGAGCCAAATTGGCGTGAGTTTATGGAAAAATAACGGGGAATTGGCGATGTTTGAGGCGAATGGTGGAAACCGTCGACCGCCGACTGCCGACTGTCGTTTGGCGGCGAGGACGTAGGGAAGTGCGGTTTACTGCGGTTGCCGGGGCGGGGAAGGCGGCGGCTTCATGGCGGCATGGGCGCGGGCGGCGGCGGCCAGGGCCTCGTCGAAGCCCTTGAGGGCCGCGAAGGGCATGAACTGCTTGGCGCGTTCGATCAGCGGCATCGGATAATGCTCGGCTGACGCTTTTCCGCCGCGCGACCGGGAGGGGCGGGAGGGGCGGGGAGCCTGCGGTTTGCCAGCGTTATTCGCCACTTTTGTGCCCTCCGATCTGGTGGTTGCGCTCGCGGGTGGTGGCTCCGGGCAGGAAGTCCATGCCCTTGAGGATGGCATCTTTCCCGAAACGTCGCTTGATGGTGTTGACGGCGGCCTGGAGGGAACGGGTCTTCACCTCCTGGGCGGGGTCGTCGAAGAGACCGTAGTCGATGTCCTCCTCGCGGACCAGGTGGTTGCAGGAGAGATTGACGCGGCGGATACAGGCGGCCGGGGACACGGTGCGGGCGAATAGGTCGTCGATGGCTGCAATCCAGGCGGGGCCCGAGCTGGAGGGGCGGACAAGCGTCGCCGTGGCGGCAACGCCGGGTAGGCGCACGTCCTCCGGGGACACGCCGGGGATCCCTTCGCCGGGGGCGGGGGCCGGCGTGGCGGCGGGATGGGAGGCGTAGGCGACCCAGAGGGTCACGGAGGCGGTCGCGACGCCCTTCTCCACCATGTCGAGACAGAGCTGGTCCATCATCTCCTTGGCGACCAGACGGGCCTCGGCAAAGGCGTAGTCGCGCAAGAAGACCTGCCCGGACGAGAGGGAATGGGTCTTGGAGCGGTAGGCCTTGATGTCGGCCATGCGGACGGGTTCGCGGCCCCAGGCGTGGTCGATGAGCAGCTCGGCATCGACGCCGAACTCGCGGTAGAGGAGGTCGGTCGGGGCGTGCGCGATGTCCTCCATCGTGAACAGGCCCAGGGTGGCCAGGTGGCGCGCGATGCCCGGACCGATGCGCCAGAAGTCGGTGAGGGGCTGGTGACGCCAGAGGCGCTCGCGGTAGGCGGGCTCGTCGAGTTCGCCGATGAAGTCGGGGGCGTGCTTGGCCAGGATGTCGAGGGCGATCTTCGCGAGATAGAGGTTGGTGCCGATGCCCGCCGTGGCGCGGATGCCGGTGCGGCGCAAGACAGCGTCCATGAGGCGCACGGCCAGCTCGCGGGGCGAGGCGTGGTAGAGCCGGAGGTAGGCGGTGACGTCGAAGAAGGCCTCGTCGATGGAGTAGACGTGGATGTCCTCGGCGGCGATGAAGTCGAGATAGGTCGAGTAGATGCGGGCGGCGTAGTCGATGTAGAGCTTCATGCGCGGGACGGCCTTGACGTAGGGAATCCAGCGCGGAATCTCGTAGACGCGGCAGCGGTTGCGGATGCCCAGCGCCTTGAGCGCCGGGGAGAGGGCCAGGCAGATCGTGCCGGTGCCGCGGTCGGGGTCGGCCACCGCCAGCAGGGCGGTCAGGGGGTCGAGGCCGCGCTCGACGCATTCGACGGAGGCATAGAAGCTCTTGAGGTCGATGCAGAGGTAGCTGCGGGCGGAGGCGGGACGGGACGGGGCCATGACGCCCACCAGTCTAGCGCTTGCGGTGACTTTCGGCAAGCCAGAAGAGGAACGGATGTTCCTTCTTGATGCTGGAGATTATCGCCTGAAGGATGTGAGATTTCGGTTATACAAAGGGATTTTTTCATTTTCTCCTGAAATCAGGCCCGAAGGAGGAGAGGAAAGGCAAGGGAAAAATGTGTCGCCAACATTGGCAAGGCGAGACCTTGTCACAGACTGGTTCGTCTCCCCTTCGTGCCCCTCCCCTTCTCCCTCCTCCCCAGGTAAACCGTTCTACCCCGATTCGGGCGGAAATAGGAGCTTGCAGGGGTGGGAGGAGAGGGGTACAGTCGTTGATGATGGCAATGTTCTATTCCACCTTATCCCTATTTCGCCCGCCCCGCCCGACGGGGGCCAGCAAAGGAGTTCCGCGTTGACCTCGAACGACGACTATATTCTTGAGATTCTGGAGGATGTGGGGCTTCTCCAGCACGAACAAGCCATCGAAGCCAGGAACATGGCCACCCAGGAGGACATGGCCGTCTTGGATTGGCTCGACCGCGAAAAGGTTCTCGACAAGCGCACCGCCCTGACGGCCCTTGCCCACCAGTTCGGGATGGAATCCCTCATCCTGACCGGGCACGAGATCGAGAAGGACGTCCTGGAACTCGTCCCCGGCGATGTCTGCCAGCGCTACAAGATCGTCCCCGTCTACAAGAACGGCGACACCTTGACGGTGGCCATCGGCGACCCGCTGGACGTGGACACGCTCGACAGCCTGCGCTACCTCCTGAAGTGCAACATCGAGGGCGTCGTGGCCCTCCCCGAGGAGATCAACAAGGCCATCGCCAACTACTATGGCCGCGCCGCCGGCGCCGTCGACGAAGCCCTCAACGCCATGAGCGACGAGAACGGCAACATCCCCGATTCCGTCCAGCAGCAGCTGGTCGCCGAGGATGATGTGACGGAATCGGACGCCCCGATCATCAAGCTGGTCTCCCTCATCATCATGGAGGCCTTCCGGATGCGCGCATCCGATATCCATCTGGAGCCAATGCCCAAGAAGTTCCGCGTCCGCTACCGCATCGATGGTGTCCTCCACGAGGTCGACTCCCCGCCGAAGCGCCTCCAGTCCGCCATCATCTCCCGCGTCAAGATCATGGCCAACATGTCCATCGCGGAAAAGCGCATCCCCCAGGACGGTCGCATCCAGATCAACGTCATGGGACGCGACCTCGACCTCCGTGTTTCGTCCATCCCGACCAACCACGGCGAGAGCATCGTCATGCGTATTCTCGACAAGGCCGGCATCGCCCTCGGGCTCCCGCAGCTCGGCTTCTTCGCCGATGACCAGCAGACGTTCGAGCGCCTCATCGGCCTCAGCGACGGCATCATCCTGGTCACCGGCCCGACCGGGTCCGGCAAGACCACCACGCTTTACGCCTGCCTCAACACCATCAACAAGCCCGACCGCAAGATCATCACGGTCGAAGACCCTGTCGAATACCAGATGAGCGGCATCAACCAGGTGCAGGTGCGCTCGGAGATTGGCATGACCTTCTCGGCCGCCCTCCGCGCCATCCTCCGCCAGGCCCCGAACATCATCATGATCGGTGAAATCCGCGACTACGAAACCGCCGAAATCGCCGTCAACGCCTCCCTTACCGGCCACCTGGTGTTCTCCACCCTCCACACCAACGACGCCCCGTCTGCCGTCACCCGACTCATCGACATGGGCGTCAAGCCGTTCCTGGTCGCCTCCTCCATCCGCGCCATCATGGCCCAGCGCCTCGTCCGCAAGATCTGCGAGAAGTGCAAGGAGCCCTACACCCCGGACGAGGCCGAACTCCGCCTCCTCGGCCCAGCCGCCCAGCAGCTCCAGAACGTCCAGCTCTACCACGGCAAGGGCTGCCCCGACTGCAACTATACCGGCTACAAGGGCCGAATCGGCATCTTCGAGATCTTCCTCATCGACGACCAGGTCCGCAACCTCATCTTCGAGAAGGTCGCCTCCACCGAACTCCGCCAGAAGGCCCGCGAGCTCGGCATGCGCACCCTCCGCGAAGACGGCATCCGCAAGATCGTCGCCGGCCAGACGACCCTCGAGGAAGTCCTCCGCGTGTCCATGGGCGACTCCAACTAAGCAGGACGCACCGGCCATGAGCGAGCTCCATTCCTCCGACATTTCCATGGACGACCTCCTGGCGCTAGCCGTCCAGGAGGGGGCCTCCGACCTCCACCTCGCCGTCGGTCTGCCCCCCGTCCTCCGCATCTCGGGCCGTCTCTGCCCGCTCGACAGCGATCCTCTCCGTCCCGAGGACACCGAACGCCTCCTCCGCTCCATCACGCCGCCCAAGCACCTCAAGGGCTTCGACGAGGTGAATGGCGCCGACTTCGGCTTCTCCTACAAGAACCTGGCCCGCTTCCGCGTCTCCATCTTCCGCCAGAAGGGCCATGCCGGCATCGTCCTCCGCCAGATTCCCACCCGCATGCTCACCCTCGAGGAGATTGGCCTGCCCCCGCAGACCCGCGACCTCCTCTTCAAGCCCCGCGGCCTAATCCTGGTCACGGGGCCCACCGGCTCCGGCAAGACCACCACGCTCGCCAGCATGGTCAACATCATCAATGCCGAGCGCGACTGCCACATCATCACCATCGAGGACCCCATCGAGTACTACCACGAGCACAAGAAGTCCATCGTCACCCAGCGCGAGATCGGCGTCGACGTCCCCTCCTTCTCCGAGGCCCTCCGCCGCGCCCTCCGCCAGGACCCGGACGTCATCCTCGTCGGCGAAATGCGCGACCTCGAGACCATGGAGGCGGCCATCACCGCCGCCGAGACCGGCCATCTGGTCTTCGCCACCCTCCACACCACCGGCGCCGCCCGTACCGTCGACCGCATCGTCGACGCCTTCCCCACCAACCAGCAGGAGCAGGTCCGCACCCAGCTGTCCACCTCCATCGTCGCCGTCATCTCCCAGACGCTCATCCCCCGCAAGGATGCCCCGGGCCGCATCGGCGCCTTCGAGATCATGATCGCCACCCCCTCCATCCGCGCCCTCATCCGCGACAACAAGACCTTCCGCATCACCTCGGACATCCAGACCGGCGGCAAGTGGGGCATGCAGACCCTCGACAGCCACCTCATCCAGCTCTGGCGCGAAGGCAAGATCGCCTACGAGGACATGGTCACCAGAGCCCAGGACACCGAGGAACTCCTCCAGCAAATCCGCACCAACCAGTAGAAACAAAGTATTAGCATCCACCCTTTCCCCTCCCGAAGCCTCGAATCCCACCCGGAGCCCCCCATGAGCGAACAAGTCACGAACGACCTCTTCCTGGACGAAGCCATCCGCGCCGGCGTCCTCGACCCCTCTCTGGTCCAGGACATCCTCGACGAGCACGAGCGTACCTCCAAGCCCACCCGCACCGTCGCCGTCGAGCTCGGCGCCCTCACCGAGGACCAGGCCGTCCAGGTGATTGGCGACTTCCTGGCCGCCGAACGCGTCGACCTCGACCACATGACCATTTCCGCCGACGTCCTCGCCGCCATCCCGGGCAACGTCGCCCGCATGTACAACATCTGCCCCATCGCCGCGGACTCCTCCTCCGTCACCGTCGCCGTCTGCGACATGATGACGCCCGCCACCATCGACGAAATCTCCTTCGTCCTCTCCAAGGACGTCCTCCTCGCCGTCGCCACCGCCGACGAAGTCGTCGCCGCCATCACGCGCTACTACGGCGCCGAGGACGAGTCCATGAAGGACGTCATCGCCGACATGGAGGCCGACCTCGAGGGAGCCGGCGACCTCATGGAGTCCGGTGCCAAGATGGAGGACCTTGCCTCCGTCGAGGCCGCCGCCAACTCTCGTCCCGTCGTCCGCTTCGTCAACCTTGTCCTCTATCAGGCCGTCCAGGACCGCGCCTCCGACATCCACTTCGAGCCCTTCGAGGACCAGTTCAAGATTCGCTACCGCGTCGACGGCGCCCTCTACGAGATGGCCCCTCCCCCGAAAAACCTGGCCCTCCCCATCATTTCCCGCCTCAAGGTCATCTCCGGCCTCAACATCGCCGAACGCCGCGTCCCCCAGGATGGCCGCATCCAGCTGCCCATCTCCGGCCGCATGATCGACTTCCGTGTGTCCACCCTGCCCACCCAGTTCGGCGAGTCTGTCGTGCTCCGCGTCCTCGACCGCTCCGTCGTCTCCCTCGACCTCGAAAACATCGGCATGCCGGACGACATCTACCACGACTTCTGCGAAGACATCGACAAGCCCAACGGCATCGTCGTCGTCACCGGCCCGACCGGGTCCGGCAAGACCACCACCCTCTACTCCGCCCTCCGCCGCCTCAACACCATCGAGAACAAGCTCCTCACCGCCGAGGAACCTGTCGAATACGACATCGACGGCATTGTCCAGGTTCCCATCAACGAGGCCATCGGCGTCACCTTCGGCAAGGTCCTCCGCGCCTTCCTCCGTCAGGATCCAGACATCATCATGGTCGGTGAAATCCGCGACCTCGAAACCGCCGAGATCGCCATCCAGGCTTCCCTCACGGGCCACTTGGTGTTCTCCACCCTGCACACCAATGACGCGGCCGGCGCCGTCACCCGTCTGATTGATATGAACGTCGAGCCCTTCCTGATCGCTTCCACCCTCGAGGCCGTCCTCGGCCAGCGACTCGTCCGTACCATCTGCAACAACTGCAAGACCCCCTACACCCCCACGCCCGAAATCCTTCAGCAGCTCGGCCTCACCGAAAAGCAGGTCGGCGGCCGTCCCTTCTACTACGGCGCCGGCTGTTCCTACTGCAACCAGACCGGCTACAAGGGCCGCCGCGGCATCTACGAATACCTCCGCGTCAAGGATCCCATCCGCGACCTCATCAACCAGCGCAAGCCCACCCTCGTCATCCGCGACAAGGCCGTCGAAATGGGCATGCGCACCCTCCGCGAGGACGGCATCCGCTGCATCCTCGATGGCTACACCACCGTCGAGGAAGTCCTCAAGTACACGTAATTCTCCTTTCTCGCCTTTTTCCCAACCACCCATCCAACCCCAGGAGCTCCCATGGCACATTTCAAGTTCACCGCCCTCGACGCCAAGGGCAAGGAAGTCTCCGGCGAAATCGACGCCGCCGACAAGAACCAGGCTCTCGACCACATCAAGGCCCGCCAGCTCTTCCCCACCAAGGTCGAGGCGGCCGAGGTCGGCGGTTCCGCCAAGACCGCCAAGAAGACCTCCGCCCTCAACATGGAGCTCAAGATGCCAAAATGGCTTCAGGGCGGCGTCAAGCCGGCCGTCCTCGTGGCCTTCACCCGCCAGCTGGCCACCCTGGTCAACGCCGGCCTTCCCCTCATGCGCGCTATCCGCGTCCTCCAGCGCCAGGAGCGTAACCCGGCCCTCAAGGATGCCCTCGGCGAAATGGCCGAGTCCGTCGAAGGCGGCTCCACCTTCGCTGAAGCCCTCGCCGCCCATCCCAAGATCTTCGACAAGCTCTACGTCAACATGGTCCGCGCCGGCGAAGTCGGCGGCGTCCTCGACGTCGTGCTCGCCCGTCTCGCCGAATTCCAGGAAAAGGCCCAGAAGATCAAGGCCAAGGTCAAGTCCGCCATGACCTACCCGATTGTCGTCCTCGTCGTCGCCGTCGGCATTCTCGTCGCCCTGATGGTCTTCATCGTCCCCAAGTTCCAGACCATCTTCTCCGACATGGAAGTCAAGATGCCCGCCATCACCCAGACCGTCATGGACATCTCCAACTTCATGATCAACCACATCCTCGTCATCATCGGTATCATCATCGGTATTGTCATCGTCTTCAAGCTCATCGGCAAGTCCAAGGCCGGCCGCTACGCCTATGACGCCTTGGCCCTCAAGGCGCCCGCCTTCGGCTCCCTCGTCACCAAGAACGCCATCTCCCGCTTCACCCGTACCCTCGGCACCCTGATGCACGCCGGCGTCCCCGTCCTCCAGGCCCTCAACATCGTCAAGGAGACCGTCGGCAACGAAGTTGTCTCCAAGGGCGTGGCCTCCGTCCATGACGCCGTCAAGGAAGGCGAAAACATGGCGCCGCCCATGGCCTCCACCAAGATTTTCCCGCCCATGGTCGTCTCCATGGTCGAGGTCGGCGAGGAGACCGGCGCCCTCCCCGACATGCTGACCAAGATCGCAGACAGCTACGACGAGGACATCGACAACGCCGTCGCCTCCATCACCTCCGTCATCGAGCCGATGCTGATCATCTTCCTGGCGGTGATCGTCGGTACCATCGTCATCGCCCTGTTCATGCCCCTCCTCTCCATCATGGGCAACATCAGCGGGTAACCCCGCCGCTCTCCCCGGCCGCTCGACGCCTGGGCAGATTGCCCAGGCGTTCTTGTTGCTCCCCCTAGATGTCTAGATGCCTAGGTGTCTAGAAATCGAGAGCGAATTTCGAAAAATGTGGCCGCATCCATGGTAGGGCCCGACCGCCGGGCGGGCCGAGCCCAAGGGATTCAGGAAGAACATCCCAGAAACTGCCCTTGCACACGGGCCGCCCGGCGGACGGCCCCTACCCAGCCTGCCGAGCGTTTGCGTTGCTCTCTGCAACTAAGTGCCAGACTATTTGTCAAAACGATTTCGTCGGCATCGACGACGTCTCCAAATGCCAGACTAAGGCTATGCCTCCCCCCCGACAAATCAAGCACCCCCGATGCGCTGAATCAGAGTTTCTCCCAGGCGGCAAAGCGGAAACAGGTGCCGTTGGGAGTTTTCTGAGCCTTCGTCGCCATGCAGGGCGCGGGTTTGGCCTCGGCCTTCACATAAAACAGTTCACGCCCGCGGAACTCCACCTCGCGATATCCCTGCCAGAAGCGGCAGGTGGCGCATTTCTTCTCCTTCACGCGAAACATGGCGATATTCATGGCAATCCTGGGTAAGGTTTTATGGAAAATGGTCCAAGTGGATGATCGTGAATGCGAATCCTGCATGACGTGGGGTGCAAAAGTGGCTAGCGTCAATCCCAGAGCTGGCCGGGCAACTTCAGCTTCGCCTTTTTGGGGAATTGGCGGTCGAAGACCTCGGAGGCGGCCGGATCGACGAAATAGCCGGCGGGCGTGGCATATTCGCCCGTGATGCCGGCGAGATAGCCCGGTTGCAACTCTCGGCAGAGGAAAAAGGAGGCATCCGCGCCTTCGGGCAGCCCATGATAGCGAATGCCGAAGTCGGAGGCGTGAGAAAAACCGCTTTTGCCATAAAAGTCGAGATTCCCCTCGAAGCAGACCGCCCCGAAGCCCATTGTCGTCGCTTGGGCGAGCGTATGGTCGAGGATGGCCTTGCCGAGTCCACGCCGCTGTAGCTCCGGCAGGATGCCGATGGGACCGAGCGTCATGATGGGAATGACGCGGCCGTCATCGGCGTGGATTTCCGCCCGCATGCACATGCATTGCCCGATGAGTTGCCCCTCCGCCTCCATCACGAAGTCCAGCTCGGGCACGAAGGCGGGGTCGTCCCGCAGACAGTGGAGCACGTAATGCTCGAGACAACCAGGCCGATACACATTCCAGAACGCCTCGCGGACGAGATTTTCGACTTCGTGCCGTTCGCTCGGTTCTTCCCGCCGGATGATGTAGTCTTGCATGATGTTCCTTATGGTGCCGCGAAGAAGGTTCCGACGGGGGAATCGGGACCGGAGGCCAGCGCAATCAGGCGCGCCAGAGCGGCGGGGGCGTCGGGAGAACCTTCGCGAGGGGCGAAGGGGGCGCGTTCCGCGTCGCTGAGCGGGGCGTAGGGGCCTGCCTTGGCCTCAAAAAACACGGTGTCAGGCTTCAGGCAGCACCATCCATGCAGCACCCTGGCGGGAATGGTGGCCGTCATGGTCGGCCCTAGGACGTGCCGGGCAAGGATGCGTCCGTCGGGGTCGAATTCGAGGAGTCCCATGCACCCCTGCAACACCACCACCGTTTCGTCCTTGTCGGGCTCCAGATGACAGTGGGGCTGGACGTAGGAGTCGGGCTGGATGGCGTTGAAGATGCGGTGGACGGGGGTTTCCTGCGAGGCGTGAAGATTGTGGTTCAGGCGGCGCCGGGGCGCGGCGGCGGCCCGCTGGGCAAGGTCGCGGTAGAAGTCGGGACCGTGGACTTGGATGGCGGGCGGCGGGACGGCAGAACTGGCGTTGGATACGGTCATGGCCAAAGCGAGGAGGAGGACCGCATCGTGGAATAGCCCAACACGGACTCTCCTCCTTCCGTTCTGCCGCTAGGCAGTGGGCGACGACGCCGAGGGCAAAAAGCGATCCAGAGCGTCCATGAACTTCTTCTCGATGACAGGCCAGGAGTATTCCCTGCGGACAAACTCGCGGCCGTTGCGTCCCAAGGTGGAGCACAGCTCTGGATTGTCCAGCAACGTGAGCAGCTGGAGCTCGAAGTCCGGATAGTTGCGGAACCAGAGACCCGCCTGGGCGGCCCGGCATTGGGAGACCAACACGCGCGACTTGGCATGCACCAGTGCCGGCGTCCCCGCCAGGAAAGCTTCCAGCAGGACAATCCCGAAGGACTCGTTCACGGAAGGATGGATGAAGGCCAGCGCTCCTGCCATGGCCTCGTGCTTTTCCTGTTCGGACACGAAGCCGACATCGACGATGGCGGGCTGGAGCGTGCTCGGCGCATCGATTTGCCCCGATCCCGTGAACACGAGACGAATATCCCGCTTGGTGAGTTCACGGAAGGCATCCATGTAGTCGCAGAGGAGCGTGGTGCCCTTGAGAGGTTCGCGGCGACCGCAATACAGGACATAGGGTGCCGTGATCTTGTGGCGCTCGGCAAAGACCTTGGGATCGGCGTCAAAGGCATCCAATCCCATGCCCACGATGGCCGAATGGTCGTCCGGATGCCCAAACAGCTCCCGAGCGAGCTCGCGTTCCGCCGAGGCATTGAAAAGACAGCCGGCCACTTTCCCGAACATCCGCTTGATGGCGGGAACCCGGGCGAAGGGCTCGTCATGCAGACAGGGCACCAGCAGCATCTTCTCGGGATAGGCCATCGCCGCAAAATAGGTCAAGCCAAAGAGATAGGGCCCGGCCACGAGAGCGCGGTACTCCCCGATATGCTCCTGAAGATGCTTCATGAGTGCGACCGAGGTCACGCCATTGCGCAGCCAGGTATCCTCCTCCTGCGGCGTGATGAAAAGTTCTTGGTCGATGCGCTGCTGAACCTCCAGAAACGCACCGACATCGCGATCGTCCACCGGGAAGAAGTGGACGGTCATGCCATCGACCTCCTGGGTGCCCTGGGGCCGCGTGTTTTCCCACGTGAAATGCGATTCCGCGCAGGTCGTCAGCAGATCGACCTGCAGGCCGCACGCCACCGCATGCGTGCCGAGGTTGCGCAGCAGCGTCTCCGCTCCGCCAACCGCCCCATTGCCGGCCAGTCGCGGGGCGATAATGGCAATTTTGTCAGTCATGGGATGCGTTCCCCTTCGCGGCTCTCAGCTCCGCCACTTGCTTTTCCAGCATGTTCAGGCGATTTTCAATGCCGCGGGCTCGACGGACGGAACGTTCCTCGATGGCCTCGATGGAGGAGACAATCAGACCGTTCACCTGGTTCTGCTGGGACCAGAGGTGATAGGTATAGAACTTGAGGAGCTTCCAAATCACCTTCTTGAGCATAATCAGCGGCTTGGCCAGAAAGCGCCGCTGCTCGTGAATCTCAAAATCGCCGATGTCGACATAGACCGAGTCGCGGAGGCAAGCCAGATAGAAGGTCACGAAGTCTTCGCCATCGCGCAAATGGATGAGGTTCGTCCGCTCGGCGCGGGCAATACGCGAATTGAGAAAACGCCCCTGGGACATCTTGCGATCGACAGTGGCCTGGAGTTCGGCAACAATCTTGTCGACATCCACGCCAGTTGCTCCGATGGTCATGACGGGGGCGGTAGTAGGGGATTGGGCTGTTTTCATGATAAAAGTACCTTAGCGCAGACGATTTTCGTTGGCAATCCCGGAGTCAAAGAAAATGTCGTTTTCTGCCCCGGGTTTTCTGTTGCGGGGCACGGGAGAGGTGTGTATTCTTTGCGGGGCCGGGTGTCGGCAAGCCAGCCGGACAGGTGCACGCCACCATTCCCATCCACCCGCATTCCATCCCGAAGAGAAAGACACAAGGACATCATGAAAGATATTCCGATCGCCAATGTTCGCAATTTCGCCCTGGTAGGCCATACCGGGAGCGGCAAGACCACGTTGCTGGATGCGTTGCTGTACAAACTGGGCGTCAACGACCGCCTCGGGAATCCGGGCGATGGCACGTCTATGGCCGACTGGACGGACGAGGAGAAGGCTCGCAAGATCTCCATCTGGGCCAAGCCGTTCGATGCGCTCTGGAAGCCGAAAGGGGCCAAGCCCGTCCGCTTCGTCATGCTGGACACGCCGGGATATGCGGACTTCTTCGGGCAGGTGGTCGCCGCCACGCGGGTGGCCGACGCGGCCGTTCTGACCATCGACGCGACCAGCGGCATCCAGGTCGGCACCGTCCGCGCCTGGAAGCAGATCGACGCGCTGGGCCTCCCGCGTGCCATCGTCGTGACGGGCCTGGACAAGGAAAACGCGGACTTCGACGGCACCCTGGCCTCCATCCAGGAGCACTGGGGCGACATCTGCCAGCCGGCGACCATTCCGGCGGACGGCGGCAAGTCCATCACCAACACCCTTGCCTCTCCTTCCGAGAAGCTTGTGGAGCTGGCGGCCGAGTCTTCGGACGAGCTGCTGGAGAAGTTCTTCGGCGGCGAGGAGCTGACGGCGGATGAGCTGGCGGCCGGCCTGCGGGCCTCGGTACTGCAGGGCAAGTTCGTGCCCGTGTTCGCCGCCCTCCCCTTGAAGTCGGCCGGTCTGGACGAGCTGCTGGAAGGCCTTGCCAAGCTCCTGCCCTCGCCGTTGGACCGTCCGGCGAAGGATGCGGACGGCAATGAGGTGAATCCGGCGGCAGATGCGCCTTTCGTGGCGCAGGTCTGGCGCAACGTGAACGATCCGTTCGTGGGCCAGATGACCATCGCGCGCATCTGGGGCGGCACGCTGAAGGCGGATGCCGAGGTCTTCAATTCGTCCAAGGATGGCAAGGAACGCGCGGGCACGATCTATCTGCTCAAGGGCAAGGCGCAGGATACGGCTCCCGAGGCCTCCGCCGGCGACATCATCGCCCTGGCCAAGCTCAAGGTCACCACCCTGAACGACACTCTCTGCGCCCCAGGCGGCACGACCAAGATGCCCGAGATCACCTTCCCGAAGCCGGTCTGCTTCTTCGCGGTCACGCCGAAGAACCAGGGCGACGAGGACAAGCTGGGCCAGGGTCTGCGGCGCGTCGCGGACGACGATCCGACCATTCACGTCGGCCGCAACGACGAGACGCACGAGCTCATCATCAGCGGCGTCGGCGACGTGCAGATCGCGGTCGCCATGGAGCGCATGAAGGCCCGCAGCAAGGTCGAGGTCACGCTCTCCACCCCGAAGGTCGCCTACAAGGAGACCGTCACCGCCAAGGGCGACGGCCACTACAAGCACAAGAAGCAGTCCGGCGGCCGCGGCCAGTACGGCGAGGTCTACATCCACATCCAGCCCAAGCCCGAAGGGCAGGAGGAGTGGTTCATCGACCAGATCGTCGGCACCAGCATCCCCCGCAACTTCCTGCCTGCCATCCAGAAGGGCCTGCAGGAGGCCATGCAGCGCGGCGTCATCGCGGGTTATCCCGTCGAAGACACGATGATTGGCGTCTACGATGGCTCCTACCACGAGGTCGACTCCTCCGAAATCGCCTTCAAGATCGCCGCCCGCGGCGCCTTCAAGGACGGCATGATGAAGTGCAAGCCCGTCCTCCGCGAGCCCATCATGACGCTGCGCGTGACGATTCCCCAGGAGTTCATGGGCGCCTGCCAGGGCGACCTCACCCACAAGCGCGGCCGCATCCTCGGCATGGAGACCGAGGAAGGCATGCAGGTGCTCATCGCCGAGGTTCCCCAGGCCGAGATCTTCAGCTATTCTTCGGAACTCCGCTCGATGACGGGTGGCCGCGGCTCCTTCACCATGGAGTTCGCCCGCTATGACATCGTGCCCAGCAACGTCGCCCAGAAGATCATCGCCGAGGCAGCCAAGAACAAGCAGGACGACGAGGACGAATAGCCAGCCGCCCGCCTCCCCCGGAGACATCCCTTTAAACCTATTACTCGCAACAGGAAGGAATTCCCATGAGTGGACATAGCAAGTGGGCAACCATCAAGCACAAGAAGGCCGCCACCGATGCCAAGCGCGGCAAGGTCTTCAGCCGTCTCGCCAAGGAACTGATGATCTCCGCGCGCTCCGGCGGCGGCGATCCCGGCTCCAACATCACTCTCCGCACCATCCTCGGCAAGTGCAAGGCCGTGAACATGCCGGCGGACAACATCAAGCGCGCCATCGACAAGGGCACCGGTGCCGGCGGCGGCGTGGCCCTTGAGGAGATCATGTTCGAAGCCTATGCCGGCGGTGGCGTGGGCATGATCATCACTTGCCTCTCCGACAACCGGAACCGCTCCGTGGCCGAGGTGCGCCATCTGCTCCAGCGGCACAACGCAACGCTGGCCGGCACCAACCAGGTCATGCGGAACTTCGAGCGCAAGGGCCAGATTCTCATCGATGCCGAAGGCGTGGACGAGGACAAGCTGACCGAGCTGGTGCTGGATGCCGGTGCCGAGGACATGAGCAACGAGGGCGGGCAATTCGAGATCCTGACCGCGCCGAACGAGTACCCCGTGATCGCCGAGAAGATCACCGCCGCCGGCTACACGCTGGGCGAGGATTCGGGCGTGAACATGGTTCCGACGGCCTGGGTACCGGTCACCGACAAGGCCGCCGCCGAGAAGCTGCTGGGCCTCGTGGACGCCCTCGAAGAGCTCGACGACGTCCAGAACGTCTACATGAACGGTGACATCGCCGAGGATGCGATGCCGGCGGAAGGTTAGGCTCCCGCAATGCGGCAACACCGGCGCGTGGCTCGACATGGGCGCGCGCCGTTTTTTTGTCAGGAAGAGGTGGCGGAATGATTGTCTTGGGAATCGACGGATCGCTGCGCGGCACGGGACTGGCCGTTCTGGATTGGGCCGGAACGCAGGGGAAGGCCCTGCATGGCGAGGTCGTGAAGATACCGCAGAAGGAGCGGCATTCGGAATGCCTGCGGCGAATCCGGGAGCGCGTGGAGGCCCTACTGGCGGAATACCATCCGGAGGCGGCCGCCATCGAAGGAGGCTTCTATTTCGCCAAGAATCCCAAGACCGCCCTGGTGCTCGGCGAAGTGCGAGGGGCGTGCATTTCGGCCTGCGCGACGGCAGGCGTGCCCATCTTCGAGTACTCGCCGAAGCGCGCCAAGCAGAACGTCACCGGCTGGGGACAGGCGCCCAAGGAACAGGTCGCCCGCATGGTCATGTCCATGCTCCAGATGCGCGAATGTCCGCCGGACGACGTGACCGACGCTTATGCCCTCGCCCTTTGCCACACCCACATGGCGCGGGGACTGGCCGCCGTCGATCCGCTATAGCTCCCCCTCAGACCCCCGACAGACCTCAGGAGACTCCGGCATGGCTCGCGATTTATCCAAAAAACCTTCGGCTTTTCGCAAAATTGGTTGCGTCATCGCAGCTCTCGGGCTCGCGGCGGCTGTGGTGGACCTGGCCTTTTACGCCTGCGTATTGCTTGGGGGAGACGGCGACAACAACGTCGTGGTGACCCAGCCTCAGGAGTTCGAGGAAGCGGTTACATCTACGGCTCCCGAGGAGCTGGCGGCCATCGACCCGCGCGAGACCGCTCCCGACTATACAACCGCCGAAGCATGGGTGCGACACCCCGCCGGAACGACGCGCGAGCATGAGGCGGACGTCCTCTTTTTCCTGTCCACGATCTATGACGACGCCGAAGGCCCGCGCTGGGGCCGGTTCGACGCGCGGACAGAGAGTGTCAAAGCAGTCTGTGCAATTTCGGCGGATTGCTTTGAGACTGTCGCGGATGTTTGGATTCCGACCTGGCGCCAGCTCAACCGCGCGACCCTGGCGGCGACCAAGCCCGCCCTCGCCCGCGCGGCCCTGGCGCTGGACAATTCGCCCGCGCGGCAGGACCTGTTCGCGGCGCTGGACGCCTATTTTGCGGAAACGGACACGCATCGGCCTTTTCTGCTGGCGGGTCATGGCCAGGGGGCCGAGCTCGTCAAGCTGGCCCTTTCTGACTACCTTCCGGCCCATACCAATCTGCTACCTCGCCTCGTTGCCGCCTATGTCGCGGGAACCCCCATCAACCAGGCATTTCTGGATGCCTTGCCCTATCCCCTCCCCCTCGCTTCCGGATCCTTCGACTGCCCGGTGCTGGTCGCCTGGAACACCGAAGGCGGCGACAACCTCGATGTCCGCGAATCCTACGTCATAGTTCCCGGCACCACCAATCTGATCGTCAATCCCCTCCTCTGGACCACCACCCCTACGCCTGTGCCGGCGTCCCTCAACACCGGCTCCATGATGCCCGCCCCCGACGGCACCTGGCACCTCGTCACCCCGGGCACGGCCGATGCCGCCATCAACCCCTTCCACGGCACGCTCATCTGCACCCCATTCATCGACATGCCTGAACTGCGTTCCGACCCCGCCCTTTTCGGCCCCGACAGCTTCCACGACCTCGACTACGCCCTCTACTTCCTCAACCTTCGTGCCAACGCAGCCACCCGCATCGCCGCCTTCCTCTCGCCCTAGTCTTCACATGCCGCCCGCCCTTCGTCTAGAACATATCGCCAAGTCCTTTCGCGGGCCTGACGGCCTCCCCGTCCGCGTTTTGCGCGACCTTACGCTCGAGTTGCCGCCGGGTGCCCTGGCCGTGCTCACCGGGCCATCCGGATCCGGCAAGAGCACGTTGCTGAACATCGCGGGCCTGATGGACCGCCCCGATGCTGGTCGCGTCTTCCTCGACGGGCAGGACGCCACCGACCTCCCCGATGCGGCCCGCAGCCGTCTGCGCGGGCAAAAGATTGGCTTTGTCTTCCAGCGGTTCCACCTGCTCCCTCGGCGGACCGTCCTGCAGAATGTCCTCTTCCGTTTCCGCTATGCCTCCCCTCCCCCTGGACTCAAGCCCAAGAGCGCCGCCCTGGCCGCGCTCGACCGCGTCGGCATGCGGCCCCTGGCCGCCCGGCCCGCCGGCGTTTTGTCCGCCGGGGAAATGCAACGCGTCGCCATCGCCCGCGCCATCGTGCTACCTCCGGCCCTACTGCTGGCCGACGAGCCCACCGGCAACCTCGACCCGGCCACCGCCGTCACCATCATGGACTTGTTCCGTTCGCTGAATGCCGACGGCCTGTCCATGCTCGTCGTCACACATTCCGCCGCCTGGCTCCAGCTTCCCGGCGTCCTCTCCTTCCCCCTCGGCCACCTCGACCTCGGCTGACATTACGGCTGGCGCTGGCCGTGCACGACATCCAGCACCTCGGCTGGCACATGGACCAGACAGGTCGCCCCGGCTACCAGGAGCTGTTCGGACGTGCGAAAGCCCCAGGTCACCGACACGCAAGGAATCCCGGCCGCCCGTGCCGTCGCCAGATCCACGTCGCTATCCCCGACATAAAGGCAACCGTTCTTGTTTACGCCCATGGCCGCCAACGCATGCTCCACGACATCGGGGGCCGGCTTGCGCCGCATGCCCGGCAATTCGCCAGACGACACGGCCAGCAGTCCCGGGAAAAAGGCGGCGCAAAGGTCTTTGACTGCCGCATCGGGCTTGTTGGACACGACGCCGCACCGCACGCCCTCGGCCTTGAGCGTCTCCAGCAGGCCGACAACCCCCGGATAGGGCATGGTCTCCACCCGGTCATGCTGCTGATAATACGTCTGCAAGGTCGCCAGGGCCTCCGTAAACCGTGGATGCTGCCGCCCGCCTGGAATCGCGCGTTCCAGCAGCATGGCAATCCCGTTGCCGACGAACTGGCGCACCTCGTCAAGGCATCTGGCCGGCGCCCCCACCGAGGCAAGGGCGACATTGCACGCCGTCCGCAGATCCGCCAACGTATCCAGAAGCGTTCCATCCAGGTCGAAAAGTACAGTTGGATATCGAATCTTCATGATGTCTCGCCATTGTAATGATGTGGCCCCCGCAAGCAAGGGAATCCCGAATGTCGCTGCCGTTTATTTGCTGTTCCGGCCTATAATTTTTGCTACTCTTTTCGTCTGCCTGACAGAAAAGGGCGTCAGCAAGGACCGCACATGAACTCGCCAGCCAATAGTATAGATGTTTGTTCACATAAATCCCATTATGACCTAGTGGTCATCGGAGCCGGACACGCCGGCTGCGAGGCGGCCTTGGCAGGAGCACGGATGGGGCTGGACACAGCCCTCATCACGCCATCGATGGCGGCAGTGGCCCGCATGTCCTGCAATCCATCCATTGGCGGCATCGCCAAAAGCCACATGGTCTTCGAGCTTGATGCCCTAGGCGGAGAGATGGCGTTGAACACCGACTGCACCGGAGTGCAATTCCGGGTGCTGAATCGACGTAAGGGACCAGCAGTCCAGGCCAATAGAGTACAGTGCGACAAGCCAGCATACTCTGCCCGAATGAGGGCAGTGCTCAGCCACACGAAAAACCTGACATGTCTGGAAGGCCAGGTGACAGGCTTGAAAGTCCAGAACGGAAAAATATGCGGCGTTTTCGAACAAAAGCGCGGATTCGTGGTCTGCGAAAAGGTGATTCTCACGGCTGGAACCTTTCTACGAGGGCGGGTCTTGATAGGCCACGAGTCAGTTCCGTCTGGTCGCATAGGAGAACCAAGCGAGGAGCAGTTGAGCTTGCAGCTGCAACAGCTGGGATTCTCCTTGGGACGTTTGAAGACAGGCACTCCGCCACGGCTTCACAAGGACAGCATCGATTACACCAAGCTGCAAGTCCAGCCCGGAGAAACGGCTCCCGTCCCCTTTTTTAGCCGATGGTGCCGCGACCACGCCGAGCAGTTCCACGTGGAACACCAAGAGAAGGCCGACGAGGCAGCAGACCAGGAAGGCGCACAAGCCGACGAAACCTCAGGGGCCAAGGGAACCTGTTCCACGTGGAACACGTCGAGGAGGAAAAGACCAGACGGGCAGACAGAATGTTCCACGTGGAACCAGACGCAACAGTCCAGCCTTCTCGGCGGCTATCCGGATGGCTGCATCTGGTATGCTGAAGGTGACACATGCCCGGTTCCACCTGTTCCACGTGGAACACGTCCCCTCCCCCCATTTGCGCCATGGATTCCAGGCACGGATCCGATGCCGTGCTTCCTCAGCCATACTAACGAGCGGACCATCGACCTCATCCAGTCGCATCTGAAAGAATCCTCGCTCTACGGGGGGATGGTGACGGGAGCCGGGGCCCGGTATTGTCCTTCCATCGAGGACAAGGTGGTAAAGTTTGCTGGACGGACGGCACATCACGTCTTCATCGAGCCGGAAGGCCGCCATGTGCTGGAGGTCTATCCCAACGGAACGTCGAACAGTCTGCCCTTTGAGGTGCAGGAGGCCATGATCCACAGCATTCCCGGGCTTGAGCAGGCGAAGTTCCTGGCTCCCGGATATGCCATTGAATACGACTACTTCGATCCCCTGCAATTGAAGACCACCTTGGAAAGCAAGGTGGTGGAAGGCCTGTATCTGGCGGGCCAGGTCAATGGCACCACCGGCTATGAGGAAGCGGCGGCGCAAGGGTTCATGGCGGGGGTCAATGCGGCCTTGTCCCTCAAGGGCGAAACGCCAGTGGTATTTCGACGACATGAAGCCTACATTGGCGTACTCATCGATGACCTTGCCACCAAGGGCACCAATGAGCCCTATCGCATGTTCACGTCGCGGGCAGAACACCGTCTGCTCATGCGCCAGGACAATGCGGCCTATCGCATGCTGGATACTGCCCGGCGCATTGGTATCCTGGACAAGGAAGTGTTGGCGAAAATTGAGGAGGAACGGCAGCAGATCCAGGCCGAACGGGTCCGGCTGCATCGGGAGTTCAGGGACGGGATTTCCCTGGCCCAGGCCATCAAGCGGCAGGGAGCTTCCTATGCCTCCGTGGTCGGACAAAACGGACTATCCCCCACCGTCATCGACCAGATCGAGTTCGAGCTGCGCTATGAAGGGTATATTGAACGAGAATGGCGACAAGTGGAACGGGCGGAGCAAATCGGGCGTCAGAAACTACCGGCGGATATGGATTACTTTGCCTTGGCTGCGCTACGCTACGAGACGCGGGAAAAGCTGAACCAGGTACGTCCGGCCAACCTGGGCCAGGCCTCCAGAATCAGCGGCGTGACGCCGGCCGACATTGCCATTTTGTCGGTGTGGCTGAAAAGCCGACATGAGGGCGAATAATTGGCGTAGGCCGAGAGGAAGGGGAAGTCCGTCCGGTTTGAGAGCTGGGGGATGGATATTGTACTGGGGTCGTTTGGCCTGGTGGCGATCGCAGGAAACTGCGCCTCTTCCGTTGGGCGAGTCTTGTGGGGCGAGACTGGAGGAGCTGGGGAATACTGGAAGGCGAACGGCCCGCGCAAAGCGCTGGCCCTACCGGGTGGAATCCATTAGACAACATGGCGCAGATGGGATTCCTCCCGAGACGGGAGAGTGGTTTGGAAAAAGAGCGCAGAGCGATTGGATCAGACGGAGATAAAAGAACAAATGTTCATATATTTATTTCTATGTGGACAACCTGTTAACAACCTGGCAATGGGCAGATAGTTGGTTGACAACAAGTTGGGGGCAAGTTGTTGATTGGTCTGCCCCTTGAACAGGATACACAGGATTGCCGAGGTGCCCATGCACAAAACAGAAGAGCTCTAACCTTATTGAATTCAACATGTTATGTCGTTCTCAAAGCTATCCACAGCCTCTATTATTACTTCCTTATTTTCTTCTATAAACTCTTTAAGAGAAGAAAGAGGAAGGGAAAAGCAGGAGAAGAATGGGCCATCATGGCATGCTGTCAATAAAATACGGTGAACGAGGTCAATTTTTTCTGCGGAACGCCTTGAGGGACGAAGCTTTGACTTGCCCGCCAGGCAGGTCATACGCTACCTTTTCTGGCGGGGCAACCAAGGCTCTGGGTGCTCCGTGAATGCTAACCATGGCTGGGTCTGATGTCAGTACGATTTTTTCATTTGCTGTTCACTCGATGCTTCATTCTGGTGGGGCTAGGGATGTTGCTGGGGCTGTCCGGATGTGCCCTGGGGCCGACTTCCCAGGAGTTGAACATTGGGTTTCTGCCTGCCAATCCGCCTTTTACCTATCCGGCGGCCGAATCGTTCGAGGCCCAGTCTGCCTGGGCCGGGCTGGAGCCGGAGCTGGCCCGACGGCTGGCGGCAGAACTGGGCATGGAGCCTAAGTTTGTGCCGTTGGAGGGGCCTGCCGACCTGCTGCCTGCGCTACGGAGCGGGAAGGTCGACATTCTCATGACGGGGCTGCCGGTCCGGGACGACTGGCGGTCCAGTGTCGAGTTTTCTCCGCCCTATCTGGTGACGGGGTTGGCGGTCATCCATCTGGCGGGGACGCCGCTGCTGGCGCGCGATCCCCTGGTCTTTTCCACGCCGGCGCGGCTACGTAGCAGTCCGTTGCGGATGGCGATTCCGAACACGTCGCCAGCGGCGGGGGCATTTGTGGCCGCGCACTTGCCGTTGGCCAGGTGCCAATACGTGCCGGATGTGCCGGCGGCGATTGCCGCCGTGCTGGAGCGTCGGGCCGAGGTGGCGTTGGCACCGGCTCCGGCGCTGTGGTTCCATCTCCACGGATTTGCGCCCGAGGCAGCTGCCCAGATCGTCTTTGCGCCTTATCTACTGGCACCGCACGAGGTGGCCTGGGCCTGTCGTCCCGGTTCCTCGGAGCTGCGGAATGCCTTCCAGACGCTGGTGCCGCGATGGGCGGCCGACGGCACGTTGAACCAGGTGCTTTCCACCTATCTGCCCACCCAGTCCCGCCATGCGCCCACGCTTCCCTAGGAGTGTCATGCACCGCTGCTTTTCCCATGTTTCCGGCCATTTGGCGCGATGGGTTCTGGTTTGGGGGCTGTTGCTGCTGCCGCAGGCGGTCTGGGCGCTGGGCTTCACGACGACTGTCGCGCAGGAGGCAACCCGGCTGACCATCGAGCTGGCCGACGACGAGCATTTGGATGCGGAAACCATTTCGTCGCCGCTACCCTACGAGGTGGTTTCCGAGCAGCCGTTCGTAGTGGATTTTCCGCCGCACCTGACGACCATCCCGTTGACCTATCAGCTGTGTGTGGGGACGGTCTGCTATCCCCCGGCGGTCACGAACATTGCCGTATCCGGTGCCGAGCTGCCGCTGGAGCTCTCCTCGGTGGGATGGGAAACGGCGGTTCCAGGCACGGGCGAGGAGGTGGCGTCGAACCCTGGCGAAGCCCGGCTGGTGGGGTATGTCCAGCCGGCCGAGCTGCTGGCATTTCTTGAGCAGCAGTTTTCCGCGGTGGGGGAGGGGAATCAGCGGCCCCAACCGGTGCAGGGGGGAGATGCGACCCCGTTTTCGGAGGCGGGTGAGGTGCTGCCGGAAAAGCTGGGCTGGGCGCTGCTGGGACTGGTCGTGGCGGGGGGACTGCTCAACCTGACGCCGTGCACGCTGCCGCTGATTCCGGTCACGCTGCTGGTGTTGGGGGTGGGACGCAAGGGGGAGACGAGCCGCCGCCGCCGCGTGCTGATCGGGTGTGCCTATGCTCTGGGCATTTTGCTGGCGTATGTGGTGCTGGCGATGCTGTCCACGGCCACTGGAAACCTGCTGGGGGGGTATGCGGCGAGTCCGTGGTTCAACCTGGTGGTGGCCGGGCTGCTGGTGTTGCTGGCGTTGCGTCCGCCAGACCTTTCGCGGTTTCGGCCGCAAGCTGGCGTTACCGCAAGGAGGGATGCCGGGGCATCTAGCGAGTCTTCGACCGGAGGGAGGGCGGGGGGACTGCGGCAGTTGCGGGCACCGCTGGTGGCGTTTTTCTATGGTTTGCTGATGGCCGCGCTGGCCGGGGCCTGCACGGCACCGGTGCTGCTGTCCGCGCTGACATGGTCGGCGCAACTATCGGCGGCGGGGAAGCATCTGCTGGGGCTGCTGCTGCCGTGCGCGATTGGCCTTGGATTTGCCCTGCCCTGGCCTTTCCTAGCGGCTGGCCTGTCGATTCTGCCCCGGCCGGGGGCCTGGATGGGGCGTCTATCCAAGGTGTTCACCTTGCTGGTGCTGGTATTGGCGGCCTACTACCTTTTCCTGGCGGTCAAGCTGTTCCTGCCGGCGAACGAAACGGCGGGGACGGAGACGTCCACCTACAACCTGGCCGTGGCGGCCGACCTGGACCGCCTCGAAGCCGACCTGGCGGCCCGGGGGCGGCCCACGTTGTTGCTCTTTTCCGCAGAGTGGTGCAAGAACTGCCATGTCATGCAGCGCACCACGCTGGCGGAGGCGTCCGTCACCAACTTTTTGGCCGCGCAGGAGCTGGAGCTTTGGGTGCTACGCGCCGACCATCCCGGCCAGCCGCCGGCCGCCGGCTTCCTGGCCGCCCATGGGGTGCAGGCGTTTCCGACGTTGCTGCTCGTGAAGCCGTGACGGGCCGTGTGGGGGTGGCGACGCGCCCCCGGCCCGAGAATGCGGGGGTGGGGAAAATGGACGGAAGCAACGGCGGGGACGCCGGAGCGACAGCATGAGGGCGTTTTGCACTTCCGGCGGGAGGGGGGGAATGGTAAGATGGGGGCGTTGCTTCGCTTACGGTTTGCCGGAGCGGGGCGGCAGACATAGGCCAGAAGAAGGCGAGGCACTTTGCCTGATGTCCGCCTGAGGTCAGAGCAAAACCCTTGCTTTCCTTTCTTCTGTCCGTCTTTCGTTTAGCATCACGCTAACACGCTGTTCTCGGAAATACTGCTACTATTACCGAAGTCACATGCAGCATGGGAGTGAAGATGCACCCGATGGGTGCATTTTCTCTCCATGTACATGTGACGCCTGTAGCAGGGCTACCGAGAGTGCATGGAAGGAAATGCACTCTTTTTTCATGCATCGGGGATGGTCCTCGGCAGTGGTTTGGTTGGAGCGCAAACCAGCACACGAGAGCCCTTTCTCATGTCCAACACCACCACGCTGCAAACGGCGAAGCGGGCGAAAAACGATGAGTTCTACACCCAATATGCGGACATCCAGACCGAGGTGAATGCCTATCTCCAATTTGCGCCGGAGACATTTCGCGGCAAAACCGTCCTGCTTCCGTGCGACGATCCCGAATGGAGCAATTTCACGCGTTTTTTTGCGGAGAACTTTGAGGCCTTGAGCTTGAAGAAACTCATCTCCACCAGCTATGCCCCAGAAGCAAAGCGGGAGAAATATGGGGTTTTGTTTGAATATGTGGCCAGGCAGCACGGTGGCCTGCCCAAGAACGAACGCGGCAAGATTTTCGTTCTCGACCATGACGCCAACCAGAGCGGACGCATCGATTTCGACGACATCAAGTGGGAGTATCTGGAAGGCGATGGCGATTTCCAGAGCAAAGAGGTGAAGCAACTGCGGGATGAGGCCGACATCATTGTCACCAATCCGCCCTTTTCGCTTTTTCGGGAATTCCTGAAATGGATTCTGGCAGCGGACAAGAAGTTTCTCATTATCGGCAACATGAACGCCGTCACCTACAAGGAGGTGTTTCCGCTGTTCAAGAGCAATCAGCTGTGGCTGGGCGCGAGCATTCATTCCGGCGACAGGGAATTTGGCGTTCCCAAGGAATATCCGTTGAATGCTGCCGGATGGCGAATAGATGCCAAAGGAAACCGCTTCATCCGCGTCAAGGGGGTGAGATGGTTCACGAACCTTGAACATGGAGAGCGCCACCAACCTCTTCAGCTTATGACCATGACGGACAACCTGAAGTATTCGCGACACAAGGAAATCAGAGGGGTTGGGTTCAGACAATACGACAACTATGACGCGATCGAGGTGCCGTTCACGGATGCCATTCCTGCCGATTACGAGGGCGTGATGGGGGTTCCCATCTCCTTCCTCGACAAATACTGCCCGGAACAGTTTGACATACTTGGTTTGGACCGTTATGTCGAAGACAACCCGCGTTATGGTTATCGATTCACCATCAATGGCACGGAAACATACGCTCGAATTCTCATCCGTCACAAATAAGGCATGGGCAAATTGAAACAAGGGATAAATTATACATGAAAACGCAATTTCGGACGGACATCACGGTGGGGGATATTTGCCAGGGGTTCTACTACAACACGCACGAAGGCAAGGGGCTGAACGGATGGGGCGGCAAGCTCGTCATCCAGCCGGAATATCAGCGAAACTACATCTATGCGAATGGGAAGGACGACGTGGCAGTGGTTGATTCGCTGCTGAAGAAATATCCCATCGGGCTCATCTACTTCCTCAAGGTGGGCGAGGACAAGTATGAAGTGCTGGACGGGCAGCAACGTATCACCAGCTTCGGGCGGTTTGTGACCGGTCAGCTGGACGTGCTGGACACGAATGGCATGCCACACAAATTCGACCCTGCCTTGCATGGATGGCTGCTGAAGACGCCGCTCACGATCTACATCTGCGAGGGGGAAGGCGACGCCCCGGAGGCGGAGATCAAGGCGTGGTTCAAGACCATCAACATCGCTGGCAAACCGCTCAACGAACAGGAACTGTTGAACGCGACCTATTCCGGACCGTTTGTGACGGTGGCGAAGGCAGTTTTCAGCAATTCGTCCAATTCGAATCGGCAAAAATGGGCGGCTTACGTCAAGGGGGATCTAAAGCGGCAAGCCATTCTCGCGGAAGCGTTGCGTTGGGTTTCCAAAGGAAACGTCGAGGAGTATCTGAAGGATCATCGCTACGACACGGAAATCACGGAACTACAAACCTATTTCGATAGCGTGATTGCATGGGCGGACTCGGTTTTCAAGGAGAGAAGGGATGAGATGTGTGGCTTGGATTGGGGGCGACTCTACGAGACGTATCATTGTCGTCCCTATAATCCCGAACAGGTGCAGAAGCGTATCGACGCGCTGTTCGCCGATGCGGACGACGGGAAAATCAAGCAGAAAGCCAACATTTTCGAATATGTGTTGGGCGGAGAGTCGGATCCCAAGTTGCTGAAAGTGCGGATTTTCAGTCCGGAAATTGCCCGGAAGGTCTACAAACGCCAGACGGACGAGGCAAAGGTGAAGGGCATTTCCAACTGCCCGCTTTGCGCGGTCGGTCATGTGGCGAATACGACGCGACTTTATGATTTCACGGAAATGGAAGCGGACCATGTCACCGCGTGGTCGAGGGGGGGCGACACCTCGGAGGCCAATTGCCAGATGCTTTGCCGGACGCATAACCGGGCGAAGGGGAATTGCTGAGAGGCTCGGAGCGGCGGGTTTGGGAGGGCGGCGACACGCCCCCGGCCCGAGAAAGCGGGGGTGGGGGAAAATGGACGGAAGCAACGGCGGGGACGCCGGAGGTTCAGCAGGTGCCGAGGAGGTGGGCGAGCTTGGGGGCGGCGGAGGGGAGGAAGAGGGCGGAGGACTCGGTGAGGACGAGGTCCATGGGGATGTCGTGGGGTTCGGCGGGGAGGGAGTCGACGAGGAGGGGGGAGAAGCAGAGGCCGACGAGCATGGCGGTGGGTTGGGCGGGGGCCAGGAGGCGGTCGTAGATGCCGGCCCCGTGGCCGAGGCGGTGGCCTTGGCGGTCAAAGGCGAGTCCGGGGACGAGGATGACGCGGAGGGAGGCGGGGTCGATGGTCGGTGCCGAGGCGGGGGGCTGGAGGATGCCGTGGGGGCCGGTTTCCAGGGCGGAGGGGTTGTCGTCCGCGTGCCAGACGTAGCGGCCGGACGGGGAGGCGTGGGGGGAGGCGACGGACCAGGCGGCGTCGAAGGCAGCCGAATAAAGTAAACGTGTATCCACTTCGCTGCCGGTCGAGCGAAAGAGTCCGAGGGGGGAGGGGAGGGCCATCCAGTCTTCGGCGAGGAGGCGGCGCACGAGCTTGGCGGAGGCCTGGGCCAGATAGTCCGGGGAGAGGTGGGCGGCCTGCTCGCGGGCCCAGGTCCGGGCTGGTGATTTTACGGTAAAAACAAGGGAATTATGTTTTTTTTTCATGTTGGGGCGGGAGGAGTCGAGGGGAGGGACGGGGAGGGGGGAGGGGGCGTCAGGGGGAGGGGGCGTCGGAGATGATGCCGTCGCGCATCCAGAGGTGGCGGTCGCAACGGGCGGCGACATTGTCGTTATGGGTGACCATGACGAGGGTGAGGCCTTCCTGGCGGCGCAAGTCGAAGAGGCATTCCAGGACGCCGGCGCCGGTGGTGGAGTCGAGGTTGCCGGTGGGTTCGTCGGCGAGGAGGAGGCGGGGATGGTTCATGAGGGCGCGGGCGATGGCGGCGCGCTGCTGTTCGCCGCCACTCAGCTCGTTGGGGCGGTGGGTCATGCGGGCGGACAGGCCGACCGTGGAGAGGAGATGCTCGGCCCGTTCGTGGAGGCGGGCGTTGCGCATCCAGGCGCCAGGGACGTTGAGTCCGGCCAGGACCACGTTTTCGAGGATGGTCATTTCGGGGAGCAGGTGGTAGGCCTGGAAGACGAAGCCGATTTCGCGGGCTCGGAGCCGGGAGCGTTCGCCTTCGCGGAGCGTGGCGAGGTCACTTCCGGCGAAGAGGACGCGTCCGGCATCGGGGCGGTCGAGGCCGCCGAGCACGTGGAGGAGGGTGCTCTTGCCGGCGCCGCTCATGCCGGTGATGGCGAGGGATTCGCCTTCGGCGACGGCGAGATTTACGCCGCGGAGGATGTCCAGCCGTCGCCGACCAGCCACGTAGGACTTGGTCAGGCCTTCGGCGCAGAGGAGGGGGAGGGGAGGGGAGGGGGGGGCGTCGGCAGGGAGGGGGACGGCGGTTGCGACCTTGGGCTCACTCATAGCGCAGGGCCTCCACGGGATCGAGCTTACTGGCCCGCCAGGCGGGAATGACGGCCGCCAGGGTGCAGATGATCAGGACCGAGACGAGCACCATGACGATGTCGTGCGGGGTGGTCACGCTGGGGAGTTCCGCGAGATGGTAGAGCTCCTTGGGCAGGAGGGCCATGCCGCAGCGGTCGTTGAGGAAATGGAGGAGGGTGTTGCGGTACTTGAGGGCGAGCAGGCCGAGGCCGAGGCCGAAGGAGGCGCCGGCGACGCCGCTCACCCAGCCCTGCCAGAAGAAGACGCGCATGATGGCGCCCGAGCTGAAGCCGAGGGCCCGCAGGAGGCCAATCTCGCGGGTTTTCTGGACGGTGACGGTGATGAGGGTGTTGGTGATGCCGAAGGCGGCCACGATGGTGATGAAGATGAGGAGGAAGAACATCATGTTCTTCTCGACGCGGACGGCGGCGAAGAGCTGCTGGTTCTGCTCCATCCAGGTGGCGCCCCAGACGCCGGGGCGGGTCCAGAAGCCGGCACCATCCGGGGTCTGGTGGAATTCGCGGCGGCCAGTGTCCGGGAGGCGGGTGGAGGCTTCGGAGACGATGCGGTCGCGGACAAGATTGGCGCGGTAGGGGTCTTCGGTCATGACCTGGATGCCGCCGACGCCGGAGCCGTTGCAGAAGTCCTGGAAGTCCCAGAGGCTGGTGAGGACATAGCCCATGTCGAACTCCCACATGCCCATCTCGAAGATGCCGGAGACGCGCCATTCCTTGGGGAAGCGGACGGTGTCCTGGTTGAGGAAGGTGGCGGGGGAATAGACCTCGAGGGTGTCGCCGACGCGCACGCCAAGGCGGCGGGCGAGGTCGGTGCCGATGACGCAGCCGTCATCCTCGAGGGAGAATTCGCCGACGACGATCGAGCTGGCCACCTGGCTGACGAGGCGCTCGCGGTCGGGGTCGACGCCCTTGGCGATAGGGGTTTCGACGGCGTTGTCGCCGCGGCGGATGAAGACGAGGTTCTGCCAGTAGGGGGCGGCGGCGGTGACGCCTTCGACGGAGTCTAGCCACTCGCACCAATCCACGAGGGTGTCGCCATCGGCGGGATTGCCGTCGGCGTCCGGGGGGAGCGAGACGGTGACATGGGCGTTGAAGGAGAGAATCTTCTCCTGCCACATGCGGTCGAAGCCTTCCATCACGGAGAGGACGATGACGAGGACGGCGACGCCGAGCATGACGCCGAGCACGGAAAGGACGGTGACGACCGAGAGGAAGGTCCGCTTGGGCTTGAGATACTTTAGGGCGAGGAAGAGGGAGAAGGGCAGCATGAGGCGGGAGGCTAGGCGAGCTTGGCCATGCGGGACTTGACCATGGCCTCGGTGACGGTGCAGGTCTTGAGTCCGGGCTGGCTGGGGGCCTCGTACATCACGTCCAGCATGAGCGCCTCCATGACGGAGCGGAGGCCGCGGGCGCCGGTGCCGCGACGGGCGGACTCCTCGGCGAGGGCGCGGACGGCGTCGTCGGTGAACTCGAGGGTGACGCCATCGAGGGCCAGCAGGCTGGTATACTGGTTGATGAGGGAGTTCTTGGGCTCGCGGAGCACGCGGACGAGGTCGTCGACGGAGAGGGGGGCGAGGGCGGCCAGGACGGGGAGACGCCCCACGAATTCGGGAATGAGACCGAAATGGACGAGGTCGGTGGGCTCGATGTCCTCCGAGCGGAGGGCGGCGGCGGGGAGGTCGCCGGACTGGCCGGGGGCCGGGCGGTCGCCGGAGGTCTGCTCGAAGCCGATGACGCCCTTGCCGCGGCGGCGCTTGACGATGTCCTCGAGGCCGACGAAGGCGCCGCCGCAGATGAAGAGGATGTTTTCGGTGTTGATCTGGATCATCTCCTGCCAGGGATGCTTGCGGCCACCCTGGGGCGGGACGCTGGCGATGGTCCCCTCGAGAATCTTCAGGAGGCCCTGCTGGACGCCTTCGCCGGAGACGTCGCGGGTGATGGAGACGTTTTCCATGCGGCGGGCGATCTTGTCGATTTCGTCGATGTAGACGATGCCGAGCTCGGCTTCGGCGACGTTGCCGCGGGCGGCGCGGATGAGGCGGAGGAGGACGTTTTCGACATCCTCGCCGACGTAGCCGGCCTCGGTGATGGTGGTGGCATCGGAGATGCTGAAGGGGACGTCGAGCACCTTGGCGAGGGTGCGGGCCAGAAGCGTCTTGCCGCAGCCGGTGGGGCCGAGCATCAGGATGTTGCTCTTCTCGAAGTCGACATCGGACTTCTGGGTCTTGGCGTTCTTGTCGCCGCTGCGGACGGCGGCGAGGCGGGCCTTGACGCGCATGTAGTGGTTGTGGACGGCGACGGAGAGGACCTTCTTGACCTGGTCCTGGCCGACGACATATTCGTCGAGGGCGGCCTTGATTTCCTTGGGGGGCGGGACGACGAGCTGGCGGCGCGGCTCGGGCGAGGCCTCGTTGGCGGCTAAGCCGAGCTCCTTGGCATATTCCTTCATGCAGTCGTCGCAGATCCAAAGCTCGCCCATGCCGACGCCCTGCACCTTGTGGAGCGGGGCACCGACGTCGGTCTTGGTGCGGCCGCAGATGGCGCACCGCTTGCCTCTGGATTCGTCTTTGGGTCTATCGCCGGGCATTTTCGCGTATCTCCGCAGGAACTCTTACTTGGCCAAGCGCGGCTGGGGGAGGAGGACGTCGTCGACGAGGCCGTAGGCGGCGGCTTCCTGGGCGGACATGAAGTTGTCGCGCTCGGTATCCTTGGCGATGGTGGCGACATCCTTGCCGGTGTGCTTGGCGAGGAGGCCGTTCAGGTACTCCTTGAGGCGGAGGATCTCCTGGGTCTGGATGTTCATGTCGCTGGCGGTGCCCTGCGCGCCGCCCCAGGGCTGGTGGATCATGATGCGGGCGCCGGGGAGGGCGTGACGCTTGCCGGGGGAGCCGGCCGCGAGGAGCACAGCCCCCATGCTGGCCGCCTGGCCGATGCAGTAGGTGACGACATCGCACTTGAGGAACTGCATCGTGTCGTAGATGGCGAGGCCGGCGGTCACGGAGCCGCCCGGGGAGTTCACGTAGACGTTGATGTCCTTGGTGGCGTCCTCGCTCTGGAGGAAGAGCAGCTGGGCCACGACCAGGTTGGCGAGGTCGTCGGTGATCTCGTCGCCGATGAAGACGATGCGCTCGCGGAGGAGGCGCGAATAGATGTCGAAGGCGCGTTCGCCGCGGCCCGACTGCTCGACCACCATGGGGATGGGCATGTAGCCCTGCACATTTCTCAGCATTCCGTTCACGTTCATCTTCGGCATCCTTTCGGGGAAGCGGTGGGTTTCTGGTTGGGGGGGCGGCTGGCGCCGGGGCGGAACCTAGGCGTTGGGGGGCTCGGCGGCGGGGGCGTCGGCCGCGTCGGCGGCCTCGGCGGCCTCCTGGGCGAGTTCGTCCGGCGTGAAGATGGAATTGTTCTCGAGGTCATCGACATCCCACTTGGCGACGATGGCCTTGGCGTGGTCGGCATCCTCGCCCGACCAGGTGGCCTTGAGGAGGATGGAGGCGACAGCCTTTTCCGTCAGCAGGTTATCGCGGGCGGCGTTGAGCATCGTCTCCTCGTCCGCGTTCAGGTGCTTGGCGAGGGCCTTGATGCTGTCGAAGCCGTGGCGATAGGCCTCGTGCATGAGCTCGTGGGAGGCCTCGTGGTCGCTGACGGAGAGGTTCTCCTTGGCGGCGACGGCCTTGAGGAGGTAGCGGTGGGCGAGGAGCTTGCGGGCCTGCTCATGGCATTCGGCGGCCAGCTGGTCGCGGCCTTCCTTGATCTTGTCCTCGGGGATCTTGGCGCGGACCTGGCGGACGACGGCGTCATAGAGCAGGCGGTTGGCCTCTCGCTCCACCTCGTACTCGGCGCAGGCCACGGGGCCCACCTTTTCCAGCAGCTTGTCGACGGCTTCCGCCTGGCGGCGGCTCCATTCGGCGTGGCTCTTTTCGTGGAAGAGGTTGTGCTCGACCGACTTCCGGAGCTCCGCCTCGTCCTTGACCTGCATGCGCTTGAAGAACTTCTCGTCGAGGGCGGCGGGCGTCTGGGTACGGATGCGGTTGACCTTCACGTGGAACTGCGTGGTCTTGCCGGCCAGTTCCGGGACGGGGGCATTCTTGTCGTCGAAGGCGACGTCGATATCCTTCTCGTCGCCCGGCTTCATGTCGACCAGGGCCTGGCCGACGCCCGGGACGAAGGAATACTGCTCGTCCGCGACCGCCCAGTAGTCGTCCGACTTGGCCATCTTCGCGGCGGCGGGAACGGCCTCGTCGAGGGGCTTGCCGTCGAGGGTGGCGGAGTAGGCGATGCCCACCAGGTCGCCGGCCTTGACCGCGCTGCCCTCGGGGGCGTCCGCGAACTCGGCGGCGCGCTTGAGCATGCCGTCGATCATCTGGGAAATCTCCTCGTCCGTCACGACGACCTTGCGGGCCTCGATGGCCACGGGGTCGTCCGGCACTGTCACCACGGGGGCCGTGACGACGTCCAGCGACACCTCGTAGTCCTGATCAAGGGTCAAGGTCGCGGGGTTGCGCTTGGCGGCGCCCTTTTCCGCGATGATCTGGACCTCGGGATAGTCCTGGAAGAACTTCCGCCAGCCTGCGGCCTCCAGCGTTTCCTGGGCGTCCTTGGCGATCTGGTGGCCGAAGCGCTTGGCGACCAGCGCGGCCGGGGCCTTGCCCTTCCGGAAGCCGGCGATGGGGGCATACGCCCGATAGTTGGCCAGGGCGGCATCATAGCGCTCCTTCACGTCCTCGGCCGTGAACGACACGACAATCTTCTTCTCGCAAATCCCCGTTTCTTCAATTGTCACCTTCATGGGTGTCCCTTTCGTGCTCTGTGCATAAACCCGCCGCTCCACCTGGGGGGGGGGCGGGCGAAAAACAACGGCGCACCCTACGCTTTCCCCCTGCCCCCGTCAAGCACCAAACCATTTCTTTTATTCTCCACGCGCGCGCGCGAGGCGAGTATTGGAGGGGGGGGAGGGACCGAAGCGGGGGAGGGGGTGACGACTGGGACAATGGGGACAAGGGGCGAGGAAGAAATGGGCAAAATCGCGTGTTTTGGCGAAAAATCACGGTGGTTTGGGGGACAGAGAAGAGATGGGAGACGGTCGACAGTCAACGGTCGACGGGAGACCACGACGTTTGAGCTTCCCAAAGGGAAGAAACGCGCGGATCGTCGTGATGCGGAGTGGTCCAAAATCTCAAAACATGGTTCCATTCCATGGAAAAACCCGTAAAACATGTTTCCATTGTCTGGAAAATGCGGGAGGGGAAGGGAAAATCATTGGCGGGGGGTGTAACGTTTGGGAGGCGGGGGGCGACTGGCAAAGAACAGACTTTGTAAACTGAAAGGTTGGCATGAAGAAAATCATCGGACTGGTCGTGGTGGTGGCGTTGGCGGCAGGGGGCTGGTGGGGGTGGCGGCAGTGGGGGGGGAAGGCGGGGAGCAACGGGGCGGCGGGGTGGAAGACGGTGGGGGTCGGGAGGGGGGACATCGTGCAGTCGGTGACGGCGAACGGGGCGTTGAATGCGGTGAAAACCGTTGACGTGGGGAGCGAGGTGAGCGGGAAGGTGACGGAGTTGTATGCGGATTACAATTCGAGCGTGACGAACGGGCAGTTGTTGGCGAGGGTGGATGCGAGCAGCTACGAGCGGCAGCGGGAGCAGGCCGAGGCCGAGGTGGATAGCGCGGAGGCGAATCTCAAGCTCGCCGAGGCGAATTTCCGCCGGGCAAAGGAGCTGCGAGAGGCGGAGCTGGTCAGCGAGGCCGATTTCGACCAGGCGGAGGCGACGGCGGCGCAGGCGAGGGCGAGTCTCCGGATGAAGCGGGCGAGCCTCGACAAAATCCGGGTGGATCTGGAGAAGACGGAGATCTACAGTCCGATCGACGGGGTGGTGATTTCGCGGGCGGTGGACGTGGGGCAGACGGTGGCGGCGAGCATGACGACGCCGGTGTTTTTCACGATCGCCCAGGATTTGCGGGCGATGCGCATCGAGGCCGAGATTTCCGAGGCGGACGTGGGCGGGGTCGAGGAGGGGCAGGAGGTGGTGTTCACGGTGGACGCGTACACGGACCGGGAGTTCACGGGGACGGTCAGCCAGGTGCGGTTCGAGCCGGTGAAGAGCCAGAACGTGGTGAATTACATTGCAATCGTGGACGTGGTGAACGACGATTTGAAGCTGCGTCCGGGGATGACGGCGAACGCGAGCGTGGTGACGGTGCGGCGGGAGGGGGCGCTGCGGGTGCCGAACGCGGCGTTGCGGTTTCGGCCGCCGGAGGGGGCGAAGACGGCGGGGCCGGGGCCGGGGGCGGGGGCGGCAAAGGACGGGGGGAAGCCCCCCGCGCCCCCCGCGGCGGGCGGGGCGGGGGCGGAGAACGGGACGCGGCGGATGGTGTGGGTGGCGGAAGGGGACGGCGGGTTGCGGGGGGTGCCGGTGGTGGCGGGGATTTCGGACGGGACGTGGACGGAGATTCTCGCGGGGCTGAAGGAGGGGGACGAGGTGGTGACGGGGAAGGCGGACGCGGGGGCGGCTTTGCCGGCGGGCGGTAGCGGCGCGAAGGGCGGGGGCTCGCCGTTCATGCCGGGGCCGCCGCCGAGGCGGTGAGGGGGAAGGAGGACGACAAGGCGACGGGACGACAGGGCGACAAGAAAACGGGACGGAAGGGACGGGTGAGATGGAAGCGAAGGACAAGGTGATCCGGCTGGTGGGGCTGGACAAGGTGTACCAGAGCGGTGAGGACGTGGCGGTGCACGCGGTGAAGGGGGTGTCGCTGGAGATCGAGCGGGGGGATTTCGTGGCGATCATGGGGCCCAGCGGGTCGGGGAAGTCGACGCTGATGAACATGCTGGGGTGCTTGGACCGTCCGAGCGGGGGCGAGTACTGGCTGGAGGGGGAGCAAGTGGGGGCGTTCGACCGGGACCGGCTGGCGCGGGTGCGGAACCAGCGGCTGGGGTTCGTGTTCCAGGGGTTCAACCTGCTGAGCCGGACGTCGGCGCTGGAAAACGTGGAGCTGCCGATGCTGTATTCGCCGCAGTGCCCGCCGCGGAAGGAGCTGCGGCGGCGGGCGCTGGCGGCGCTGGAGCGGGTGGGGCTGGGGAAGCGGGCGTTCCACCATCCGAGCCAGCTGAGCGGCGGGCAGCAGCAGCGGGTGGCGATCGCGCGGGCGCTGGTCAACGAGCCGTCGTTTCTGCTGGCGGACGAGCCGACGGGAAACCTCGACACGCGGACGAGCCTCGAAATCATGGAGATTTTCCAGGACCTCAACGACAAGGGGATGACGATTCTCATGGTGACGCACGAGCCGGACATCGCGCAGTATTGCCGGCGGCAGATCGTGCTGCGCGACGGGGTGATTGTCCGGGACGAGCGGGTGGAGAAGCCGCTGCGGGCGGGCGAGGAGCTCAAGCGGCTGCCCGCCACGGACGAATTGCTCATGGGCGGGGCGCGGGACACGCCCTCGACGGCGGCGGGCGAGGGCTGAAACGGACGACGAGGCGACGAAACGACGAAACGACAAAACGACGAGCCGACGATGAAACACAACCTTCCTTCCGCCCTCCTTGCGCTATCCCTTGCCGCCGCCAGCCAGAGTCTTGCCGCGGACGCGCTGTCGGCTGCCTCTCCCGAGGCTCCGGCAGCAAGGCTTGCCCCTTCCTCCCTCAACCTGAAACCCTCACCCCAAAAACCGCTTGCTCCCACGCCCTTCCGCGGCTACCCCGAGGCCTACGTCCTCCACAACGCCCGCGTCCACGCCGTCATCGTGCCCGCCATCTCCCGCCTCGTTTTCCTCGCGCCTTCCGCCGACGCCCCAAACCTTCTCCGCCTTGACGACGCTCTCGCCGACGCCGGCGCGCTTCCCCCCGACCCCTCCACCGCCCCCGACTTCTTCAACATTGGCGGCGACTGGGTGTGGCCCGTCGCCCAATCCAACTGGCCCGCCTTCTCCCCTTCTTCTTCCGACTGGCCCCCGCCCCCCGCCCTTGCCGACGGCCCCTCCACTGTCAAAGCCTGGGTCGAGGAGGACGGAACGCAATACGTCAACCTCATTCGGGAATACCCCCCGCCCGTTTCCGCCACCCTTGAACGCACCTTCATCGTCACTCCCCACCTCCCCGTTCTTATCTGCGAACAAGTCCTCTATCCGTCCGTCTTCGCCGAAGACGAAAACGACCTCCCGCTCTCCCTTTGGCACATTTCCCAAGTCGCCAACCCCGACATAATCCACTTTACCGTTTCCACTCCCGATTTCACGCCCACCGTCGTGGAGGGCACGCTTTTTCCCGGTTCGTTCGTCGTGATCCCCGGCGACCCGCTTCTCGGGTGTCCGGCCACTTACACACCTCCTCCCTCCTCCGAAGTCAAACTTCTCCTCCCGACTTCCTCTCTGTCGGCCCGGACACCCAATGGCCTCTTTACCGTCGACACAACCCCGGATGCCCACGCCGAACTCTACTCCAACACCGGCCTCGGCTACGCCGAACTCGAAACCGTCACCTCCGATTGCTCTTCCGTCCCCCATCTCTCGACCCTCGCCAACACCCTCGTCTACTGCGTCTTTCCCCCGGGCGTCGACAGCCTTCCCGTCCTATGACCGCCCACCTCCAGCCCACTGCTCATGACACCAAAACTCGCCCGCAACCTCTCCCTTGTGGCCTTTTTCGCCCTGTTCCTCTCCTGCCGCCCCCTGCTGGCCGCCCCCGACGCCAAACCTCCTGCTCCCCCTTCCGAATCCACCGACTTCTCCGATGATGCTGAGGTCATCTACGTTGAGGACATCCCCGCGGACCTGCCCGCTTGCATGGCAAAACTCGACGCCATGCTCAGCGAGAAAGAGAAGGCCTACATCCGGGAAAATGACCCCATTCTCCTGCACTTCTCGTTGGGCATGTGGATACGCAACGAGTGGGGCCTGTGGTGTGACGATGAGGGCGTTATTCCACTGGTGGATTACTTCCGGGCTCATGGGATCCAGCACCCCGACGACATGTCGGGCGCCATTCTCGACTGCTACGCCTGGCACCTCCGGGGCGGAGAGGTGAATTATGAGGCGGTGCTTTGGCTTCGGGCGGGAAATGCCCCTTTAGACATGGACCAAGCCCCCGAAACGTCCGAACCCGCTTCCGCCCCCTCCCCCGCCGAATCCCCCGCCTCCCCTTCACCCTAAAAGTCTTGCCGCGGCGGTTCCGTCCACCGCCCACCGCCCCCAACCAGCCAACCACCAACCCACCAAGAAAGCCCGCCTATGACGCCGAAACTCGCCCGCAACCTCTCCCTTGTGGCTTTCGTCGCCCTGTTCCAGCCCTGTCGCAACCTTCTGGCGCTGCTGAGCAACCTCTTCGCGCTTTTCTTTCACGTCCCGCCCCCCCACGCGCGCCTGCTACAGCACCTTCTGCTATCCCGTACACCGGCGGCCTTCAATTTCATCAGTTTCCTCTTCAACCTTATTCTGCCGCTCATCCTCTCCATCCTCCTCTACCGCTGGCTCCGCCGCCGCGACTTCGCCCAGGCCTGCGCCGATTGCGCCTCCCACAAGATCCTCCTCGGCATCCTCTTTCTCCTCTTCGCACTGTTTAGCATCTTCCAAATCAACCTGTCCTTGATCTACCCGTCCTGGCCGACCAGCGTCCTATGGCCCGACGACGCCACCGACACCGACGAGAGGGAGGTGTTTCGTTATCTTGACAATCTCGGGGTGAGTTTCTGGCATTCGACGGATTTCGCCGTGGTCCGCTTCGCGCTGCCGGAAATGCCGGAAGAGGCGGAAGAGTGCCTGAAGGCGGCCGGAATCGACCGTGCGCGCCGGGTCGGACTGGTGGAAAAGCGGCTTCTGGAGGAATTCGACCTCCCCACGGACGACGTTCCCTTGGGCGAGGTGCCCGCCATCATGCTGGAACACCATCCCGCGTGCCCGGCAACCGACACCGAAGAGGCCGGCTTGCTGGAGACCGGCGCGGCCTCCGTGCCCGTGCAACACATCGGCGAATGCGACGCCTACGAGCTGCCCGGCTTCCCCGGCCCCTATGGCGAGTCGGCCTTCTGCTGGCTCGTGCCCCTTCCGGACGGCTGGCTGATCATCCACGCCCCGCGCTTCTTCGAGCCGGACGCCGACGATGACGCCGACGCCGCTCCCCGTTCCACCGGCTATGACCGCGAAATCCGCCGAATCCTCGAAACGCTGTCCATCGACAGTGTTTCGGAGCCTTTCCAAGCCTCCGACAGCCGTTCCGTAAAATGACTATCCCCCTCCAGCTCGCCCCTTGCGCTTTCCTTCCGCATTCCTTGCGCGGGGGGGCGCGGGAGGGGGGTGCATCTTGCGGCGGGGACTTCGGACAGCGGACTTCGGACGGGGCGGATTTCCTTTTCACTTCAACGGAGGTCGGGCGATGAATGCAACGGGAAAGACTTTGCTGGGACATGGCGCATGGGTTTTGTTTTTCCTGGCCTATCCGGTTCTTTGGCTGCTTTTGGTTTTCCACGTGCCCGTGCCGAGCAAGGTCGCATTGTGGCTTGCCGTGTTGCCGCATGTGGTCCTGGGTGTTTATGCGATTTGGTGTTTCTGCCGGATTTGGTCGGCCCGAACGTGGAAAAGAGTCCTCCTTTGGTTGGGGTTGCTCGCGGCTTCGCTGCTGGCCTTGGGATGGAATTGGTTGTTGATTTCCGGGATATACACGCGATAGCCAGCTGGAAAAACAAGGAATGCCCTTGAAATGACCGCCCCTCTCCAGCCTTTCCCTTCCGCTCCCTTCCCGCATCCCTTGCGCGGGGGGAGGCGGCAGGGGGGCGCATCTCCCATGGGGGGAGGGGAGAGCCGACGAAACGACGAAGCGACGAAACGGGGGAAGGGGGACAAATTCGGGTTCCATGGCGTGGAAGTTTTGCGAAAAGTGGGTTCCATGGCGTGGAAAAACGGCACAATTTGGGTTCCATGCCATGGGAAAACGGGGGATTTGACTTCCATGGCGTGGAAAACCGGCTGGCCGCCTTCCCAAGGGCGGCGGGAAAGGTGACAAACCCCGAATCTGAAAGGAACGCCATGAATGAGCGAAAGATGTTTTGGGAGAGAATGCTCGGGGCGGCGGGCGGCATGTTCGTTGCCGTGCTTTTTGCCTTGCCGCTTGCGCTTATGGTATATGCGCTGTTTGCGATTGATTACAGTTATAATCCCCGCGAGTTGTTTATCCCCGTAATTGGAATCGTGCTCTTCGGAAGTGGCGTTTTCATTGGCATACGCAATGCCGTGCGCCGTTGGCGGGAAATCTCGCAACTGCAAACTATTCTCGGTGCCATGTCGGAGGAAGAGCGAAAGGAGTTTGATGCTGCCATCGCCCAATCCGACGTCGAATTGTGCACCGATGAATCTGGCAAGTCCCATGTTCTGCCGATGGATCATTGAACTGCTTGAAATCGAAGGAAACAGGCGGATGAAAGACATTGATGAAAAGCGTGGATGGTTCAAAGATGTGCCCTGGACTGGCTGTTTCCCTAAAATGAACGCCACATGCCAAACGGTTTTTGCGCTTTCCTCCCGCATTCCTTGCGCGGGGGGGAGGACTTTGGACGAGGGACGTTGGACGGGAGGCGGGGGGGGTGTGGAGTTTGGCGCAATGAGAAAAAGGGGCCCCCAAGGAGTTTGAACAGGAAGGTCCAATCGTGAACCAGATGAAATGTCCACGTTGCGGGCGCGTGCTGGAGCGGACGTTCTTCGAGCGGAAAATCGCCTACCGTTGCCCCGAGGGGCACGGGTGCTCGATGACGTTGCCGGCGGTGCGTTCGCTGTGCGGACGTCCCGAGTTCGTCAACACGCTCTGGCGGATTGCGAATGACAATCCGTCGGGAATGGGCTCTCCTTGTCCCGTATGTGGGCGTCCGATGTCGCTTGTGCGTCTTCCGCTCGGCGATTGCGAGCTGGAGCTGGACGTATGCTGCCGCTGCCAGGAGCTGTGGTTCGACCCGAACGAGCTGGAGCAGGTCCCGAGGCCGCCACCGCCGCCCCCGGAGCTGGAGCTTCCTGTGAAGGCCAGGGAAATCCTGGCGATGCACGCCATCGCCAAGATGAAGGCGGAAAGCGAACCGGAGCCTTGCTCCATGTGGGGATACGCGGCGGGGTTTCTGGGATTTCCCGTCGAGCAGGGGGCGCCGCCGCGCACGTCGCTCCCCTGGTGCACGTGGGCTGTCGCGGCAATTTGCATCATCGTCTATTTGCTGACGTTTCAGGACCTGGATGGCTACGCAAACAAGTTCGGCCTGATTCCCGGGCAGTGGCTTCGCGGCGGCGGCCTCACCTTCATTTCCTCAATGTTCCTGCACGGCGGTTTCTGGCACTTGCTGGGAAACCTGTATTTTCTGCTGATCTTCGGGGACAATGTGGAAGACGCGCTGGGGGTGCCGAGGTACCTGTTGCTGACCTTGCTTTCGGGGCTGGCCGGCGGCTTGTTGCACGTCGCGCTCTTTCCGTCCTCGATGGTGCCGTGCATTGGCGCAAGCGGATTCATTTCGGGCGTGATCGCCGCGTACGCGGTGTTTTTCCCGAAGGTGTCCATTTCGTTCTTTCTCCGATTTTTGGGGCCCTTTGTCGGACGCTGGGTGGCTTTGCCCGCATGGGTCGCATTCGTGTTGTGGATGCTGCTGCAGGGCGGAATGGCGTTGTGCACGATTTCCTTCTCTGCCAAGGCTATGGGCGTCGCCTACGGCGCGCATCTGGGAGGCGCGCTCTTCGGACTGGCCGCGGGATTCTTCTTTCGGCAGCGGGTACGGCGGCGCATCGAATGTCTCGAAAACGAGTGGGCGGAAAAGGGGACAGCTCCCACGGAGTGAAGGAAATGCAAGGCGCGGTGTCCATGGGGCTGTTCATTTTGGCGGGGGTTGTTCTTCCTCAAAGTCGCGTGGAACTTGACGGTTCCTTTCGAGTTGGCGCGGCGGAAGGATGAGCGGGCGGGAGAAAAAGGGGACAGACCCCAAGGGTTCCTCCCGCCTTTCTTGCGCGGGGAGGCGCGGCAGGATGCCGCACCCCCGAAAGGATGCGATTCCCTTCCGGAGGTGCGGCTTCCAGCCGCGCTTGGCCGATGGCCGTCGATTGCAATCGATGGC
>JAFTAH010000089.1 GCA_017458625.1 Kiritimatiellia bacterium | reverse complement strand
CGCCCATTGCGCGGGGGTGGCTGCGGTGGAGATTCCGGCGGGCGTGGGGAGCATCGGCGTCGGCGCGTTCGAAAATTGCGCGGCGCTGACGGGAATCGGGGTCGCGTCCGAAAACGCGGCATACGAGAGCGAGGAGGGGGTTCTTTTCAAAAAGGGCAAGGGGGTGCTGATGCAGTTTCCGGGCGGGAAAAGCGGAACGTACGCGATTCCGGAGGGGGTGGTGGACATTGAGGATGACGCATTCCTCGGGTGCAAAGGGCTGGCGGAGGTGGTCATTTCCGGGAGCGTCGAGCGCATTGGCAACTATGCGTTCGCCGATTGCGCGGGCCTGACGGCGTTGGCGATGGGGAGTGGCGTGACGCGCATCGGAAACTACGCGTTCCAAAACTGCACCGGGCTGGCGACCATGGACTTGCCGGCGGGATTGGAGAATATCGGGAACGGCGCATTTTACCGCTGCGACGGGGTGGCGTCCGCGACGATCCCCGGCACCGTGACGAACATCGGGCGCTACGCATTCGCGTATTGCAGCGGGCTGACGGAGCTGGAGATTCCGGAGAGCGTGGAAAGCGTGGGAGCCCGTGCGTTTTATGCAAGTGGGTTGAAAGCGTTGTACGTGCCGGGGGCTTGGGAGGGGACGGAGATGCTGGAGGAGACGGACGTGCCGGAGGGGTGCGAAGTGCGATACGGGGTGCACACGGGGAAGGAAACAGTGGACGGGGTGGCGTGGCGGTACTTCGTGGCGGACGGTTGCGCGACGGTGACGGGAGCGGAGCCGGCGGAAGGGACGCTGGCGGTTCCGGCGGAGTTGGGCGGGTGCCCGGTGACGGGCATCGCGGCCGGCGCGTTTTGCGGGTGCGGGGGACTGATGGCGGTGACGATTCCGGCGGGCGTGGAGTCGGTCGGCGATTCCGCGTTCGCCGACTGCGGCGGGCTGGCGCGGGTGAACGCGCCGGAGGCGTGGAAGGGGACGGGGATGCTGGAGGGGGCGGGGCTGGGGTCGATGCTGGCGGTGGTGTACGGGTCGGTGCCGGAGGGGGAAGCGGAGGAGCCCGGAAAGGTGTCATTCGAGCCGGCGGCGGGGGCGTGGCCGGAGATTGGGGAGGAGGGGGTGGAAGTGTCGATGGAGGCGGGGCCGGGGGCGGCGATCTACTACACGCTGGACGGGTCGCGTCCGGTGTGCACGAACGCGGCGGGGAAGGTGCTGTGGAGCGCGACGGCGGTGAAGTACGAGGGGCCGGTGCGGGCGGCGAACGGGCGCGATGACGGGGAAGGGGCCATCAGCCGCATCATGACGGGGCGGAACGAGAACGACGCCTACGACCCGTGGTTCGCGCCGGCGGAGGCGCCGCGCACGATTCCGGTGCTGCGGGCAGCGGCGGTGGGGCCGGACGGGCGCGTGGGCGAGGTGGCGACGGCCAGCTACCTGCTCGGGGACATGGCGGGGCGCTACGGGAAGACGCCGGTGTTTTCACTGTGCGCGGAGTGGGCGGACCTCTTCGACAACGTCAACGGGCCGGGCATCTACCGCCATCCGACGGCGGACGCCAAAACGAAGGTGGGGAACGCGTTTGCCGAGTTTTTCGACGACGGGGCGCGGCGGTTCGCGAAGTGGTGCGAGCTGCGCGGGCACGGCGGCACCACGCTGGGGCGACCGAAGAAGTCGCTTCGGCTCACAGGATGGGAGGGCTATGCGGCGTCGGGGAAGGGGAAAAAGGAATCGTTCGACTGGCCGTTTTTCGCGGACAAGTCGCGTCGGAAGCATTCGACCATCGTGCTGCGCATGGGCGGGAACGACTGGAACCGGGCGCTGCTGCGGGATTGGCTGGCGCAGGAAATCGGCGCGGACGAGGAGGTGGACGTCGAGGCGGGGGCGGTGTGTGTGGTGTTTCTCAACGGGGTGTACTGGGGGGTGCACGAAATCCGCGAGCGCTTCGATTCGAAGTGGTTCGAGGAATGGCGGGGCATTGGCAAGAAGGCCGGTTTTTCGGTGCTGGAATACGGCGACCAGCTAACCTATCCACAGGTCAACGAGGGGTGGGGCGAGGACGACGCGGCACGGACGAGCGCGGCCTACGCCGATTTTTGGGCGATTCTGCGGCAGCTGGAGGAGTGGGGCGACGACTTGTCCGATTCGGAGCGCTACGCCTGGTTCACGAACCGGGTGAACCCCGACTCGCTGGCGGCGCATTTCGCGTCGTCGCTGTTCGTGGGCAATTCCGACTGGCCCTGGAACAACCAACGGTGGTGGCGGGCGTGGCCGGACGGCGCGGCGGGCGCCTCGGTGGACCGGTCGCGCCCGCGCAACGACGGACGCTGGAATTGGATGTTCCACGACATGGACTTCGCGTTCGCGCTGCCCTTCGAGTACGTGCCGGAGTGGCAGAACGGCCTCCGCGCCGCGCACGACTCCTACGAGGACATGCACCGGAACGGAGAGTCCTACATGGTGGAGGACGCATCGCGGGCGTTCCGGGCCGCGATGACGAATCCGGGGTTTCGGAACCGGTTTCTGGCGCGTGTGTACCTGCGGCTGGCCACCGACTGGACGCCCGCGGCGTGCGCTGCGGCGCTGGAACGCGTCGCCGGGGAATTCCGGGTCGCCGGGATGGACGAGAACGGGGCGCGATGGCGCCAGCCGCAGACGGCGGCGGACTGGGAACGGCAGATCGACATGGTGCGGGGGTATCTGCGGGCGCGGCCGGAGGCGTTCGCCTGGCATACCCGGAAGCGCTACGGGCTGGGGGCGGAACGGACGGTCGTGCTGGGGACGGACGGCGAGGGCGAAGGGAGCGTCCGCGTGGCGGGGCGCGAGCTGGACGGGGACGCGCTGCCGCTGTGCGTCGGGTTCCCGCGGAATTTGCCGCTGGAACTGGAGGCCGTGCCCGCCAAGGGGAGCTCGTTCGCGGGGTGGTTCGTCGCGCCGGGGCTGTTGCCGGAGGCGCCGGAGGCCGTGCGAGCGGAGGACTGCGCCGCCAACTACGGGGGGGCGAACGGGGCGTTCCCGGAGGCATCGCTCGGGACGGGGTGGGGTGAATGGACGCTGGAGGGTGGCGCGGCGTTCACCGGGACGTCGGCGATGCCCATCCACGGACGGAGCGAAAACGGGCAGTCCTTCGGCTTACGGGCGAGCGGCGGGGAGGCCGGCGCGGTGCGGCGCGAACTGGCGGACGGTGCGGCACTTGAGGTGGGGGAGGAGATGTCGCTGGACGTCGCCTTTGGCCTTTCCGGGGGCAACGGCGGCGCAGGCTTGGCGTTCGTGGCGACTGAAGGCACGGCGGAGCCGGTGCGGCTGGTCCTCGCCACCGACGGCCCCGACGGAGAAGCGTTCCGCGTGACGGTGGACGGCGCGGAATTCGTCGCCGAAAACTTCCCCCACCTCGTCGGGGCGCCCATCCGCGCGGCACTCGTCCGCATTGGCGAAGCTGCGTACGAACTGCGGCTGGAGCGGGGAGGCGAGGTGTTCGGGACGGAAGTCCATGTCTCTTCGGAAATCACCGGCGTGCGCCTGTGGAAGAATCCGTACGGGTACGCGGAGGCGAAATACGACTTCTGGTTCGACAACCTGCGTGTCGGGGCGGCGGCGGCCGGGACGGAGGCCGAGCCGCTGGAGACGGCGGTTTTGCGGCCCGTTGCGTTCTACGAGACGGGTTCCGACCTGTCGCGTTGGGAGCGCAGCGTGTCCGGCATCGCGGAGGCCACGGCCACCAGCGATTTGCTGAGCAACATCGGGACGCCGGCCTTTCTGCTGCGCGCGCAGAGCGGCGGGAGCGCGTCGATGCAACGGAAGTTCGGGTTTGCGCTGACCAACGGCTACGAGCTGTCGTTCGACTTCCAGAACAACGCCATCGACGGCGAGGGGCACTCCGCCGGGGCCGTGTTCTGGGCCGGGGAGGAGGAGTCGTTCGAGTTCGTCGCGGAGGCCGGGTGCGCGAATTACCTGTTGCGCGTGGCGGGGGAAGAGGACGTGGACACCGGGGTGGCGGTCGTCCGGACGGGCTTGCGCGTCGCCGCCGCGCCGCGTGAAGGGGGCGGGGTGGACGTATCCCTGGGGGGGCGCACGTTCGCGCTGGACGCGGAGCCCGGCATTGACGGAATCGGGTTTTTCAACCGCGGATGCGGCTTGGGCCGCGAGTGTCCCGTCTATTTCAACCATGTGGCGGTGCGCTGCGAGCCGGGCGCGGCTTTGCCCGAATCGGCGCGCGAACCCGATTTCTTCGAAACCGGGAATGACATCGGCAACTGGTGGTGCGAATCCAGCAAGGGAACGAACGACGGCTGGGCCGGCTATGGTTCCGAGGACAGCGACATTCTGGGGGCGGCGGCCTTTTACCTGTACGCCGGGGGGCCCGTCAAAGAGGACGACAAGCCCTATTCCACCGCCCGGCGGATGTTCCCGGACGACATCGAACTCGGGGCCGGCGCCATTCTGTCGTTCCGCTTCGCCCACGGCACGATCGGGGACGAATCCATTGCGGGAATCGGGAACGTCGGATGGGAGTTGATGGACGCGGACTACCGGTCCATGTCCTACTTCATCGCCACCCGCGACGACGTGTTCTACAAGTGGGGGGACATTGCGCTTTCCGCCCCCAAGACCCCGGGCACGCCGCACGACGTCGAACTTCGGTTCAATTCCGCCACCAACTTCGACCTCTATTTGGATGGAGCCCTTCTCGCCGGCGGTGTTGCCGTCCCTGCGCCCGTCTGCGGAATCCGTTTCTGGAACTCCAAGGCCGGGTCCGGAAGCGCGCGCAATCTCCTGTTCAACGACATCGCCGTCTATTTGCCCCACGAGGGGGAAACGGCCGCGCGCCGCCGCTCCCCGCCTCGCGACGCCGGGGAAACCCCGCTGTCGACGGATCGCGTCTGGACGCTGGTCCCGGGTGGCGACATCGCCGTCGTCGCCCGGTTCGTCCCCTCCGCCGCGGACGGCATCGACGCCTGGGCCGCCGAGCGCGGTATCGACGACCCGTGGACGGCCAATCCGGACACTGGGCGGTCGTATGCCGAGGAATATCTGCTCGAAACCAACGGGGTGGCGAGTCTCCATGGCGTCGAGGGCAACGCCTACCGGCTCCATTTCACGCCCGGCGAACACGGCGTCGGGGCCGAAATCGAGGTCGCCGAATCCCTTCTCCCCGGCAACGAGTGGCGCAAGCCGGAACCCGGGGAACTGGTGCCAGACGAAACCGGCCGCCGTTTCGCCGTTGCCGCGTCCAACGCCCCGTCGCCGTTCTTCATCCGCCTGCTGCTCCGTCCGGCGGACTGAATGGAGAACAAAAAGAGGAACCCGTGACGGGGATCCTCCCAGAGGTTGCCTGACGTGACCACCTGCGCCCCTCGCCGAGGGGGAACATCCTCACACCCCCGTCCTGACCACGCTTCGAGACTCAAGACGGGTTTTGCATGAACGACGAAGTAGTGGCTGAGGTAGCCCTTGTCGAACTGCATGCCTTCGACCACGTCGAGGGGCGTCTCGATGCCCTTGGCTTCTACAAAAGAGGATGACGTTGCGTCGTTCGTCCCCCCCCCCCCCCGCAGGGGGAGTCGTCGTTTTTGAAAAAGTTCCACGGCATGGAAGGCAGTTTTGCCGTTTTCCCATGGCATGGAAGCAGGTTTTCCATGGCGTGGAAGTTTTACTGTCGGGCCATTCTGGGTGGACATGCGCGGGGTGTTTGCAAGTTTCCATGCATTGGAAGACAGTTACGGCGGTTTTCCAAGGATTGGAAGCGGGTTTGGGCCAAAAACCGCGTTAGGCGTTTTCTTACGTTGCGTTTCCGGGATGCGACTGCTTTGATTCAACGCAGAAAGAGAGGCAAGACATGGCGACAACGAGCATGACGAAAAAGGCGGTGGTTCCCGCCAGGAAAAACGGAGGGGAAACGCCCATTCCTCTCGCGGACGTGCAGAGGCGAGTGGTTGTCGTCAGGGGGATGTCCGTGATTCTCGATGCGGACGTGGCGGCCTTGTACGGGGTCGAAACGAAACGCGTCAACGAGGCCGTCCGCAACAATCCCGACAAGTTTCCAGGAGACTACATGTTCATGCTGACGGCGGAGGAGCTGGAGGATTTGCGGTCGAAAATTTCGTCCGCAAAACCGTCGTCCCAAAGTCGCGTTTTGCCAAAGGCTTTCACCGAAAAAGGCCTCTACATGTTCGCGACCGTGCTCAAGAGCCGCCGCGCCGTCGATGCGACGTTCGCCATTATCGAGACCTTCGCGAAGGTGCGCGGGTTGCAACGCGAATTGGTTGAACTGCACGGCGAAAAAGACCGCAAGAGGCAGTCGGAGAAGATGCACCACTTCGGCGAGGTTCTGGCCGACATCGTGATGCCTGAACTCGACACAGTGGAGACGGAATCCATTTTGGAGTTGAACTTCTTGATTGGCAAAATCAAACACACTGTTCGACGAATCAAGAAGCAAAGCCCCTGACTTTTTTCGTCCCCGGAATTAGAGCATTTTGCGAAAATGTGTGGCCGCAAGGTTCGGAGGTGCGACATCCTGTCGCGCCCAAATAAATTACGCGGCTGGAAGCCGCACCTCCGGAAGCCGCCCGCCAAATGGCTACAGTATTCTGAAAACCGCTCTAGCCGGGGTGCTGTTCGCTGGGGGGGCTGACGAAGGCCGAGGTGCGGGCGGAGGCGCGTCGCCGGGGGCTCGCGGCGGCGGAGCTGCCGGACAGTCAGGATTTTTCGGCGGGGAATACGCCGAATTGCTGGGCATGGCGCCGCGCGAGGGGAACATCGTCGACACCTCGGGGCGGGTTCTCGGGACGCACCGGGACTACTGGAACTACATCGTCGGGAAGCGAAGGGGGCTTGGCATCGGCGGTGGTCGCAAGCTCTACGTGCTTGGCGTCGACGCCTGCCGCAACGAAGTGACGGTGGGCGATGCCGAAGAGACGCGTTGCGCCGCGCTGCGGATTGCCGACGAGTCGTGGGTGGCGGGGCGTCGTCCGGACGACGGCCAGGTGCAGTGCAAGATTCGATTCGCATCGGCACCGCTGGACGCGGAATGGGACGGCGCATCGCAGACGGTGCGCTTCGCGCCGCCCTGCGCCCAGGGCGCGGCCCCGGGGCAATCCGCAGTCCTCTACCGCGGAGACGAAGCTCCCGGCGGCGGCGTCATCGTCCAGGCGCGGTGACGCGGAACCCGGGGCCCATCCACGGAGGAAGCGGGAGGATGCGCCCGGTGCGGTCGCGGTTGACGGCACCGGCGGCAATCAGCTGTTGCGCGATTTCGTCGCGGCCCAGAACCAGGGCGGCGCGGAGCGGCGTTTGTCCTCGTGGCTTGGTTCCATTGACGGAGGCGCCTTCGGCCAGCAAGCTACGGAGCAGGGGCAAATCGTTCGTGCGGATGGCATGGCCCATCGGGGTCGTGCCGTCCCAACTCACGTGGTCCGGCGACATGCCATAGGCTTTGACCAGATGCGAAATCAGCCCGGCCGGAGCCACTTCCATGGCTGTCACTCCTTCGCAGTTGGAGTCATACGGATCCATGCCGCGGAGAATCCAGGCGTCGAAAACACGCGGTGTGGCGCAGGAGGCGATTTCAAGGGCCAGTGACCAATTGGCGTTGATTTCCGCGTCCGGGTCGAGGGAGGGGTTGTCCAGGACGGCGCGCAAGTTGTCTAGCGGAGTGGCCGCCAGCTTGCGGAGGCGAGTCTCGCGAGCATCGCGTTTGGGATGACCTCCTTCCTTTTGGAACAAGCGGGCAACCGCAGCATCGCTTACAGGCGGCAACCCGAATTCCGCCAAATGCGGGCGCAAGAGGGTCAGTTCGTAGTCATGGATTCTTTTCAAAAAAGCCGTTTTGTCCTTTTTGTTGCGGAAAAGGACAATGCCATTCGCCGCGGCCAGACGCATGAGGTAGACAATGGAGTGGAAGTTGCCCCACTCCTGCGGTGTTCGTTCCAGCAACATCCGGCGGAATCGTCCGGGTTGCTCTTGTTCGAGACGGAGCAACTCATCCGGCCACGTATCCAAGTGAATGGACAGGTGCAAAAAATCTTCCGGGAATGGATCGCCGGGACGACTCTGGCAAGCGTCTTTTTGGCCTTGTTTCCAGTTTTTTCGCACGTTTTCCGGTACGTTTCCATCCCATGCAAAGGAGAGGACGGGCCAAGAAATGTCAGACCAGGTAAAGTCTTCCGTCTGACGGACAAGCTCCTTGTAGTCTTCTTCCGGGAATTTGCGGCAGAGATAACGGAAACGCCTCAGATGGTCGAGGGCGAAGCTGTCATCGGGCAGGTCGCACATTTCTTCGTGGGTGCATCCGTGTTCGATCAGCCAGTCGGCGAGTTCGAAATCGTCGTTTTCGATGGCCAGGCTCAGCAAACTGGCGGACAAATGGGCGGCCGATGTTCCACCCATGTGCTTCCAGTCGGGAAAGGCTTCAAGCCGGATCAGTTCGCGCACCATGTCCTTGCGTCCCATGGCGACGGCGAGGAAGAAAGGGGTGCCTTCGGGCGAACGGTTTTGGGCGCCAGGCGCTCTTCGCCAGTAGGACCTGACAAGAGACGCACCGTGTTTTTGCAACAAGCGCAGAATGGGGATGGTGCCGTGCTGGACGCAGTAGGCGACGGCGTCCTGCCGCCATTTCTTTTTTACGAGCGTCGGATGAGCAACCAGCAATTCCTTGACGAACGCGTAGTGCCGCCCCATCACGGCGAAATCAAGGACGTTGGCCTTGTGCCACGACCATTCGAGGGATTCCAGCGGAATGCCATGCGCTTCGAGGATGCGGAGGATGTCGGCGTGGCCGAGAAACGCCGCCATGCACCCCGCCGGATGGAACGGGGCGAAGTAGCGCGCGCGGTGCCCGGCGGCAAGGTGGCGGAGCAGGAAAGCGTAGGTCGCCAAACCACCGAGCAGACTGAAACTCGAGACGCCCCCGAGCAGGCAATCCCGTTTCTGGTTGCGTTTGAGGGAGGCCGTCGCCTCGTCGGCGCGGTTGAGGAAAAGGGCCTTTTCCGTTGGCGAAAGGCGGAAGGGCTTGTCGAAGAAAAAATGGGAACGGGCATTATTCTTCATGGTGCGCATCTGATTCGTGGACGGGAGTGTGAATGGTCAGAACGTGAGGAAACTGGGGACACTCGTCAAATAGGCGAAGGTCTTCCGCCTTATTGGCAAACGCCTTGGGAAGATAGATTTCGCGAAGTGCGGTGCATCGCGAAAAAACGCAAGAGCCCAGACAGGCAAGGTTGTCTGGAACGGACATCGATGCCAGAGACTCGCACTCGAAAAAGGCATAGTCTGCAAGGCGAACGAGGGTTGGGGGCAACTGCACGGAGGCGAGGCATTTGCAGCCGGTAAAGGCCCGGTATCCAATGCGAAGGCAAGACGCGGGGATGCACACGCTTTTCAATGTCGTGCAATCAGCGAAAGCTTCGCGCTTGATGGCCACGATCCCTTTCGGAAGAAGGATTTCCATGAGTGCATGGCACTTGGAAAAGGCCAACTGGTCGATAAGCGTGACGGACTCCGGCAGTTCGATGCGTTCCAGTTCTTCGCACCACTCAAAGGCGCTCACGCCGATGTGACGGACGCCGTCCCTGACGCGGACGCATCCCTTGCGGGCGGCTGGGCAGCGGAGCAGTTCCCGAAAGTCTTTCGTGTAGAGAATGCCGTCTTCTGCCGCATATTTCCGGTTGGCCGCGTCCACTTCGATCGTGCGGAGTTTTCCGCTGGAACCGAGTGCCCAACGCCCAACATGCCGGAGCGCCGCACCAATGTGGACCGTTTCCAGAGAGTTGCATCCGTCGAATGCCTCTTTTTCGAGCAGTTCGACCGAGTTGCCGACCAGAATCCGCCGGATGCCCATACAGCCCTCAAACGCCCGTTTGCAGACAATCCTGATGCCGGGCGGAAATTCAAGCGTCTCCGGGCCGAGTGCATGATCGAATGCCTGGGGCGGAATGACGCGCAGGTTGGGCGACAGGCGGAGAGTCGAAAGGGCTGTGCAGTAGGCAAACGAATGACAGGACAATTGTTGGAGCGAGTCCGGGAGATTCGCGCTTCGGAGTGCACGGCATTTGAAGAAAGCCCGGGAACCGATGGATTCAAGAGCCGGAGGAAAATCGACATGCTCCAGAGCTTCGCATTCTTCAAATGCCGAGGGCGGGACTGTCCGGAGCGTCGTTGGCAACTGGATTGTCTTCAACGCCTTGCAACCCTTGAATGTGTATTCTCGAAGACCGTCGAGATTTGGGGGAAGGTGGATGGCTTCAAGTGATGAGCACCCGCCAAACGCACCGTATCCGAGGTGCGTGACGGAATCGGGCATGACGATGCCTTTCAACGCGGAGCACTCCGAAAAGGCTTGGTCTCCGACGCTTTCCACGCCATCCGGGATAACGACCGATTCCAGTGAACGGCATTGTTGGAAAGCCCTTGGCGGGATGCGGCGGGTTCCGGCGGGAATCGCGACGGAAACGAGATGATTGCATCGGGCGAACCAGGGGCCATGGGACGGGAGCCGGACGCCTTCGGGGACCGACACGACAGCTGATGCCGCCGCCGGAAAGGCAACCATTGTTTTGTTTTCTTGTCGACGAGCCAACCGCCAATCGTTTCGTATTTTCGATTGGCCGGATCGACTTCTATCGACCGCAGGGACAGACATGCAGCAAATGCACCCTTTCCAATCTTTTCGACGGATGCCGGAATCCGTACCGATTCAAGTTTCTTGCACCTCCAAAATGCCGAATTGCCGATGTGTTTCAACCCATTGTTCAAAACGATTTCCCGCAAGAACGGACAACTGGCGAATCCGTGGCTTCCGATGGCCTCCACGGAATCGGGGAGGACGACCCTTGAAAATTCGCACATGGAAAAGGCGCTCGAGCCGATGGTGCGAAGAGTGGGAGGAAGACGTAAGTCAACAGGAAAGCTTCGGAAGTAGTGTGCCGCCATTTCGCCGATACCCGTGACGGGCACACCTTCGAACGCATCGGGAATCATGATTGGCAGAAAACCCCAGCCTTGAACGTTCACTACCCATGCACCATCGGAGCGGATGGCGTATTCACAATGGATTCCATCCCCGAGACGGACTCTTTTGGGGGCTGGGGATTGTGTCACCATGGCTAAAAAATCAAGAGCGCCATTTTCTCGCTTTTCCCCTCTTGGGCACAGTTCCGTTTTTCAACGGATGAAGGCGAGCGGCAATGGCGCAAAAATGGATTGTCAATTGAAGTGTTGCTCATCGCCGCAACCAAACAAGAGAAGGCAGCGGCTGTCAAGCAAATTCCACTGGACAAAAACGTGCGGAGTTTCCGGACGTGTCGTTCTGCCCCTTTGGGTTTCCCGGCAAGATGCAAAGACACGGAGCGGCTTTTGGAAAGGGGTTCGTCGAATTTCCCGGTCGGGCCTCCGAACAGGAACGCATGTACAGATTCATTCCTTGTCTTCTTGGCGTTCAAAGGGGGATGGGCTTGCATCCGATGGATTCGAGGTCGCGGCAGATTCCATCCAGCGAGGCCTCGAAGGCGTGTTCGTCCATGGCGAGGGATTCGCGGCGGAGGACATACAGGCGCTTGGCAAAGCGAAAAACCAAGCAATCGGTGCCAGAGGGCATCAGACAGAGGCAGTTCCCGTTCAGTGTCTTGGCGTCTTCGAGCCAATGGGATCGCAACCGGGACAGTTTCGCGGGCAACGGCACGATGGGGTCGATGAAAATCGGTGTGGCGGATGGGTCGCCGGCCGTGCGTCGAATGGTCGGCAAATCGAGCGGGCGGGGCTTGGAAATCCATGACGGAACCGGATAGACGACGCCGTTCAGGATGTTCATACCGCCGCGGGCGAAGAGCAGGCGCGCCACTGTGTCGTGGCCGTTCATCAGGGCAGCCCGCAACGGCGAAATCTCGTCGCCCGGAACCCAGCGGCAGAAATTCACGGGACAACCGGCTTCCAAAAGGGCCTTCACGGCCTGAACATCCCCGAATGCCGCCGCTTGCACGAGCGTGTTGCCGGTGAAGATTGGCGATTTCCAAGGACGGTGTTCCAAATCCGGGAGCAGATGCCGCACGATGGATGGTGTCGAGGCCAAGGGGAAGTCGCCTGGGTCGTCAATGTTGGTGAGATACACCTCCATGCCGCGCAGCAGCCAGCCTTTGTAGGTATTCCAGTCGGCATAATGACCGAGACGCACGGAAAACGGTTGATTCCAAGACAAGTCGACGTTAGGGTCGATTTCGGGGTCGTCCATCAGGCGGCGTGCTTCGGCCCCGCAGGCCTGAAGCGCATGAAAAAGCTTTTTCCGAAGTTCTTCGGAGTGGAGATAACCGCCGTCGAGCCCTTCGTCAAACGGGAAAACCTCATCCATCCCCAACGGCCTCTTCCAAGGAACGGGCATGTCGCTCTTTTCTTCCCAGAAACGGCGTGCCGCATCATCCGGGAAAAGGGAGATGCCCAACGACCGGGCCAGGCGGAACAAATAGCACCGGCACGGGGAGACTTCCTCGGAGGGGACTTGGAAAGCCTCCTGGATGGGCGCTGCCCATTTCGGCCAGACGAGCGGCAGCACCTCGGGAACATTGTCCAGCGTGAAGCGGACCATGTTGGGCCGATTCATGGCAATCCAATGGCGGATTGAATCACACACGTAACGTGGGGATGACGTATTACGAACGTCGGAATCGTGCCGTCGCTTTCGGACAATTCCGCAATGACGGAGAATGCATGGACCGAATTCCCCGGAGGCGTGGTTCTTCCAGACCAAGTGCTTGGCGTCGAATCGAGGGAAAGCCTTTTCGAGGAAACGGAAAGCCACAACGTCGTCGTATCCGGTCGTGCGGCGAAGCATTTCCAGGAAGTCATCTTCCGTTATCGGTTGATTGAGCCACCCGTTTTCAAGATAGGTTCTCGCAACGCCGAAGAAATGGTGTTGAACAGCCACTTCGAAAACGGATGCGGTTCCTGTGCCATATTCTCCGCCGAGGTTTTGCCACGGGCAGAATTCTCCGTGGGCCACCAGATCCTTCACGATGGTGGTTCTGTGGTTGCGCATGGCAAACAGGAGGGCCGAACCGAAATGTCTTGCGTCATGCGATGGCTGGCGCGGGAAACGGTGGGGTTCCATGAGGTCGAATCCAGCCTTCCGCAGGAAGCGGAGGATTCGGAGATTGCCGAAGGCCGCACAGAACGCCCCCGCGTTCCCAAACCACAAATGCCTTGCCGTGCGCAGTCGCGGATAGGCGGAAAGAAGGTGTTTCACGAGGCGGAGTCGGCGACCAAGAATGGCGGCGAAAAGGACGTTGAGTGTGTCCCATTTCATCTGGCAGACATTCACGCCATTCCGTTCCAAGATGGCAAGTATGCGCTCGTGGCCGAGATAGGCCGCCATGCAGACGGACGGCTTGAGCGGCTCCGCGTAACGGAGACTTCGTCCAGCCAGGATTTCACCCAAGACCACGAGATAGGTGGTCAAGGCGTTACGGAGGTCCTTCCGCTCACGATAACTGCCATGGATTTGTTGTGCTTCGACCAACGCCAGTCGGGTTTCGGACAGGCATTGGCGGACATACGCCGTTTCGTCGTTGCACAATCCGATTTTCCGTTTGAAGAAAAACGGCATTTGATCTTGTGTGGAGTTCATGGAGCGAGAAATCGGCGAAAACGGATGGTTTGTTTGTTTTCGTTTTGGAGAAGATGGCATTGGCTGAGAATCGTCACCATTCGAGACGGATGCGCCCGTCGGGAGGGAGGGCGGCGGAAATCCAGCGGCGGATCTCGTCCAGACAGAGGAGTTGACGGTTCCGCTTGATGTTCATTCTGTCTTCGTCGTTGTGGCTCCACGCAATGGACCACGCAGAGGGCGGCGTTTCGAAGAACAGGCGGGCCGCCGGAGAAGCGTTTTCCGAGAGACGGGAACCCGCCAGAAGTTGTTTTCCCATGTCGAGAACGGAGAAAAACTCCTCCCGGGACCAATTGAGGGGATTCCGTGCGGAAAATGCATCGGGGTGTTTGGCGCAAATGCCGAGAGCAAGGCCGAGCGAGTCGCGCCGGTCGACAAGAGCGCGGTTCCGCATGTTCCCGTTGGAACCCAACAGAGTCAGGATCATGGCGAATTTGCCGAGTTTGGTCCGGCCCTTTTGGCCAAACCAGAGGGTTGATTCCTTGGCTTCAAAGCCCGTTCGGCGGTCGCAATGGAGGTCTTCGTAGTTGAAGAAGCCGTGGCGGAGGGTGTCGAAGGATTCGACAAGCGGTTTTCCGTCGCGGCCCAGAAGCGCGACTTCGAGGAAATCGAACCAGCCCTGGATTTCCAGAGTTTTCCCGTCATCGAGGCGCAAAAGGATGGCTTCGACGCCTTCGTTATCCGTGCCTTCCCATACGATCCGCAGGTCGACGGCGGTGATGGTTCTTCCCAATGCGGGGGCGAACATGACATTCGGATTCACGTTGCCGAAGCTGTTTTCCACCAAGCGGCGGGGAATCCGGTTCATGGAAATTTTGTATGTCGGTGCATCAACAACATCGATTTCAAAGGTTTCCCGGGAATCGAATTCTATGATGAAGGGCGCGTCGATTTCCATGCGGCGAGGAATCCGGGCGCGCGGGTCGAAGGATTCCATTCTCGATCCGGCCTGCGCTTCGGTTTCTGAAAGTCCGAGCCGTTCCCGCAAATCGTCGTAAACGGTGCTTTCAAGCGGCTCTTTCGTGTGCACGTAGTCATGGCTTTCCGTCCAGACGTGGCGTATTTTCCTTCCGACAAGACGGAAGGAATCGAGAAGGGCCCGAATTTCGGAAGTGGAATCGACCTTTTGGGCAGACCAGTAATTTCCGTGGAATTCTCCGTAGGGAAAGGAGTCGTTAAGTTCGGCGAGTTGGTCGTCGGAGAGAATCGGGAAGGGGCGTTTGGGTCGTTTCATGGCGCGAGGGATTTCCACAGGGCGGCGAGGCGGGGATTGGCGGCGAGGAGGGATTCGAGGTCGTCGGCGAAGGCGCGGAAGTTCGGGTAGCTGACATTGTAGGCTTCCGAACCGTTCCATTTGGCGAGGTATTTGGGGCGGAGAAGGCGGAGGGCACCCAGTTCGTAGGCTTCCCGGTCGAAATACAGTTCAAAGGTGCGGTCATATTGGCGGATGGACCAGTGGACGAACGCGGGGGAGAGGTGGTTGCGCTGTTCCGCAAAGCCCGAACAGCCAGGCTCGCCGCAACCGCACGTAAGGAATGGGCCGTCCCAATCGCCGCGCAGGGAGCCGACGACGCCGGGGATTTTCAGGCAACCGGACACTTCTTCGCCCGTGTCAGGCTCAATGGCGCGGAAGACGCTTCTTTCGAACAGATTCGAGCGCATGATTCGACTGGACGCATCGATGCGGGCGGCGGGACGGATGTCCGGGATTTGGAGGCCGGGCCAGCGCTTCAGCAAGCGCCGCCGATTCGCTTTGCTGATGGTTTGCCAGGGAATGGACGGCGCGAGGGTTGGCGTGACGGCTTCGTGCAGGATGGCGACGGTCCAAGCTTCGGCATTCCATGTCTCGAACGGGATTTCAGCCGCTCTTTCTGGAAAGGCGAAGAGGATTTCCACCCATTCCAAGGGAGTCAGCTCGGCACGATGGGCTTGGAGTGTCGCTTCGATGCCGGATACGGCGATGTGGGCAAAGAGATTGAACATCGGGACTTGCAAGGTTGCAATCCCAATTATGGAGGACCTGCGTGTGCGTGGCAAGCAAGATCAAAGGTACCTGCGTATGGCCTCACGGATTGGCGTGTATCAACCTGTTGCGGATTGGGTGGCGAGAAAAAGTTTGGCTTTGACAAAAAGAGGGTTGACATTCGATTTCTTTTGACATGCTTGCACGGATGGGAGCCAGCAAAGACACTGCCGATGCCCGGTGCGAGGCGTTCAGGGAGGAACTCGAAGGGCTCTGGCCGCTGGCCAAGGGCTCGCTCTGCGAAGCGCGCAAGCCCTGCAACCGTCCGGGATGCAAGGCGTGCACATCGGGGAGGAAACACCATGCGTACCTCTTCACCTTCCACAAGGACGGAAGGTTCCTGTGCCGGCACGTCCGTCCTGAACACGTGGCGGAGCTGCGCAAGGCGCTCGACAACGGGCGCGAGCTGGAGCGTCTGCTGGTCGGACAGGGCGAGGAGCTGCTGCGCGAACTGCGGGGGCGCGGCTGATGGGGCACCCGTGCCCGTACTACAAGGAAACGGCCAACGGCGGTGCTGTCCCGAGCGCATGCGGCTTCTGGACATGGGGGAATGCGAGCGGACGGCGGATGACCTGGAGCGGCCGCGCGTGCGCAAGGTCCTCTACCGGGTGGGGCGGACATGGTGTCCCTGCTGCCGCCGCACGGTGCAGGCGAAGGTGCCGGGCGTCCTGCCCCGCGCGGGCCTCTCGAATCGCGCCCTCGCGACGCTCTCCGAAGGGGCCTATGCCGACCTGATCCCGCTGGGCACCCTACCAAGGGCTTGGCTACACAATTCTTGAAATTGAGCTAGAAATACTTGGCGCCGCAGCACTTCTTGTACTTCTTGCCGGAGCCGCAGGGGCAGGGGTCGTTGCGGCCGACCTTGGGGCCGTCGCGGACGACGGGCTCCTTGGTGGCGGGCTTGGAGGAGGCGGCGAGGGCGGCATCCATGGCGGCCTGGGCGCCGCGGGAGGCGCGGGGGACGGCCGGGGCGGCGCCGGCGGGCGCGGCGGCGGCATGGCCGCCGGTCAGGGGGCCAAGGGTCTGGTGCTGCTGGCGGGCGGCGGCCTGCTTGCGCTGCTGGTCGCCCAGGAAGGTCTGGAAGGCCTGCGGGGAGGTGGTGACGCGGAAGATGTGCCCGGCGATGTCGGTCTTGATGCGCTGCATGAGGTCGGCGAAGAGGGTGTAGGCCTCGTTCTTGTACTCGACGAGGGGGTCGCGCTGGCCGTAGGCACGGAGGCCGACGCCCTGGCGGAGGGTGTCCATGTTGCGGAGGTATTCCTGCCACTGGGTGTCGACGCTGTTGAGCATGACGAACCGCTCGAGGTCGTTGAGCATGGCGGGGTCCTCGAGGGCGCACTTGGCCTGGTAGGCCTGGTCGACGAGGGCGAAGGCGGCGTCGCGGGTGGCCTCGTAGTCGATGCCGCCGTGGCGTCCGGTCTTGCGGACGATGTGGTCGTCGCGCATGCCGACGGGGAACTGGCCGTTGATCCAGGTGAGGAAGGCCTGGCGGGACTCGTCGGTGTCCTCGAGCGTCTCGACATGCTCGTCGAGGACGTCGCGGACGACGTCGAGGAGGTGCTCGCGGACGGCCTCGGAGGCGACGATCTGGGAGCGGAAGCCGTAGATGACCTCGCGCTGCTTGTTCATGACGTCGTCGTATTCGAGGGTGCGCTTGCGGATGGAGAAGTTCTGCTGCTCGACGCGGCGCTGGGCGGTCTCGATGGAGCGGTTGAGCCACTTGTGCTCGAGGACTTCGCCCTCCTTGATGCCGAGGCGCTCCATGATGGCGGAGATGCGGTCGGAGCCGAAGAGGCGCATGAGGTCGTCTTCGAGGGAGACGTAGAAGGCGGACATGCCAGGGTCGCCCTGGCGGGCGCAACGGCCGCGGAGCTGGCGGTCGATGCGGCGGGACTCGTGGCGCTCGGAGCCGATGACGAAGAGGCCGCAGGGGCGTTCCTCGATGAGGCGGCGGAGCGACTTGTTCTTGGCGCCGCCCTCGAAGGCGGCGGTGCCGTCGCGGAGGGTGATGGGCGACTGAACCTGCTCGCGGGTCATCCAGATGACGCCGGGGCCGAGCTTGATGTCGGTGCCGCGGCCGGCCATGTTGGTGGCGATGGTGACGGAGCCGGGCTGGCCGGCCTGCTGGACGATCTCGGCCTCGCGCTGGTGGTTCTTGGCGTTGAGGACGTTGTGGGGGATGTTGGCGCGGCGGAGCATGCGGGAGAGGATTTCGCTCATTTCCACGGAAATGGTGCCGACAAGGACGGGCTGCTTGCGCTGGTAGCAGTCGGTGACCTGGTCGATGATGGCCTTGAACTTCTCGCGCTGGGTCTTGTAGATGCGGTCGTTGGCGTCGACGCGGCGGACGGGGCGGTTGGTCGGGATGACCACGACGTCCATCTTGTAGATTTCGGAGAACTCGTCGGCCTCGGTCTCGGCGGTGCCGGTCATGCCGGCGAGCTTCTGGTAGAGGCGGAAGTAGTTCTGGATGGTGATGGTGGCGAGGGTCTGGCTCTCGCGCTGGATCTTGACGCCCTCCTTGGCCTCGACGGCCTGGTGGAGGCCATCGCTCCAACGGCGGCCGGGCATGAGGCGGCCGGTGAACTCGTCGACGATGATGACCTCGTTGTCCTGGACCACGTACTGGACGTCCTTCTCGTAGATGGAGTAGGCGCGGATGAGCTGGTCGACGGCGTGGATGGTCTCGGACTTGTCGGCGAACTCGTTCTGGAGCTGCTGGCGGCGCTCGAACTTCTCGCGGTCGGTGAGGGTCTTGTTGCCGTCGAGCTCGGCGAGCTGGCTGACGAGGTCGGGGACGACGAAGGCGTCGGGGTCGTTGGGGTTCATGGCGGCGCAGCCCTTGTCGGTGAGGGAGGCGTCGTGGTTCTTCTCGTCGATGACGAAATAGAGCTGCTGGCGGAGGTCGCGGCCCATCTCCTTGTTGGTCTCGAGGTTGAGGAGGCTGTCGGCCTTTTCGAGGAGGCGGCGGACCTTGGGGTCCTCCATGAGGTGCATGAACTGCTTGTTCTTGGGCATGCCCTGGGAGACCTGGTAGAGCTTGAGCATGGCGTCGTCGGTGTTGCCCTTGTCGAGGAGGTCCTTGGCCTCCATGAGGATGCGGGTGCAGAGGTCGCGCTGGCGGCGGACGAGGCGCTCGACGGGGGGCTTGACGAGCTGGTACTGGTCGGTGGAGTAGGGGGCGGGTCCGGAGATGATGAGGGGCGTGCGGGCCTCGTCGATGAGGATGGAGTCGACTTCGTCGACGATGGCGTAGTGCCAGCCGCGCTGGACCATGTCCTCGGGGCGGTAGGCCATGCCCATGTCGCGGAGGTAGTCGAAGCCGAACTCGGAGTTGGTGCCGTAGGTGATGTCGCAGGCGTACTGCTCGCGGCGCTCGGCGGGGCGCATCTCGTTCTGGATGCAGCCGACGGTGAGGCCGAGCCAGCGGTAGACGGCGCCGACCCACTGTGCGTCGCGGCGGGCCAGGTAGTCGTTGACCGTGACCACGTGGACGCCCTTGCCCGAGAGCGCGTTGAGGTACACCGGGAGCGTGGCGACGAGCGTCTTGCCCTCGCCCGTGGCCATTTCCGCGATCTTGCCCTGGTGCAGGACGATGCCGCCCATGAGCTGCGTGTCGAAGGGGATCATGTCCCAGACCTGGTCGTGGCCGCAGACGTTGATGGTGGTGCCGCAGAGGCGGCGGCAGGCGGCCTTGACGACGGCGAAGGCCTCGGGGAGGAGGGCATCCTCGGTCTCGCCCTTGGCGAGCCGCTCGCGGAATTCGACGGTCTTGGCGCGGAGTTCGTCGTCGGAGAGCTGCTGGAAACCCTCCTCAAGCTGTTTGATGCGCTCGACGATGGGCCGCAGCCGCTTGAGGTCGCGGTCATTCTTCGTGCCGATGATTTTCTTCAAAAGCCATTGCATGGGGAGGGTCCTCCGGCCCGCCCCGCCCTAGCGGCGGAACGAGCGCGCCAAAGTCTATGCTCTCCCCCCCGCGCGTGCAAGGAAGAAGCGCGCGCTAGAGCGGTTTGCAGAATAGCGTAGCCACAAACAGGTAGGGCCAGACCGCCGGGCGGGCCGTTTGCCAAAACCGCCCATAAACGTCTCCATCCCGTTGCCGCCCTTTGACCGCTCTTTATCCACCCTTTCCCGACCGGGCCGCCCGGCGGTCGGCCCCTACCTATCAATTTCACCAAAACGGCTATAGTATTTTGTAAGCCGCTCTAGTGTAGTGTTCTCCAAAGAAGATTCCCTAGTTGTCCTTGGCAGGTTGCTCAAGGTCGAGCAGCGGCTGTCCGCGCTGGGTGCGCTCCAGCGCCTGGCACTGGGTCTTCTCGTCGCAACTGTCAGAAGGAGTCGGGGAAGGTGGAGATGAAATGGGAGAGGAAGAAGCATTTGCCTTCGGGGGAGGGCGGGGTGCCGCGGGGGGCGAGCATGGGGCGCAGAAGGGTGGCGGTCTGGAGGGCGACAATGACGAGGAGGATGAGCCATACGCGGAGGGCGAGGGTTCCGCCGACGAATCCGAGCTTGCGGGCGCGGTCGACGGGTCGGATGGCGAAGATGGCCGCGATCAGGAGCAGGATGAAGCAGAGGAACGTCACGAACGCGACGGAGGTGGTGGAGACGGCGAAGAGCCAGAGGATGGGGGCCAGCGCGCCGAGGAGGAGGGCGAGGGTGGCGGAGCAGGCCAGTCCGAGCGTCACGATGGCGCGTAGGCTGAGGGAGGTGCCGGTGAGGGAGGTGAAGACGTAGAGGGAGGGCAGGCAGAGGAGGAAGGCGAAGAGGGAGATGCCGGCGGTCTTGGCGGCGTCGAGGAGCGCGACATGCCAGTCGACGAAGAAGCCGGCGGCGAGTCCGTAGAGGGCGGAACCGAGTACGGTCACGAGCAGGAAGAGCAGGGCCAGCGGGAGGAGTCGGCGGTCGGCGGCGATGCGGCAGAGCAGCGCGTCGGGGGTGCGGAGGAGGGCGGAGATGGGCGGGGCGTCGGTGACCGGCGCGGGGGGCGGGATGGCGGCGGCGGGAGCGGCGTCGGGACTGGCGGCGGGGGCGCTGGGGGGGATTTCGGCGGTCATGGCGGGTCCTTGTGGGTTGGCGGTGCGGGTTATGGGAGTTGTCCGAGAATAAAGGGGAAGATGTCGTGGAAGAGGTATTCGTAGACGTTGCGGTGGAGGGCGTCGGGGCGGAGGAAGGCGACGGGGTAGAAGGGGCTGCCGACGAAGGGGCGAAGGATCCACGCGAGCTGCGCACCGACCAGGGCGTAGGACGCGACCCAGAACATCGCCAGCACCGAACGGTTGCACGCCGGCGGCAGGGTGGCGCGCAGGATCAGATGGAAGCGGAGGATGGCGAAGATGCCCGCGATGGCCAGCAGGGACCCGTGGAGGAGCAGGATGATGTTGTGGGGCAGGCGGAGGGCGTCGGGCGAGGCGGCGGCGGCCGGGTCGGGGGCGACCGTCCAGACGAGGAAGAGGGTGACCGGCGTCAGGGCGAGGAGCACCCACGCCAGGACCGACATGGTGGCGGCCGCGATGAACAGGACGTCGCGGAAGCGGAGGTTGGCGTCCAACAGGAGCGCGGACAGCCAGTTGAAGAGCGCCAACAGCAGGGTGGTGCCGAAGAAGAGCAGCGGGAACTTGAGGGCGACATAGGCCGCCAGACGCAGCGACGACCACCCGGCGAGAACCACCCCGTAGAGCGCGCAGGCCACGGCGACGAAGCCGGCGAGGGACAGCAGCTGCGCCATGCCCAGCCGATTTTCCCGGAGCCGTCCGAGAAACTCCGCCGGTTCGCGCAGCAACAGAATGGGCAAGGGCCTGTCCATGACGTTCCCCCTATACCATATCCCCTCCTTCCCGCGCAAGGACAATGCGACGGGACAGAGAACGAACATGCATGGGCTTTTCATTCGTCTTCCATGCGCCTTCGGAACGGGCCGCTGGCGCGGCCCGCCCCGCCCCGCCCTTTTGACGACTTGCGACTTGCGACGGGCGACTTGCGGAGGGGGGGCGACCGCCAGCCAAAGCCCCAACGTTCCCGCATAAGGCGGCTTCGCGCTTGACGGGGCGGGGCGCGGGGCATAGGCTTACCCACGATGACGTGAGTCATGCCCGTGGCTTTCCTGGCCCCGGAAAATCCCCCTCCCATCCCATTGGATATAAGGAAGCAACAACTTGAGTTCTCTCCGGCATTTCAGGAGTTTCACGACAGGCCTGGGGTTGATGGCCATGCTGGCCGTGCGGGCGTGGGGCGCGGCGGTCAGCGACGAGCAGGCTGCCCGGGCCGCCTTGGCATGGCTGGAACGCGGCTATGCCCCCGGCATGGCGGCGGAGTCGCGGGCCGTCGCTGCGGTGACGCCGTTGGTCGATGTTGGTTCCGGCGCGGAATTGCGAGTGGTCACGCTGGCCGGGGGGGGCTTCATTGTCACCTCGGCCGACGACCGGGTGACGCCCGTCCTGGCCTTTTCGGAGTCGGGCACCGGCATCGAGCCGGACGAGCATAATCCCTTCTGGCAGCTGTTGAGCGGCGATATCGCCTTCCGTGAAGCGGTGGCCGGGGTCGCCCGTGGGCAGACGGACGCCAAACGTTCCGTCAAGGCCCTCAAGGCCGCCGAAACCTCCGTCCAGCAGGCCCGGGCGCGCTGGGCGGAGCTACTGGACCATGCGGGCGGGAAGAAAGCGGCCGACACGCCGCGCGCCGCGGGGGCGACAAGCTCGCTGTCGTCGGTTCGCGTGGCCCCACTGGTCAAGTCGCAGTGGAATCAGAGGGGCAACATCTTCAACTATTACACGCCCAATGGCTATCCTTGCGGGTGCGTGATGACCGCCTTCGCGCAGGTCATGCGCTATTGGCGCGCCCCGAGCGGCACCGTCAAGGCGCAATCGAACATGTGCCGGGTGGACGGGGTGTCCAAGACCTATACCATGAAGGGCGGCACCTATGACTGGAACAACATGCCGCTCGTGCCTGGGGCGAACATCAGCACCACGCAGCGGAAGGCCATCGGCAAGTTAACCTATGACCTGGGGGTTGCCGTCGGGGTGAGTTGGGGCAGCAAGGACAGTTCGGCCTCGGTTTCCATGGGCAGGAGGGCTCTGCTGGACACCTTTGGCTATGCCAATGCCGTTGACTGCGCCTATGGCGACTGGAATCTCGCGGCGTTCCAGCAGGACCTGTGCCCCAATCTCGACGCCGGCTGTCCCGTGGTTCTTTCCGTGAAGAGGAGCGGCGGCGGTCATGCCGTGGTGGCGGATGGGTATGGCTTTTCCCAGTCCGATTTCTATGTCCACATCAATTTTGGCTGGGGCGGGTCGCAAGATGGGTGGTATTGCCCCCCCGAGCTGGCCACCACCACCTATCAATATTCCAGCATCGCGCGCATGATCGGCAACATCTTCCCGAACAAGACGGGGCTGCTGCTCAGCGGACGGGTGTGTGACGAAAAGGGGCGGTCGCTCACGGGCGTGAAGGTCAAATGCAAAATCGGCACGAATGCGGCCGTCACCGCGACGTCGGGACAGAATGGCATCTTTTCCCTGTATGGGGCGGCGGGCGCCTACACGGTGGAGGCATCGTCCGGCGGGTCCAGCGATTTCCGGTATGGGAAGCTTCAGGGTTCTTTGGGCAATAGCGCCAGCGGCAACAGCTGGAGCAAGGATCTGGTCCTCAGGCCGCTGCAGTTCCCCACGGCGCCCACGGGGGTTTCGGCCACGGACGGCAGATCGGTGAAATTTGTGCGCGTGACCTGGAACAGCGTGAAGGACGCCGAATCCTTCCTGCTTTATCGGCATACCGCGAATGATCCCGAGGCGGCCACACTCCTGGCCAAGGGACTGGTGAAGCGCACCTACGATGACAAGACCGCAGTGCCCGGAAAACGGTACTATTACTGGGTGAAGGCCGCCAATGTCCGGGGCAAGAGCCCCTTCAGCAAGGCGAACAGCGGCTTTGTCCTGACCTTGGCGCATGCGCTCGATGCCACGAGCCTCGCGTTCTCGACGACCCCGGAGGCGCCGTGGGGGGCCCAGATTGCCACTTCGCATGATGGCAGCGATGCCGCGCAGAGCGCCCATGTGGGCAACGACCAGGCGACGTGGCTGCAAACCACGGTGTCGGGGGCGGGCACCATTTCCTTCTACTGGAAGGTTTCGGGGGCCACGAACGCCGCCACGCTGGTTTTCCAAATCGATGGAAAAGCCAAGCGCAAGATCACGGGCGAGACCGCCTGGGCCAAGGTTGCCCTCGTGGTCCCCGACGAAGGGCAGCATACGCTGAGCTGGACGTATGGCAAGGAAGGCAGTGTGGCCGCCGGGGCCGACTGCGGCTGGGTGGACCAGGTCGTCTGGACGCCTGGACTGAGCCGCAAGGTGACCTTCCAGCCGAACGGGGGCAGTTGCACGACCAAGCAGAAGCAGGTCACCGCAGGCGAGCAGGTCGGCACCTTGCCCGTGCCCACGTGGAAGAACCATGTTTTTCTCGGCTGGTATACGGGCAAGAGCAGCGGAACCAAGATTGCCCAGACGTTGAAGGTCGTGGAGGACCGGACGGTCTATGCGCACTGGAAGGAAGGCAACCGGGTGACGTTCGATGCCGTCGGCGGAACCGCCACGCCGGCGAGCCGCATTGTCAAGTATGACGCGGCCGTCGGGAAGTTGCCCCAGGCGACGCGCACGAATTATGTGCTGGTGGGATGGTATACGGCCAAGTCGGGCGGCTCCAAGATTGCCGCAACCACCAGGATCAAGGCCCCACGCACGTTCTATGCGCACTGGACGCTGGCACCCCGGACCGTCAAATGGAACGCCAACGGCGGCACGTGCAACACCGCACAGACGATCGTCAAGCACGGCAAGGAGGTGGGGACGTTGCCGAAAGCGAGCCGAAAGAACTGCGTCCTCCTCGGGTGGTACACGGCGAAGACAGGCGGCACGAAGATCACGAAGACGACCAAGATCACGAAGAACCGGACGTTCTATGCACGCTGGACGACGGCAACCAAGACGGTGACGTGGAATGCCAACGGAGGCTCATGTGCGAGCAAGAGCAAGGTCGTCAAGCATGGCGCCGCCGTCGGGACGCTGCCGAAGCCCACGCGGACGGACTACACGTTCCTGGGCTGGTACACGGCGAAGAGCGGCGGGACGAAGATCGCCACGACGACCAAGATCACGAAGAACCAGACGTTCTATGCCCAGTGGCGGCCAAACGAACCGGTTGCCGAGGTCACGCTGGGGGGCAATGCGCTGCCGACGAGCTGGCTACAGGAATACGGGCTGCTGGGAACGGCACGGACGACGGCGGAAGTCTCTGCGCGCTGGCAGGAGCAGGCCGCCAACGGGCGGTCGCTCATGGATTGCTATATCGCCGGGCTTTCCCCCCTTGACGAAACGGCGCAGTTCCTCGTGGCCTTGGAGATGACGAACGGGACGGTGAAGGTGACCTACGACCCGGATCGCGGGGCGGAGCGCTCCTACACCGTGGAAGGCAAGGTGGACCTGACCGACGAGCAATGGGTGTCGCCCACGAATGCGACGCATCGCTTCTTCCGGGTGCGAGTGGCATTGCCGCAATAGAGCGATTCCATGAACAGCATGGCCCGCCGGACGCAATGAATGGCGTTCCTCCCGCGCTGGGGCACAGCGGTCGCAGTTTGCTGCGACCGCCAGCCCAAGCCAATGCCCCCGAAACGGCCACAGATGATGGGGCTCCGCTCTAGAGCATTTTGCGAAAATGTGTAGCCGCAAGGTTCGGAGGTGCGACATCCTGTCGCGCCCAAATGAATTGCGCGGCTGGAAGCCGCACCTCCGGAAGCCGCCCGCCAAATGGCTACAGTAACTTGAAAACCGCTCTAGAGGAGGTGGAAGAGGGTGTGGCGGATGGCGGCGGGGGTCCAGGGGCGGAGGAGGAAGTCGGCGCGGGGGAGCGCGGGGAGACCTGGCGGCAGGGGATGGGTCTGGGGAACGTCGAGAAGGGCGTACTGGCGGCAGTGGCGGGTGACGAGCAGGATGGCCTCGCCGGCGGAGGACTTGAGGGGAAGACCGGCGGACGGGGCCGGGCAGCGGGCCGGACCGGGACAGGCGCCCCGGGATGCGGCGTAGGGGCAGTTCTCGGCGATGAACAGGGGCGGGTCGCGGTGGACGGGCCAGACGTAGCGCCAGGGATCGCGGGCCGCCAGCAGCCGGGTGTTGGCCAGGGTGTCCTCGGGCGAGAAGGTCAGGCGGGACAAAGGGCGGGGGAAGTCGGTCAGCATCGCGTCGGCGGCGGAGTGGTTGAGGGCGTAGAGGGGGTAGTCGGCGGCCAGGTCGAGGGGGGTGCCGTCGGGGAGCGCGGGGGGGAGGAGCTCCAGGGCGTAGGGGTTCGCAAGCTCCCAGGCGGCGCGACCGAGGGAGAGGTGATGGCGGATGGCGTTGCGGAGAGCCGGTCGTTCCCACGCGCGCATGACCGGTGGGAGGGCCACGCGGCGGACCACCTGGGGCGGCAGGAACGCGAAGAGGGCTTCCGCCGCGTCCGGGGGCAGGGCGGGATCAAGCTGGACGATGACCTCGGAGATGCGGGCAAGGTCGACGCCGGGGGCAGACAGGGCGTCGAGCAGGGCGGCAGGCTGGTCGGTCTTGAGGAGGAAGGGCGGGAGCGCGGACGGGGCCGGAGCGAGCGCAACGGCGGCGCGTGACGGCGGCGGGACGTCCAAGGTGGCGAGAATGCCGGAGAGCCGGGCGGTCCGGGCGGTCTCAATGGCGTCTTGGAGGGTCGTGGCGAGCTGGCGACGAAGGGTGTTGAGGGCGGAGACGGGGACGAACGGCAGGGCGTCGGGGGACGGGAGGTGGAGGTGGCGCAGGACGAAAGGCGTGTCGCCCAGCTTGGCGAGGGCCGTCTCGGCGGCGGCATGGTTGGCGGCCGGATCGCGGGGCGTGGCGCGGGGGACGGCGGCGGGAATGGTGGCCGTGGCGGTCAGCGGCAGGACGGCCGCCTCGAACTCCTCGCCGTCGGGGACGACCAGGGTGGCGGTGGCGGAGAAGTCGGGCGTCAGGGAGATGTCGATGGAATAGCGGCGCCGCAGGTGGGCGGGATTGGGCCGGGGGAAGGGATAGCGGCGCTTGACGGCCTGGGAACTCGCGAGGTGCAGAATCGTGCCGGGCGGGATCGGCGGTGCCCCCTCCGGCAGCGGCACCTCGAGGAGCGTGCCGGGGGCAGCCGTGAAGACGTTGCGCCCGTTGGACAGGGTGATGGACTCGACGGGAAAGCCGTAGGGGCGCCGTTCGCCGGGCAGTTCGACCTGGAGGCCGTCGTGGACCTCCAGCGGCAACGTCGGACGGAAGTGGAGGAAGCGGCGGGTGGAATGCTCCACCCGGCCCACCGGCACGCCGCGATGTCCCGTGGCCGCCGGATCGATGGGGGCGGGCGTGCGGCGGGCGCGGAGATGGAGCTCCGTCCAGGGGCGCGAGAAGATGATGCGGAGGTCGGTCTCGGCGGCGGCGCGGGCAGGAGGCGTGAAGGTGCCGTCGAGAAGGTGGCGGTAGTAGTTGACGGCCGCCGCGACGTAGAGAGGGCTTTTCTTGCGGCCCTCGATCTTCAGGGAGGCCACGCCCGTGTCGCGCAAGGCCGGGAGGTCGGGCGCGGCGGCCAGGTCCTTCATGGAGAAAAGCAGCCCGGAGAGTGCGGGGGCGGCTGGCGCAGACGAGTCGGCGGCGGCGGAACCGGCGGCGCAGGTGAAGCAGTCGCGGCAGGGATAGGCGCAGGCTCCACGATTGCCGGAGCGGTTGCGGAGCAAAGCGGAGTAGAGGCAGAGGCCGGAGTAGGAGTAGCAGAGGGCGCCATGGACGAAGGCTTCGGTCTCGACGGGCAGCCCGGAGGCAATTTCCTTGAGCTCGTCCAGGGAGAGCTCGCGGGCCAGAGTCACGCGTGAGAAGCCCAGCCGGGCGGCGGCACGCGCCCCCTCAAGGTTGTGGATGGCCAGCTGGGTGGAGGCATGGAGGCGCAGGACGGGAAAGTGGCGGCGCGCCAGACGGGCAATGCCGAGGTCCTGGACGATGATTGCGTCGACGCCGCAGCGGACGCAGAGGTCGAGGGACCTGACCACCTCGGGCAGCTCGTCCTCGCGCACCAAGGTGTTGAGGGTGACATAGACGCGGCGGGGACGCGGCAGGGAATGGGCGTAGACGACGACCTGCTCGAGCTGGGGCGGCGTGAGGTTTACCGCCTCCGCCCGGGCGGAGAACTGGGGAAGTCCGGTATAGATGGCGTCGGCCCCGTAGTGAAGGGCCGCCAGCGCCGCATCGTATTCGCCGGCGGGCGCGAGCAGTTCGGGCAGGGGGTGGGCGGAGGCGTGGGCTGGACGGGTCATGGCAACAGGCGTTTTTAGCAAATGCGAGGGAGCTGGTGGCCGGCGGGAGGCGTGAGGACGCGGGTGGTGCCGAGGGCAGTCGTCAGGGCGACCTGGCCCGCCGGCGCATCGAGCGATGGCGGGTCCACATGCCCGATGACCCGGGCGGTGGCCGTGGCCGGATGGGCGCGAAGGGCTGCCAGCACCGTCTCGACCGCCGTCGGGGCAACCAACAGGGCTGCGCATCCTTCGTTCGCGACGAATAGCGGGTCGAGGCCCAGGACCTCGCACGCGGCGGCGGCAAAGGGGGCGACGGGGATGGCCGGCTCGTCGCAGCGAAATGGCATCCCGGCGGCGGTGGCCAGTTCGCACAAGATGCCGCCGAGGCCGGAACGGGTGGCGTCGCGGGCGCAATGAATCTCGCCGGGGGCCGCCTCGTAGGCGGCCAGAAGGGCGGGAGCGAGGTTCGCGGAGTCGGAACGGGCGGCGGGCCCGAAGTCGAGATGCATGCGGGCCCCCATGACGGCGATGCCGTGGGCGGCGATGGGGGAGGTCAGGACAATGGCATCGCCGGGAACGATTCGCTCCGGGGCCGGCGGCGGGCGGTCGAGGGGCCGGGCCCCCACGCCGGCGGTGTTGACGTAGAGGGTGGGCGTGGCCGAGAGAGACCGCTCGACCACCTTGGTGTCGCCCGTCACGATGGGCACGGAAGCGGCATCGGCGGCGGCCCGGATGTCGGCGGCAATATCTGCCAGGAAGTCGAGCGGGAGGCCCTCCTGTAGCACCAAGGCCACGGAGAGGGCACGCGGGGTCGCCCCGGCGACGGCCAGGTCGTTCAAGGTCCCGTGCACCGCCAGCGAACCAATGGTGCCACCGGGAAAGACGGGCGGATCGACCACGTAGGTGTCCGTAGTAAAGACGGCCGTGGTGCCCTGCGGCAGAGGAACGTCAGCCGCATCGCGAAGGGCCGGGGCGCCGACGGGCGGCAGGAGCGGGGCCAGGGCGGTGTGGAGCAGGCGGTCGGTGAGCGTGCCGCCTCCGCCGTGGGCCAGGGTCACGGCGGGATAGTCGGCCGTGGGGAGCGGGCAGGATGCCTCGGGAGGTGGCAACGGGGCGGAGGGCATGGGGCGGAGGTTGAAAGGGGTGAGGACGATGACGGGGGCGCTGGCAATCGATTGCCGTCGAATACGGTCGGTTGCACGCGCTCGGAGGACGGCGGTCAGTCCTTGCGGGCGCGGGCGGTGGAGCCGCGAACCACCAGGCTCGTGGGCAGGAGATCGCTGCATTCGGTGATCTCGCCCCGCAGCATCTGGAGCATGCGGTTGCAGGATTCGATGCCGACCTGGTAGAAGTCGTGGCGGATGGTCGACAGGCTCGGATTCATGTAGCTGGCGAGGTCGATGTCGTCGGCCCCCATCACGGAAACCTCCTCGGGAATCTCGCGGTGGTTGTCCGCCAGCCAGCGCATCGCGCCCAGGGCCATGCGGTCGTTGGCCGCCATGATGGCGGTCAGGGCGGGGGCCTTCTGCATGAGCTGGGTCGTCGCGGCATAGCCGCCGCGCTGGCTCCACTCCTCGCCGCCATCGACCCAGACGACCTGGGCAGGACCGGCAGGCCATTCGGCGCAGGTCTTCAGGAATTCGTCGCGGAACTTGAGCCCGGTGTAGGTGTTGGTGCCGGCGATGAGGCCGATGTGGCGGTGGCCCAGCCCCAGGAGATGGGCGGCGGCCAGGCGCGCCGAGGCCCCGTAGTCCGCGCAGACGAAGTTGAGCTTCGTGTCCGGGAACCACTGGTTGACCAGGATGAAGCGGTGGAACGTGCCCTCGAACTCCCGCAGGAAGTCGGCGTGGGTGTCCGCCCCGATGAAGAACATGCCGTCGGTGCGGCGGCTGACGAGCAGCTTGAGATACTCCCGGGAGCGGATGAAGTCGTCCGTGGCGATGTCGAGCAGGATCTTGTAGCCCTGGCTGGCGGCCCGCTCGTAGATGCCGGAAATGATCTCGCCGAGATAGATGTCCGAAAAGACGCGGGTGAGGTTGGGGATGACGACGGACAGGGTATAGGACGACTTGGAGGCGAGGCCGCGCGCGGCGGAGTTGGGATAGTAGTTGTGGCGGCGGACCACCTCCATCACCTTGTCGCGGGTGGTCTTGCTAATGCGGGGGTGGTTGTTGAGGACAAGGGACACCGTGCTCAGCGAGAAGCCGCTCTCTCTCGCGATGTCCTTGATGGTGGTGCATTTTGCCGACATATCGCTAATTCTCCGGTGCCGATACCCTAGTACGGCAGACAGCAGGAAAAATACAGTCAAACGATTGACAAGACAAGTAAAACCTTTGACTTTTCGTGCACAGGGAAGTTCCAATATGAATTGGACAGGGCGGCATGGTCCCTCCTCCCTGTCCCGGGCGCGGGAGACGGGGACGCCCAGGCGGCGGGGGCAGCTCCCGCCGCCTGGGCGGTGCAAAAGAGGGTTCGATGACGTAGAATGACGCTTTATCAAGAACAACCATCCCAACGAAAGGAATCCTCGCGATGCGCAATTATACCACCCACCACGCCCCGAAGTCACACCTTACGCTTGACCATCGGAGGATTATTGAGCAGGCCTACAACGCTAGAGCAATTTCAGAAAAATTGTAGCCGTTCTGGGAGGGCCGCGCTTCGTCGCGGCCGTGCGCAAGGCACGCCCATGGATCGTCCCTCTCGCGTCCTACGGACTGCGGCCCGGACGAAGCCGGGCCCTCCCAATGTGGCTACGGTATTTCTTAATCCGCTCTAACCTGCGCCGCCCGAAGAAAGACCGCCTCTCCATGACCGCTCTCGCCAAGGAACTCGGCCTGCCCCGCTCCACGCTGAGCCGCGAAGTCAAGCTCGGCCTCGTCTCGCGCCCCAACACGTGGAAGGATCGGGACATCTGGGACTATTCGGCCCGGAAGGCCCAGGAAGAGCATGACCGCCGCCAGGCCCAGAAAGACTGCCCGATGCGGATGAACCCCCTCATCGCGCAGCTCCTCCGCCAGTTCATCCTCTCGCTCGGCTTGACGGTGCTGTCGATGTCGATGACGTAGGGCACCTGGAGGAGCGCCTCGGTCGTCTCCCGTTCGAACCGCAGGAGCCAGGCCCCGAGCTTCGCCTCGTCGCACTTCGCGAGCGCCCGCCGGACGCTCTCGTCCGAGACGATCTTTGTCAGCCCGAGCAGCTCCGCGCACGCCGCGTCGTTCCGCAGGCACCCGATATGGCAGTGGCGCTTGTGGCCGGCGAGTATCGACAGCACCATCGTGCCGACGACGTTCCGCACATCCGGCGCGTTGGGGCTGGCGTACTCGAACGGCGCGCCGGCGACGAGGCGCTCGAACAGCCCGCTCGCCCGGAGGAACGACGCGAAGAACGCCATCCCTCCCCACCGCGTGACCTTGGCGGCGGGGTCCCAGCTGACCTCGACTGGGCCTCCGAACGCGTAGAGGCTCCGCCCGAACTCTTGCGGACAAGGCAGGTCTGTGGCATGATCGCTGACGGCGGCGGTTCCCATTGTCGTGCTCCTTCCTTCGTGTTGATGCCGGAAGCATACACGATTCCGGAGCTGCCGCCATCCTCACCCTTTTGGTGACGCCCCCACACTACGTCCCAGCCCATCCCGCTCTGCACAAATCTCCCTTCGCAGCGGCTCAAAGGAGGAATTTAGGTTCAAACGGGTAAATTACAATCAGGGGGGAAGCGGCCCGATATTTTGCTTTTCTCAAGATGGAGTTGCGTGTATAATGACTGCATTTCAATGAAGACCAAGAAGCATTGCGTGTCCAAATTGTTTGCCATTTCAGCGGGGCGACGGAATTTTGCGTGGCAAGGCCCCTCCCCGAAGAGAATGTTTGGACCGCTCACCCGCGTTGCGTCAATTAAAAAGGACACCGGAGTGGAATTATTTGGGTTAAGGGGAAAGATGGTTGCGTCAAATGCTGGACACCGGGGAGAGGGGGGGGGAGT
>JAFTAH010000088.1 GCA_017458625.1 Kiritimatiellia bacterium | reverse complement strand
TTCGGCGGGGAGGAGGGCGGGGATGGAGGGGTAGAGGTCGAGGGCGGCGCGGAGGGCGTCGGGGTCTTTGGAGAAGGCGGTTTTGCGGTCGGCGGAGGCGATGTAGTAGCGGAAGGGGGCGGTGGGGGGGACGAAGACTTGCCAGCCTTCGGGGGTGTCGGGTTCGTTGGACCAGGATTCGGCGGCGAGGAGGTCGAGGAAGGCTTGGCGGTCGGCCGGGGAGAGGGAGAGGAAGTGGACGGGCGAGGCGGAGGCGAAGGGGTCGAAATTGAGGGTGGTGTCGGCGATGTCGCGGTCGCGGAGGAAGGAGTAGACGGGGGCTTCTTCGGGGTGGTATTGGCGGGCGAGCTCGATGCCGAGGCGGTCGAGGGTGCGCTCGAGGGTGGCGTAGCCGCGGATTTCGTCGAGGGTGTAGGGGGTGCCGGGGCGGATGGGGGCGGCATGGGCGAGGGTCGCGGCAATGGCGGCGGCGAGGAGAGTGGCGGGGAGTTTTTTCATGGCGGATCTTTTTGTTGTGGGCGGCGGAGGAATATCCTTTCCCGTTTGCGAGGGAAGAGTAGCACGGGGGGAGAAAAGGCACTAGTGGAAAAGGACAAATTGATCCAATGGCTTAGTTGGCGCCCCTCGCCCCTTGCCAGCGAGACCGGAGGATGGTAGGTTTTCCGACAACAAGCTTGATGAAGGCGCAATGAACTGGCTGATGGTATTTCTGGGGAGCGGGGCGGGCGGGGTGGCGCGCTATGCGCTGTCGCTGGCCCTGAACGGGCGCGGCTGGCCGTGGGGGACGTTGGCCGCCAACGTGGGTGGCGCCTTCCTCATCGGCATGTTCGGGGCGCTCTCCTCGCGGCTTGGCTGGAGCGAGCAGGTGCGGTTCCTGTTGACGGTTGGCCTCTGTGGCGGCTTCACCACCTTCTCGACCTTCTCGAACGAAAGCCTGGCCATGCTGCGCGCTGGCAACTGGCTCGCCGCCGGGGCCTACATCGTCGCCAGCCTCGTCCTGGGCCTCGCCGCCACGTACGGCGGCTGGCGCATGGCGGCATGAGTCGCGCGCCGCACCAACATCCCGAGGGGATTGCACGGTTCAAGTACATTGACCCCCTTGGGAACAGCCCGCGCGGAGCGCTGGCCCTACCAGATTTTGCGAAAAATGATCATTAAGGCCATTTGCGGTTGGGCCCTGTCGGGAAGGCCTTCCTGGCGAGGAGCCGGAAACTGAAGGGTCAACGGGGACGCAAAGGGGGTGAAAAGTCCTTGCGGGGGAAGGGGGGAGGGAGTAGAGTCAGGCAGATATGAAAACGAAACTGAAAATCGAGCGGTGCGGGGGTTGGAAGAAAGTGTTGGCCGTGGCGCTGGCCGGGTTGGCGTTGGGGGCGGTGGCATGGGCGGACGAGGGGGAGGTGCTGAAGGCCACGTTCTCGTGCGCGGAGCCGGTGTACGACTTCGGGTCGGCGTTGTCGACGGCGGCGGTGACGCATTCGTATGTGTTCAAGAACACGGGCAAGCTGACGTTGACCATTTCGGGGGCGCGGGCGTCGTGCGGCTGCACGGTGGCCAAGGTGGCGAAGGACACGATTCCGCCCGGGGAGGAGGGGACGATCGACGTGACGTTCAACCTGGTGGGGCGGTTGGGGTACCAGCTGAAGACCATCACCGTGACGTGCAACGACCCGGACCAGCCGAATCCGGTGCTGACGCTGAAGGGGACGGTCATCAAGCCGGTGTGGGCGTCGCCTGCGGCGCTGTACATGGGGAGGATCGCGACGCCGGAGGCGCGGCAGGCGACGTTTTCGGTGGAGTCGGACCAGCCGATGACGGTGAAGTCGTGGTGGACGACGGGGGCGTCGGCGACGGTGGAATATCTGGGGGCGGCGGACGGGATGGAGTCGCGGCGGCACGACTTCCGGCTGACGGTGGAGGCACCGGGCGCGGAGGGGCCGTTCAACGGAGATGTGCGGGTGGAGACGGACGATGTGCGGCAGCCGGAGGTGATGATTCCGTACACGGGCTACTGGGCGATTCCGGCGGGGGCGGGGGCCGGGAGCCAGGAATAGGGGCGGAGGAGCGGCGAGCAAGGAGCGCGAGGTATGGGCCGGGGCAGGACGACAACGCTGGGCAGGCTGGTGGCGGCGATTCCGTCGGCGGTGCTGCTGACGCTGGCGGCGAGCGTGGCGGGGCTGGCGGTGAACGCGGTGCGGCCGGGGGGGCTGGCGTGGTCGAAGGACTGGTCGCACCACGTGGAGACGCTGGCGCACGAGGCGGGGGTTCCGGTGGTGTTTCTGCCGGAGGTGCGGACGGCGGTGGACAGCGGGGAAGGGGGAGGGGTGTATCTGCTGGATGCGCGCGGAGCGGAGGAATACGCGGCGGGGCACATTCCAGGGGCGTTCTGCGTGCCGCCGGAGGAGCTTGACGTGGTGCTGCCGGGGCTGGCGCTGGCGGCGATGCCGGACGCCGCGGTGGTGACGTATTGCTCGGGGATGGACTGCGACGATGCGCTGACGCTGGCGCGGGCGCTGACGAACCGGGCGTTCACGGCGGTCTCGATGTATTCGGGGGGCTTTGCGGAATGGACGGAGTACGGGGGCGAGGTGGAGACGGGGGCGGGGCCGGCGGCGGTCGCCACGGGGGCGGCGGCGGCGGGGGCAACGGGAGGTCGGCCATGAGCGCGCGGAAGGTGTTCTCGGGGCTTTGCTGTCTGGGGCTGGGGGCGCTATTCGTGGCGGCGAGCGTGCCGAAGCTGCTGGAGCCGGAGGCGTTCGCGCTGGCGGTGAGCCGGTATCATGTCGTGGAGGGAGTGCTGGTGAACGTGGCGGCGATCGCGCTGCCGTGGGTGGAGCTGGCGGCGGGGGTGGCGGCGCTTCCGTTCTGGCGGGGGCAAGGCGGTCGGCGGCTGCGGCTGGCGGGGCTGTTGACGATCGGGGGGATGCTAGTGGTGTTCACGGGGGCGATCGCGATGCTGCTGGCGGCGGGGGAGACGGCATCGTGCGGGTGCTTTTCGACGCGGGCGGACGCGAGCTCGTCGGGGGGGTGGAACGTGGTCCGGAACGTGGGGTTGCTGGCGCTGACGGCGTTTGCGGCGTGGACGGAGGCGGGGCCGAGGCCGGAAGAGGGGGGCGCGGGGCGGGGGCGGATGTCGTTGCGGAAGCGTTTCGAGGTGCCGTCGCCATGAGAGGAGAGGTTCGAGAGGCGAGGCGTCCGCGGAAGCGCGGGCCGGCGGCGGGGAAGTTGGCGGAGAAGGCCCCGGCAAAGGTGCCGGAAAAGGCGGCTTCGGCGCCGGGGGAGGCGCGGAAGAAGGACGGGCGGTTGCAGTCGATCTTCGAGGTGTACGCGGTGGGGCCGGGGCCATCGTCGACGCACTCGATGGGGCCGGAACGGGCGGCGAAGCTGTTTCTGGAGGCGCTGGGGGAGCCGCCGCCGACGAAGGTGCGGGTGACGTTGCAGGGGTCGCTGGCCGCGACGGGCCGGGGGCACTGGACGGACAAGACGCTGGTGCGGGCGCTGGCGCCGGTGCCGGCGGAGATCGTGGTCGACCTGAAGACGCCGGACTCGAAGTTGCCGCATCCGAACACGATGGTGTTCCAGGCGTTCGGGGCGGGGGGGGTGCCGATGCCGGCGTACGACTGGACGGTGTGCTCGATCGGTGGGGGGAACCTGGCGGACGCGGAGGGGCATCCCGTGGCGCTGGCGGACCCGGTGTACTATCCGGTGCACAACATTTCGCAGGCTATGGACTTCTGCCGGGCGAACGACCTGGCGTTCTGGCAGCTGGTGGAGCAGACGGAGCCGGACGTGTGGGAGCGGCTGGAGGGGATCTGGGAGGTGATGCGGGAGACGATCCGGAGGGGGCTGGCGTCGACGCAGATCGTGCTGCCGGGGACGCTGGAGCTGGCGCGGCGGGCGGGGATCTTCCACTTCCGGGCGCAGTCGCTGCCGAAGACGCGGCGGGACCTGGCGCTGATCTCGGCGTACGCGCTGGCGACGGCGGAGGAGAACGCGGCGGGGGCGCGGATCGTGACGGCGCCGTCGTGCGGGGCGGCGGGAGTGCTGCCGGCGGTGATGTACTTCTACGAGACGGACGCGGGAGTGGCGCGGCGGCGGATTCTGGAGGCGCTGGCGACGGCGGGGCTGTTCGGGGCGTCGATCCGGGCGAACGCGACGGTGTCGGGGGCGGAGGCGGGGTGCCAGGCGGAGGTGGGGTCGGCGTGCTCGATGGCGGCGGCGGCGGTGGCGCAGCTGAACGGGGCGTCGCTCTTGCAGGTGGAGTATGCGGCGGAGATGGCGATGGAGCACAACCTGGGGCTGACGTGCGATCCGGTGGAGGGGTATGTGCAGATTCCGTGCATCGAGCGGAACATGAACGCGGCGCTGCGGGCGGTGGAGGCGGCGAACGTGGCGCTGATCACGGACGGGCGGCACATGATCAGCTTCGACGACGTGATCCAGGTGATGGCGTCGACGGGGCGCGACTTGCAGGCGGCCTACCGGGAGACGGCGAAGGGCGGGCTGGCGAGCCTGTGGCGGCAGCAGATCGCGCAACGGCTCGGCGGGCCGGGGCCAGACGGCGGGAGGGGAAAGCGATGAGCGCGCAAAACATGTTTCCATTGTCTGGAAAAAGTGCCGAAACATGGTTCCATTCCATGGAAAAACAGGGGCAATACATTTCCATTGTCTGGAAAACGGGGCCGCGGGATGAACGATGGGCGTGATGTCAGGAGAGAAGGCCATGAGTAGCAGCCAGGAGCAGTATTTCCGCGAAGAGGTGCCGCACAACGACTTTCTGTGGTCGCATACGCGGCACGAGGTGTTCCAGAGCTGTCTGCGGCGGTACTACTATGCGTACTATCTGGCATGGGGGGGGTGGCTGGACTCGGCGCCGGCGGCGGTGCGGGAGCTGTACATCCTCAAGCGGCTGTTCACGCGGCAGGACTGGGTGGCGACGCATGTGTCGATGGCCATCGCGCATCTGCTGCGGTCGGGGACGCGGCCGATGACGCCAGGGCTGCTGGCGGCCGAGGCGGGGGGGATCGAGGCGCGGCAGATCGAGAACATGCGGGAGGAGTTCCTGCATTCGCGGTCGGGGGCGTTCCGGGCGGATCCGGTTCACATGGTGGGGCTCTTCGAGCACGTGTTCGAGGTGCCGGTGACGGCGGCGGACTGGAAGCAGACGGTGGATCGGCTGGCGCTGGCGATCCGGACGTTCGCGGGGTCGACGCTGGCGCAGGACCTGTTTGCGTTGCCGAAGGAGCGGCTGATCTTCATCGACCGGCCGCTCACGTCGATTCTGAACGGGTTCAAGGTGCGGGCGCATCCGTCGCTGCTGATTCTGGACCATGGGCAGATGCACTTGTATCTGTGGGAGGCGCACCCGGAGGTGGCGCTGACGTCGTTGCGGGAGCGGCTGGCGATCCATGCGTGTCTGGCGGACACGCGGAACCGGACGGCGGTCAATCCGGTGACCGACCCGGATCTGCCGGTGCTGGCGACGGCCTATTCGCCGCTGTTCGACGAGTCGTACACGCTGGAGTTCACGCCGACGGACATTGGCAATACGCGGGAGTTCATCGTCAATTCGGCGGACGAGATGCTGTTTCCGCTGGCAAAACCGGAGGAGAACGATCCGGGGGACGGGGCGGCGTTCGAGCCCTCGCCGTCGCCGGGATGCGCCGCGTGTCCGTTCCACCGGGTTTGCCCGGCGGCGGAGAAAAGCTAGAAAACTAGACGCCTAGACATCTAGAATTTCTAGAATTTCTAGGATTCCAGGAGGAGGGGGGGCGCGTTAGTGGCGGGGGAGAGGGCGCTTGGCGGCGCGGAGCTCGGCGATGATCTTTTCGTGGAGGACGATCTGTTCGGGGGTGAGGAGGGCTTCGAGGTCACGGTTGAGGTCGGCGCTGATGGCGTCGCGGGCGGCGTTGCGTTCCTCGCGGTTCTGGGCGAAGCGGGCGTCGTAGGAGAGGATGACGGCGGTGACGGCCTCGCGCTGTTCGGGGGTGAGGTCCAGGCGTTTGGCCATGCGTCCGGCCATGTGGGCGGCGCGTTCGGCGGGGGTGGAGGCGGCGAAGAGGCGGGCCCGGCGGGCGACGAGGGCGTTGTTGAACTGGTAGCCGACGGCTCCGCCGAGGAGGAAGGCGGCCAGGATGATGAGAAGCCAGTTCCAAGTGCGCATGGGGGATATCCTTTCAGGGGGTTAGGGCCGGGGGGCGGGGGCGGTAGGGGGGAGGGCCGCGAGGTCGTAGGAGGCGGCATCGACGGCGCCTTCGGAGGTGAGGGCCTCCTCGAGGGCGGAGGGGTCGATGTTCTGGAGCCAGGCGGTCTGGATGTGGGAGTCGGCGGCGGCGGGAGCGTGGAGGAGGGTGATGGCGGACCAGGCGATGGCGATGGCGGCGGCGATGGCGGAGAAGGTCTGGGCGGCGGGGTTGGGGCGGTGCCAGACGAGGGGGCGCGCGGCGGCCTCGGCGCGGACGGCGGCCATGATGGCGGCGGTGTCGAGCTCGGGGACGGCGGCGCGGGGGGCGTCGCGCAGGGGGGAGAGGTCGAGGTCTCCGGACGGGGTGAAGGGAAGGGGGAAGTTTTTCATGGGGTGACCTCCTGTCTACTGGGCGTTTGGGGTGGAGGGGGTGGCGTTTTCCTGGGAAAGGATGTCTTCGACGTGCTGCTTGAGGCGCTTGCGGGCGCGGAAGGCGCGGACCTTGACGGCGGAGAGGCCGCATCCGAGCTGTTCGGCGGCGACGGCCATGGGCACGTTGTCGAGTTCGACGAGGGTGAGGACGGCGCGGTCGTCCGGGGAGAGGCGGGCCATGGCGGCTTCGAGGAGGAGGCGGGCGTCGTCGCGGCGGCGCTGTTCGGCGGAGCGGGCGTCCTGGACGGCCTGGGCGGCGTGCTCGACGCCGATGGCACCGGCCTCGTCGAAGTCGGACATGACGATGTCGTGGCGGCGGTAGTGGTGGCGCCAGTGGTCCATGGCGGCGAGGCGGGCGATCTTGAGGAGCCAGGAGCGGACGGGGGAGTCGTGGCGGAAGGAGGGGAGGGCACGGAAGGCGCGGAGGAAGGTGTCCTGGGCGACTTCCTGGACGTCCTGGGCGGGGAGGCGGCGGGAGAGGGCGGCGGCGACGAGGCGCTCGTAGGTATGGAGGATGACGGCGAAGGCCTCGGTGTCGCCCTCGAGGACGCGCTGGATGGCGGCCATGGCCTTTTCCTCCTCGGCGAGGAACTCAGGCGAGGAGGTGGCGGGGAGGGCGACATCGGCGGGGGAGGCGTCCTCCAGGGGGGCGGGGGACGGTTCGTCGGCGAAGCGGTCGTCGGCAGGGATGGGGTTGAAGTCTTGGGTCATGCGTGCGCCTGGGAGGTGCAGGAGAGCGGCGAGGCGGACGGGGCGGGGAGGCACCGTCAGCGAGACGGACGGAAGAATGGCACAGGCGAGGCTCAATGGCAAGGCTCCGGCGAGGGGACGGGACGGATTACGGGAAGATGTAATAGCCTCCGGGGCCGACGGAGTAGCTGAAGGAGTAGCCGGGGGCGGAGTAGGTGATGGTGGAAGAGCGGATTGGCGGAGGCGGCGGGGGGGGCGGCGGCGGGGGAGGCGGCGGGGGCGCAGGGTGGTAGTGGTGACGGAAGACGGGCGGCGGGGGCGCGGGGGGGTGGTGAGGGCGATGGTGGGGCGGGGGACCGTGGCGGTCGTAGGCGGGGGGCGCCCAGCCATGATGGGGGGCGGCCTGCGCGGGCAGGGCGAAGGCCAGGGCCACGAGGGCGGCGAGAATGGCGAAAAGGCTTTTCTTCATGGGGTGTTTCTCCTGTCAGTCCCTCCGCGACGGGGCGGAACCGGGGGCCGACTGTTCCCATAGTCGCGGCTGGGGGCGAAAGGTTACAGGTGGTGCGCGAGAAGGAGGGGGCCGCCGGCCCCGCAGGTCAGGCAGGGGGGGGAGAGGGAGGAGCGGCGGCGAGTTGGCGGATGCGGGCGGCCATGGTGTCGAGGTCGAGGACGGAGAGGGCGAAGGCCTTGCGGACGAGCTCGGGGGGGAGGTAGTCGTCGTATTTCTCGAAGATGGGGACCTCGTCGGGGAAGAGGAGCTCCATCGGGTCAAGGCCCCGGTCGAGCTCTTCGCGGAGGATGGGGAAGAAGTCGGCGGCGGGGGCGGTCATGGTGAAGAGGATATAGTAGGGGCGGAAGGCGTTGAAGTTCCTGAGGCCGAGGCGGGCACGGCAGCGGAGGCGGAGGAAGCGCTCGAGGGCGAGGAAGGGGTAGCTGCCGAGCCAGGGGAGGAGGCAGTACATGTTGCCGCCGAGATGCAGGAGGGACTGGCCGGGGACGCCGGCGGCCGCGGCGGCGGTGCGGGCCATGTCCAGGCGGGCGCGGCCGTTGTGGAGGAGATAGGGGTAGACGGTGTTCTCGGCCAGCACCTGCCGCATGCGCTCGAGGATGCGGGTGTGGATGTCGCCGGCCACGTCGCCGAAGTTCGCGGGGACGACGCCCTTGACGGGATGGCAGTAGACGAGGTGGTGGCGCGGGTCGACCTCCTCGACCTCCCAGACGCGTCCGGCCAGCGCCAGGCGGTCGCCGACGGGCGGCGGGGAGACGACGGTGCCGAGTTCCTCGGAGGCGGAGCGGACGGCGTATTCCTCGTTTTCGCGGAAGACGGCGTAGAAGCGGAAGTCGTTGACGATGCGTTCGCCGGCGAGGCCGAGGATGAGGCCGTCGCGTTCGGTGCGCTGGAGGTGGTCGGTGGCGAGGAGGTGGCGGAGGAGGCAGCGGTAGTCGTCGGGAGTGACGGCGGCGAAGGGCGAGAGGGCCAGCACGCGCTGGGCGAGGGCGGCGGGGGAGAGCTCGCCGGCGGCGGCGAGCACGCTCATGGTTTGGTGGTAGAGCAGGCTGTAGGGAAGGCGGCGGGGGCGCGGGGGCTCGACCCAGCGTTCCTCCAGGTAGAGCTGGACGAGCGCGATGGCCTGGAGGAGGGGCCATGGGACGCTGGTGGGGTATTCGGCGCGCGGGAAGGGATGCTCCTCGCGCATGACGAACCACATCTCGGGGGGGGCGTCGCGGCGGCCAGTGCGGCCCATGCGCTGGAGGAAGCTCGAGACGGTGAAGGGGGCGTTCACCTGGAAGGCCATCTCGAGGCGGCCGATGTCGATGCCGAGCTCCAGGGTGGCCGTGGTGCAGACGCTGGCCAGCACGCCGTCGTCCTTCATCAGCTCTTCGGCGCTTTCGCGGAAGCTGACGGAGAGGTTGCCGTGGTGGATGAGGAAGCGGTCGGGTTCGCGGGCCAGCTCGCAGTACTGCCGGAAGGTGGCGGTGAACACCTCGCACTCCTCGCGGGAATTGGCGAACACCAGGCACTTGCGGCCGCGCGAATGGGCGAAGATGAAGCCTAGGGCGCGGTCGGCGAGGTCGGGGGCGCGGTCGGTGGCGGGGCGCGGGGCGTCGTCGGGGGGGGGCGGGTCGGCGGGGTCGGCCTGGGGGTCGGAGACGTAGAAGTGCTCCATCACGATGCGCCAGCGCTGGCCCGGGGCCTGAATGGCGGGGATGGCGGTCTGGCGACCGGTGTTCGCGGCCAGGAAGCGGCCGACGGCCTCCGGGTCGCCGACCGTGGCGGAAAGCCCGATGCGCCGGGGGCGGCATCCCGCCAGCCGGCAGAGCCGCTCGATCTGGCAGAGCATCTGGATGCCGCGCTCGCTGCGCAGGAAGGAGTGGATCTCGTCGATGACCACGAAGCGGAGGTCGCCGAAGAGGCGCGGCAGCTGGGCGTGGCGGTGGATGAGCATGGCCTCAAGCGACTCGGGCGTGATCTGGAGGATGCCGGCGGGATGGCGGAGGAGCTTCTCCTTGCGCGAGCGGGAGACGTCGCCATGCCAGTGGGTGACGGGGATGTGGGCTTCGGCGCAGAGGTCGTTCAAGCGGACGAACTGGTCGTTGATGAGGGCCTTGAGGGGGGCGATGTAGAGGCAGCCGACGGTCTTGGGCGGGTTTTCGGCGAACAGCGTGAGAATGGGGAAGAAGGCGGCCTCGGTCTTGCCGGAGGCGGTCGAGGCGCAGAGCAGGAGGTGGTCGTCCGTGTGGAAGAGGACGTCGCTGGCGGCGACCTGCACGGAGCGGAGGTGCTGCCACTGGTTGCGGTAGATGAAGTCCTGGACGAAGGGCGCGTAGCGGTCGAAGACGGAAGCGCTCATGGTCGCCTACAACATCAGGCTGCGGAGGACGGCCAGCGTCTGGCGGGCGGTGGCGGCATAGGAGAAGCGGGCGGCGTGGGCGACGAGGCGGGCGCGCGGGGGCGGATTGGCCACCAGGGCCTGGAGCATCGCGGCCCAGCGGGCGGGGTCGTAGCCGGGAACCAGCGTCGCGGCGGGAGACAGCACTTCGGGCAGAGACGAGTTGTCGGCCGCCAGCACGGGGGTGCCCCGGGCCAGGGCCTCCAACGGCGGCAGGCCGAAGCCCTCGTAGAGGGAGGGGAAGACGAACGCCAGGGCTCCGTCATAGAGCGCGGACAGGGTGTCGTCGGGCACATGGGAGAGCAGATGGACGCGGGCGGCCAGCGGCGACGACCGGAGCGCGGCCAGGATGGGGTCCGTCTTCCAGCCGAGGCCGCCCGCCAGCACGAGGTCGGCGTCCAGCGCCGGCGCGTGGCGGAGGACGTCCAGCAGGAACGGGATGTTCTTGCGGGGCTCGATGGTGCCGACGTGCAGGATGTAGGGACGGGAGAGGCCCAGCTCCGTCCGCAAGGCGGCGGCGCGCGCGGGAGCCAGGGGCGGCGGCATCGACGGGAGGCCGAGCGGAATCGCGTGGACCTTCGCGGCGGGCACGTGGAGCGTCTCGACGATTTCGCGCGCGGAGAACTGCGAATCGGTGAGGATGGCGTCGGCGCGGGCGGCCGTCTGGAAGATTTGCGAGCGCATCCACCGGAGATTCTTCTTTTCGGTGGTTTCGGGGAGCCGGAGGAACGAGACGTCGTGGATGGTGGCGACGGCACGGACGTGAGGGGGCAGCGGCGGAATGATGTAATTCGGGAAGAGGCAGACATCCGCCGGCGGGAAGAAGCGGGTGTAGGCGGGGATGCCGAGGCGCTTCCAGAGCTGCTGGGCCACGGCGCCGGGGCACCAGCGGCAGGCGGCATAGGCGAGGGCGGGACCGGCGGAGGGCGCCACGAAGGGGAGTCCGCGGCGGTGGAAGTCGAAGTAGGCGGCGGTCAGACGGTCGCCTGGCCCGAGCTCGGCGGGCAGATGCCGCAGGAGTTCCCGCGTGTAGCGGCCGATGCCCGCCAGCTGGCCGACGGCGGCCTGGATGTCGATGAGCAGATGCATGAACCCCTCCAGCATAACAGTTCGGACGGGACGGCGAAACCCAGAAAAGAATCAGCTGAACGCAAAATTGGGAAGGACTGGCTTGGACACAGAGGAGGGGTGGAGGGGAAACTAGGATTCTAGAGCATTTTGCGAAAATGTGTGGCCACAAGGTCCGGGGGTGCGACATCCTGTCGCGCCCAAATTAATTGCGCGGCTGGAAGCCGCACCTCCGGAAGCCGCCCGCCAAATGGCTACAGTAATTTGAAAACCGCTCTAGAATGCTAGGGTTCTAGGTATCTAGGGGCCAAGGGGGGGCTAGGGGGAGGGGGAGACGGAAACGGAGAGGATGCCGGGGCGGAGTTCAGCGGCGGAGAGGGAGCGGAGGATGCGGGATTCGGAGGCAAACTTGTCGAGGAGGGAGGTGCGGGTGGTGGCATAGAGGCGGCCGAGGGGGCCAGGGAGGGGAAGGTGGCCGATGCGGGCGGAGGTGACGGCAAGGGTGCCGTCGGGGGCGACGACGAAGCGGAACTCGGAGGTGAGGGAGAAGGGGCCGCGAGCGGTCTTGAGCCAGACGGCACCTGCATCCTGGTCGAAATGCACGCCAGCATCGCGGAAGGCGGGGGAAAGGAAGGGGAGGTCTTCGCCGGGGTCGGAGGCGCGGGCGGCGACCTTGTAGTGGAAGAAGGCGTTGACGTCGCGTTCGGCGATGTCGAGGTTGGTGGAGAGGTTATGGTCGATGGCGTCGAGGAGGACGTGGCCCATCATGGTGTAGCGGCGGGCGTCGAGGGGTTTGCCGGAGGTGTCGCGGGGAAGGTCGGCGGGCCAGAGGGCGGCGACCAGGGCGAGGAGAAGCAGCAGGAGGAGGGTCCATCCGGCATAGCCGAGGAGGGCGTGGGAGGAGAAGCGGGGGCGGGAGGCGGCCTGGAGGCGGCGCTCGGATTCCGCGTAGTCGAGGGGGGCGCCGCAGTGGCGGCAGTGGAGGTTGGGGAGGGTGTTGACGGTGCCGCAGCGGGCGCACTTAATCTCGAGGAGGGAGGTCACGGGCTATTTCCGGGAGGGTTTGCGAGGGCGGGGCGTCGCGGCCTTCTTGGGGGCGGCCTGGGGAGCCTTTTTCACCGGTTTCGGCTTTTTGGCGGTCTTTTGGGTCTTTTTCTGGGCGGAGGCGAGGCGGGCGGCCTCGGCGGCGTGTTCCTCGGCGCGCTGGCGGTCCCAGATGGCCTCCATTTCGGCGAGGGAGGCGTCCTGCATGCGGCGGCCCTGGGCGGTGATCTCGGCCTCGACGACACGGAAGCGGCGTTCGAACTTGTTGTTGGTGCAGGTGAGGGCGTAGGCGGGGTCGCAGGAGACGAAGCGGGCGATGTTGACAATGGAGAAGATGACATCGCCCAGCTCGCCGATGATGTCGGGGCGGATGCCGGAGCGAATGGCGTCGCGGAGTTCGCCGACTTCCTCGTGGAGCTTGTCGAAGGCCTCCTCGGTCTGATCCCAGTCGAAGCCGACGCGGGCGGCGCGTTCCTGGAGCTGGTAGGCGCGGTGGAGGGGCGGGGCGGAGCGGGAGACGGCGTCGAGGACGCTCTTGCGCTGGGTCTTGCCGTGCTCGGCGGCCTTGATGACGTCCCAGTTGCGGAGGACATCGGCCGCGCCGTCGACATGGATGGCGCCGAAGATGTGGGGATGGCGGCGGATCATCTTGTCGGAGATGCCGCGGGCGACGTCGGCAAAGCCGAAGGCGCCTTCCTCCTCGGCGACACGTGCCTGGAAGACAATCTGGAGGAGGAGGTCGCCCAGCTCCTCGGCAAGGTGTTCGCGGGAGCCGTCCTCGAGGGCGTCGAGAACCTCGTAGGCCTCCTCGATGAGGTAGGGGCGCAGGGTGGAGAGGTTCTGCTGGAGATCCCAGGGGCAGCCGGTGACGGGGTGCCGGAGCTGGGCCATGATGTCGAGAAGACGGGCGAGTTCGCGGGCCCCGTCGGGGGTGGAAGGGGTGCGGGGAATGGCGTCCGGGGAGACGGGAGGTGTGCTGGCGGGACGGGTGGCGACGTCGCGGGCGGCGTCGCGTTCGGAGTAGGGCTTGCGGGGGGCGGGAAGGGCGGCGGACTTGCTGGCCGGCTTGCGGGGGCGGCTAGAGGCCGAGCTTCTTGAAGGTTGCATCGGCCTTGAGTTCCTGGAGGGAGGAGAGGATGTAGTTCATGCCGGCGAAGTTCTCGAACTCGGTGAACTCGTCGGGGATGGCGATGCCCTTGAAGCTGGCGGCGAGGGCGGCGCGGGCCCAGGAGGCGCTGGTCACGAGGGCGAGGCAGTGGGTGGGGTGACGGGCCAGGACCTGGGCCGCGGAGAGCCAGGCGGCGGGAGAGCGGAAGCTCTGGGTGTCGGTAGAGTAGAGGACGCGGATGCCCCACGTTTCGAAGGCGAGGCGCTTGGTGATGCTGGTGGCGGCTTCCTGGGGAAGGCAGGTCACGGCGGCGATGGGCATGGAGTGGGCCTTGGCGTCGTCGAGCCAGGCCTTGAGATTGGCGTCGAGGGCGCAATCCTTCTGCATAAGGCGGGAGAGGGACTCGCCGCGGAGCCGTTCGGCGACCATGGTGGCGGGGGCGGCGGTGTAGCCGACCTTTTCGACAAGGCCGGGGAGGTAGTCATCGGGGCGGCCGAGGCAGTAGCGGGAGTACTGCACGGCCGAAAAGGGGATGCCCTGCTCCTGGAAGATGCCGGCGAGGACCTCGTAGCGGATGCGCCGCGCGCCCAAGGCGAGATTCTCCAGCTCAAACACCAGCCCACCATGTTCCTTCTGCTCGTTTTTCGCCATCACAAGACCTTTCTTTCAATTGCAAACGTCGGGAGCATACGCCTTGGTGGGCGTCGCGTCAAATCTCAAATCGTTTTGGCAAGGGTAAAACGCTTGACTTTTCGGGGATGGGCGGATAAAGTCCGCGCCGCCTGGTGTCGGTGGGGCAGGCCAGCAGTGGCTGGGCGCCGGACAGAACCGGGGGAGCACGAATGGAGTAGACAGATGAAGATTGGCATTGGCTCGGATCACGGCGGCTTCGCGATGAAGCGGGCGGTCAAGGAGTGGCTGCAGGGGCAGGAAAACGTCGAGGTGGTCGACTTTGGGACGTACAGCACGGAATCGGTCGACTATCCGGACTTTGCGAAGGAAGTGGCACGGCGAGTTTCGGACGGGTCGCTGGACCAAGGGGTGCTGGTATGCACGACTGGCGTCGGCATGAGCATCACCGCCAACAAGTTCGCGGGTGTGCGTTGCGCGCTGGTCTTCAACGCGGACATGGCGCGGCTTGCCCGCGAGCACAACAATGCGAATATACTGGCCCTGGGCGCGGCAATCGTGCCGGAAGCCGATTTGCCCGGCATTCTGCAGGCATGGATGGACGCCACCTTCGAGCCGGGGACGCGTCACGACCGGCGGGTGAAGAAAATGTCGGCCTGCGAGCTGAGCGCCGCCGAGCCCGTGGCCGTCCACGAGGTCGATCCCGAGCTGTACCTTGTCCTCAAGGAGGAGGCGCGTCGGCAGGTCAACAACATCGAGCTCATCGCGAGCGAGAACTACGTCAGCCGTGCGGTCTGCGAGGCCCAGGGGTCGCGTCTGACCAACAAGTATGCGGAAGGGTATCCGGGCAAGCGCTACTACAACGGTTGCGAGAACGTGGACAAGGCCGAGCAGCTGGCCATCGAGCGCGCCAAGGAGCTGTTCGGGGCCGAGCATGTCAATGTCCAGCCACACAGCGGAAGCCAGGCGAACATGGCGGTCTACTTCTCGGTGCTCAATCCAGGCGACACCGTGTTGTCGATGAGCCTGGCCGACGGCGGCCACCTCACCCATGGCCACAAGCTGAACTTTTCCGGGCGTTTCTTCAACATCGTGCCCTACGGTGTGAGCCGCGAGACGGAGCGCATCGACTATGACGAGGTGGAGCGGCTCGCCCGCGAGCACCAGCCCAAGCTCATCGTCGCCGGGGCCAGCGCCTACTCCCGCATCATCGACTTCAAGCGGTTGCGCGCCATCGCCGACTCCGTGGGGGCCCTGCTCATGGTGGACATGGCCCACATCGCGGGGCTGGTCGCCACCGGCTTCCATCCGAGCCCCGTGCCTCTTGCCGACTTCGTGACTACCACCACCCACAAGACCCTGCGCGGGCCGCGCGGCGGCATGATCCTGTGCAAGGAGCCGTTCGCCAAGGTCATCGACAAGCAGGTGTTTCCGGGCATCCAGGGCGGGCCGCTCATGCACGTCATCGCCGCCAAGGCGGTCTGCCTCCACGAGGCGATGCAGCCAGCCTACAAGGACTACATCCGGCAGGTGGTCGCCAATGCCCAGGTGCTGGCGGCAGAACTCGAGGCTAACGGTGTGCGCATCGTCTCGGGCGGTACCGACAACCACCTCATGCTGGCGGATCTGACGCCCCTCGGGGTGACCGGCAAGGACGCCGCCACGGCCCTCGACAAGGTGCTGATCACCGTCAACAAGAACGCGATTCCCTTCGACACGCAGAAGCCCTTCGTGGCCTCGGGCATCCGGATCGGTACCCCTGCGGTCACCACGCGTGGCATGAAGGAGCCCGAAATGAAGCAGATCGCCGCCTGGATTGGCCAGCTGCTGCGTCATCTCGACGACGAGACGGTGGCCGATCAAGTTCGCAACGAAGTTCTCGCTCTCACCGACAAGTTCCCCGTGCCCTAGTGTCCTGAATTCAAAATTCCTTGTCCAAACTTGCCCTGATGTTCCCCCACGTCGTTGCCGGATTTCGACGCAGGAAACTGCGCCTTCAATCCGGCGCCTCGTCGGGAAACACCATGCCGTCGTTTGAACAAGTTT
>JAFTAH010000014.1 GCA_017458625.1 Kiritimatiellia bacterium | reverse complement strand
TCTGCCGCCATCCTTTGGATTTTCGCGGGCGGGCCGCCCGCGCCCCCAGTCGTGTCCCTCGACCGCGAAAGGCCAAATGATATGTCTATTTTTATCTAGGCATGCAATTTTCGGCTGTTTCTCAACAAACAAGGCCATTCTTTGCCCGTCCTCCATTGAGACCCTTACACTTTTTGCTCACACCCAGAATCGGGGGGGGCGGCGTGCCCCTTGCCATTTCCTTGCTCCTCTGCTAAACTGCCTTCATCATGACGACCCCGCCCCACCTTGCATTCCCCGCCAGCTTCCGCCGGGCTGCCGCGTTTCTCGCCGCGGCGCTGCTGCTCCTCTTCCCCGGCACGCTCGCCGGCTCGGAGAAGAAGCCGCGGAAGCTCGTCCGCATCCCCTGCCAGGAGTTCAACCGCCTGCTGATCACGGACGCCCACGGAAACCCCGTCTCCGGCTACGTCTACGACTTCGTCCAGGCCATCGCCACCTACGCCGGCTGGGACGTCGAGTATCTCCCCTCCACCAATTTCTCCGAAAGCCTCCAAAAACTCCTCTCGGGCGAGGTCGACGTCTTCTACGAAATCAGCTACACCGAAGAGCGCGCCCAGTCGATTCTCTACCCCGACGAGGCGATGGGCTTCGAGTACTACTATCTCTACACGGCGGCGGACAACGCGGACATCGCCCCCGACGACCTCGCCTCCCTCAACGGCAAGACCGTCGGCGTCACGAAGGGCACGATGCAGATCGACCTCCTGAAGCAGTGGTGCGTGAAGAAAAACGTCGATTTGCGAATCGTCGAATACGCCGAAATCCCGGAGAAGGAAGCCGACCTGCTGGCCGGAAAAATCGACCTCGACCTCGAAGTCAGCGTCGTGGCGAAAAACTATCTCTCGGCGCTCGAAAAAATCGGCGCGTCGGCCTACTACCTCGTCGCGAACAAGGACCGCCCCGACCTACGCGACGACATCAATTTCGCGATGGAGAAGATCCTCGCCAACGACCTCTTCTTCTTCTCGCGCCTCCAGGAGCGCTACTTCTCCGACACGGTCCTCAGCCGCAACCTCACCACCGACGAAAAGGAGTGGCTCGCCGACCACGACACGCTCCGCATCGGCTACTTCGACCACTACCTCCCGTTCTCCACGCGCGACAAAAACGGCAACCCGATGGGCTCGGTCATCGACGCCGTCTTGGAAATCCTCAAGCGGCTGAAGCTGGAGGAACGGCTGGCGCTCGAATTCGTCTGCTTCGACGACCAGAAATCAGGCTATGATGCGGTCGAATCCGGCGAGATCGACATCATGCTCCCCGCCTACATCAGCAACTCCGTCAAGCAGGACTACCGCATCGTCGGCGGCAAGAGCCTGGGCACGCTCATCAGCGACCTGACCTTCCTCAACGAATACGGCGACGGCAAGGAAAAACGCATCGGCGTCAACCGCCACAACCTGATGCAGTACTACTACAGCCGCGATTCCTACCCCCACTCCGAAATCGTTTTCTATGACGACATCCAGGCCTGCCTCGACGGCCTCCTCGCGGGCACCTCCGACGGCACCTTCCTCAACGGCGCGCGCGCCGAGGCCCTCCTCAAACCGGAAAAATACCACTCCCTCATGTCCGTCCGCGCCAAGGACGACTTCCAGCTCTACATGGCCTTCGCCGAGGACAACGTCGGCCTCATGTTGCTGATGGACCGCGGGCTGTCGATGATCGACTCCGACTTCATCAACAAGGCGTCCTACGCCTACGTGGACAAGATTTACACGTTTTCCACAGGGGATTTCCTGCGCGAGCACGTCGTGGCGGCCATCCTCCTCTTCGCCTTCCTGGCCGCGCTGGCCGTGGCCCTGTTCCTCTCGCGGCGCCACAACCGCAAGCTGAAAAATGTCAACCACGCGCTCGTGGCCTACTCCGAGACCATCGAAGAGCAGAGCCTCAAGGAAGCCGACCTGCGGCGCACTCTCGAAGCCAAGCAGGGCGAGCTCGAACAAGCCCTCGAGATGGCCGAGTCCGCCAACCGCGCCAAAACCGCCTTCCTCAGCAGCATGTCCCACGACATCCGCACTCCCATGAACGCCATCATCGGCTTCACCGGCCTCGCCGCCAGCCACATCGGCGACACCGAGCGCGTCAGGGAATATCTCAAGACCATCGCCCATTCCTCCGAACATCTCCTCGCCCTCATCAACGACATCCTCGACATGTCCCGCATCGAATCCGGCAAGGTGGCCATCACCGAGAAGGTCGAGTCGCTCGCCGACATCCTCCACACGCTCCGCGACATCGTCCACGCCGATGTCCAGGCCCGCCGCCACGATTTCTTCATCGACACCGCCGGCGTCCGCAACGAGCTCGTCTCCTGCGACCGACTGCGCCTCAACCAGGTCCTCCTCAACCTCGTCTCCAACGCCATCAAATACACCCCGCCCGGCGGCACCATTTCCCTGCGGATTGTCCAAAAAGCCGCCGCAGGCCCCGGCCGCGCCCGCTTCGAGTTCCGCTGCAAGGACAACGGCATCGGCATGGACCCCGACTTCGCCAAGACCGTCTTCGACCCCTTCACCCGCGCCCGCAACTCCACCCTCTCCGGCATCCAGGGCACCGGTCTGGGCATGGCCATCGCCAAGAACATCGTCGAAATGATGGGCGGCACCCTCTCCGTCGCCTCCGAAAAGGGCAAAGGCACCGAATTCACCGTCTCCGTCGAGTTCCGCATCGCCGACCGCAAGACCTCCGACATCGTCATCCCCGAACTCAAGGACATGCGCAGCCTCGTCGTCGACGACAACGCCGACGCCTGCCAGAGCATCGCCGCCATGCTCCGCGAAGTCGGCCTGCGCTCCGAATGGTGCCTCACCGCCGACGAAGCCGTCGCCCGCCTCTCGGAAGCCCTCCGCAGCGGCGACGCCTTCAAAGTCTGCATCGTCGACTGGCACATGCCCGGCACCGGCGGCCCCGACGCCATCCGCCGCCTCCGCCAAGCCGCCGGCGACGCCGCCTCCGTCGTCGTCCTCACCGAAGGCGACTGGGCAGAAATCGAATCCGACGCCCTCCAGGCCGGCGCCAGCGGCTTCCTCGCCAAGCCCCTCTTCCCCTCCGACCTCCACAAAGTCCTCCTCCAGACCTGCGGCATGGCCTGCCCCGTCCGCCTCCCGAAGCAAGAGCCCAGCTACTCCCTCGAAGGCAAGAAAATCCTGATGGTCGATGATAGCGCCCTCAACCTCAAGATCGGCACCCTCCTCCTCCGCGAAAAAGGCGCCCTTGTCGACACCGCCTCCAACGGCAAGGTCGCCGTCGACCTCGTCCGCGAAAAGGGCGTCGACGCCTATGACATCGTCATCATGGACGTCCAGATGCCCATCATGGACGGCTACACCGCCACCGCCCTCATCCGGCGGCTCCCCGACGGCGACAAGCTGAAAATCCTCGCCTTCTCCGCCAACGCCTTCGAAGAAGACAAGGAAAAATCCCTCCGCGCCGGCATGGACGGCCACCTCTCCAAACCCCTCAAAATCAACGAATTCCTCGCCGCAATCAACCGCTTCTGCTAACGCGGTTCACGTCCCCGTTTTGCCGGGCGGTCTCCGTGCCGCCCCCCCCCTCACAGCCCCTCCGCCAGCTCCCGGATGCGGGCGAGGCACTCCTCCGCGCGGTCCTTGTCCCCCAGCTTGACCGCCTCGCGCATGGCAATCGCGACCTCGGCGGTTTCGGCATCCCCCACCGCCAGCGAGTTGCCCTTCAGCGTGTGAACCAGACGGTCCACCAGCTCCCACTCGCC
>JAFTAH010000087.1 GCA_017458625.1 Kiritimatiellia bacterium | reverse complement strand
GCACGCCGAAGGGCTGGACATCCTGCGCAAAATCAACCCGGCAAGACGCGCATTGGGCCTTCCGCCGCACCCCTTGGTTCCCCCTTGCGCCACCGAAGGGGACCAGAACGGTAAAGTTATTTGCAATTCAGTAGACTAGATTTCTAGAATTCTAGAATGCTAGAGCGGAGCCAACTAAGCTGTGGCTGCTTCGGGGGCATTGGCTTGGGCTGGTGGTCGCAGGAGGTTGCGACCGCTGTGCGCCAGCGCGGGAGCCACAGTTTTTCCAAGACCGCGCAAGTGGCTGAAGTTTGCCGCGTAGGAAAGGTCAGGGGGAGGGGAGGAGGGCGAGAGAGGCGAGGAGGTGGCGGTAGGGGGTGGCCTTTTGCGCAAGGGGGAGGGGATAGGCGCGGGAAGTGGAGGGTAGACGCCAGAAGGGGAGGGTGCGGCCATCGGCGGCATGGATGACCGCGTGGGCGCCGGGGGAGGGGATGGCGACGTCGTAGAGGCTGGCGAGGATTTCGGAGGCCTTGCCACCCGTGGTGGCAATGGCTTGGCAACGGGGGAGCTGGGCGAGGAGGGCGTCGACGTCGCGGGGGCGGAGCACTTCGAGGTCGGCGTCGGAGGCGTTGCCCCGGCGGCGGTGGATCTGCTCGGCGGTGTCGGAGAAGGCCAGGTGGTGGGCGGTGCAGAAGGCGCGGATGGCCGTCTCGTCCCAGCGGTTGCGGCCGTCGGGGGCCGGGCGGAGCTCGAAGCGGGCGGGGTCGTCGTGGAACAGCAGGCCCATGATGCGCCAGAAGTCGTTGGCGAAGTTGGGGTAGTAGAAGTGCATGCTCCAGCGGTGGGGACGGGCGGGGAAGGTGCCCAGGAACAGCACGACGGCGTCAGGCGGCAGAAACGGGGCGAAGGGATGGGTCTCGGTTTCGATGGGGTTCATGGTGCAGAAAACGCGCGGAGGCCGGAGGCTTCCGCGCGTCGGCGAGGGGTGGCCGGAAGGCTACTACTTGGCGACGGCCGGCGTGTTGCGGGGGCGGACGGCCAGCATGATGGGGGTCGCGATGAACACGGAGGCGTAGGTGCCAATCACCACGCCGAGGCTCATGGCCACCGCGAAGTCGAAGATGTCGCCTCGGCCGAACACGAGCAAGGCGGCCAGGGAGATCAGGGTCGTGATGGAGGTGAGGGCCGTGCGGGCGAGCATGTCGTTGATGGCCTTGTTGCAGATGTCGCGGTTGAGCTGGCCGTTGTGGAGCTTGCGGGCCTCGCGGATGCGGTCGAAGACGACGATGGTGTCGTTGATGGCGTAGCCGAGGACGGTGAGGAAGGCCGCGATGGAGGTCATGGTCAGCTGCAGGTGGAGGGCCAGGTAGAGGCCCAGGGTCAGCAGGACGGTATGGAAGAGGCCGACGACCGCGCCCACCGCGAAGGAGAACTCGAAGCGGATGGTGATGTAGAGGATCATGCACAGGAGCGCAATGCCGATGGCGAGGAGGGCGGAGCGCTGGAGCTCCTTGCCGACCTGCGGGCCGACCATGTTCTGCTCGCGGAGGGCGAAGGCGGACTCGGGGAAGGCCTGCTGGAGGGCCTGGATGGCGGCATCGCCGGCCTCGGAGGTGGTGACCTTGAGGGCAAGAATCTCATGGGCGGCGGCCCCTTCGATCCCGCCGACGTTGGCGGACTGGTACTGGATGAGGCCGGGGTTCTCGACGCCGGCATCGGTGATGGCGGCGCGGAGCTGGTCGACATCGACCTTCTGCGCGAAGGTCAGGGTGATCTGCTGGCCGCCGGTAAAGTCGACGCCGAAGTTGGCGGCACCGCGCGTCCAGGCGAAGCCGAACGTCCCGATGAGGAGCAGGAGGGAGAGGATCATGGCATAGCGGGACTTGCCGAGGAAGTCGACCCTGGTCTCGGGAATCCACTGGAACATGCCGAGCTTGTTGAGCCAGCCGTTGGACTCCATGAAGTTGAAGACCATGCGGGTGACCATGATGGCCGTGTACATGGAGACGACGATGCCGGCGGAGAGGGTGATGGCGAACCCCTTGACGGGGCCGGAACCGAGCCAGAAGAGGATGACGGCGGCGATGAGGGTGGTGATGTTGGCGTCGAGGATGGTGCCGAAGGCCTTGTCATAGCCGGCGTCGAGGCAGGCGACGAAGCGCTTGCCGGACTTCATTTCCTCGCGGATGCGCTCGTAGATGAGGACGTTGGCGTCGACGGCCATGCCGATGGAGAGGACGATGCCCGCGATGCCGGGGAGGGTGAGCACGGGGAGGGTGGTGACGGAGGCGCCGAGGGAAGCGCCGCCGATGAGGCCGTAGAAGCCGGCGACGATGATCATGCCGAGCGGCAGGAGGACGAGATTGAGGACGAGCGCCAGGGAGGCGACGAGGCCGGCGAAGTGGTAGTAGAGAACGGCGAAGACGAGCACGCCGACGAGGCCGATGAGGGCGGCCTTCTCGCCGGAGGCGATGGAGTCGGCGCCCAGGGTCGGGTCGACCGTGCGCTCCTCGATGATGTCGATCTTGGCCTTGAGACGGCCGGCGCGGAGGGCGGTGGCGAGGTCGTTGGCCTCGTCGAGGGTGAAGTTGCCGTTGATGACCGCCTTGCCGCTGGGAATCGCGTCCTTGACGTAGGGGGCGGAGTAGAGGGTGTCGTCGAGGACGATGGCGATGTAGCGGCGGCCGAGGGGGTCGGGGTTCTTGGCCCCGCCGGGATGGAGATCCTTGGTGACACGGGCGAAGGCGCGACGGCCGGTGGCATCAAAGGAGAGCTCGACCTGGCGTTCGCCCATGTTGCCGAAGGAGACGGAGGCGCCCGTCAGCTGGTCGCCGGTGACCTCGGGCTTGATGGAGACGTACCAGGGGCGGAAGTACTCCTTGCCGTCGACGACCTCCTTCTCCAGGAGCAGCTCGTAGCCGGGCTTGGCCTCGAAGGCGGCGATGGCGGCGCGTTCGGCCTCGTCGGGCGAGGTGGCGACGGTGCGGACCCAGTAGTCGCCGGCGTGCGGGCCGGAGAGGGCGACGGCCTCGTAGTTCGGGGGCAGCTTGTGGTTGTCGAAGAGGGCCTTGACGAGGGTGTCGTTGTTCTTGTGGACGATGCGGAAGGTGAGGTAGGCGGCGGTCTTGATGAGGTTGGCGGTGCGTTCGCGGTCCTCGGCCTTCATGCCGGGAATCTGGACGACAATGCGGGCCTCGCCGTCGGGATAGATGTTGGGTTCGGCGATGCCGAGCTTGTCGACGCGGTTGCGGACGACCTCGATGGCCTGGTCGCGGGCGTCGGACAGGGAGGTGCCGGGCTCAAGCGAGGACTGGTCGATCTGCAGGGTGTAGGAGGTGCCGCCCTGGAGGTCGAGACCCAGCTTGACCTTGTCCTTGGGCGGGATGACGAGGGCCAGGCTCGTGGCGACGACGACGATGAGGATGAGCCATTTCCAGATGGATGCTTTCATTGCGGTTCCTTCGAGGTTGCCCGGCCGTCGCGGGGTGCGGGGCCGGATGAAATCTGCGGTTCTTTTCGGGGGGAGGGGCTAGGCGGGCTTGTCGGCGGCGGCGTTGGGGTCGGCGTCCTTGGTGAGGATCTGGGCGACGGCGGCGCGGGCGATCTCGACCTTGACGTTGTCGGCGATCTTGACGACCAGGGTCTTGTCCTTGACGTTGGCGACGGTGCCGATGAAGCCGCCGGCGAAGAGGATGCGGTCGCCGGTCTTGACGGCGTCGAGGAGGGCGCGGCGTTCCTTTTCGCGGCGCCGCTGCGGGCGGATGAGCATGAAGTAGAACAGGAGAATGAGCAGGCCGAGATAGACGAACATGCCGATGCTGGAACCGGCCGCGCCCTGGCCGCCGGCGCCTTGGGCGGGGGCCATTGCGAACGGCAGGGCCGCGAGAGAGGAGAGGCTAGAGAGGGTCATGGGGGCAAAATCCTTTCGCTATAGTTAGGGGTTCGCGAATGATGGGCATTTTCCCCCCCGAAATAAAGCAAAAAATGCAGGGGGATGGATTTTTCGGCGCGGGTGCGCCCGGGGACGGCGGCAGGCATGGCTTGGCGGGGCTTGGGCGACGGCGTTTCCGAGGGACGGGCGGCGAGGATGGTCGACAGCCGACGGTCGACAGCCGGGGAAAAAGGCCAGGGAAATGGTGTGAGATTACGGTGAAACAAAGGGGAATTTGCATTTTTTTGGGGGGAGTGGACGCAACGGCGGGGATGCCGTTGCCAAGCAACGGCCGCTTCCCTCCCGCGCAAACCATGTTTCCATTGTCTGGCGAATCTGAGCGAAAGCACAAGCCAGAATGGCGCGGTGCGCTCGCGAAGATTGAACTTTTCCACAGGAAAAGCAACGAGCGGAGCGACAGCGACGCGGAGTGGTCCAAAAGTGCCCAAACATGCTTCCATTGTCTGGAAAAAGTGCCCAAACATGCTTCCATTGTCTGGAAAAAGTGCCCAAACACGTTTCCATTGTCTGGAAAACGGTTTCGACGAAGCCGACGAGATCGAATGCTGTCGATGATTCCAAATAGAGCAGTTTCAGAACGAATGTAGCCACAAGAATAGGGGGTGCGACATCCTGTCGCGCCACAAATACAAGTCTGATAGCGAGGCCGAACCTCACAGAACGGCCCGCCCGGCGGTCGGGCCCTACCACCCCATGGCTACACTATTCTGAGAACCGCTCTAGCGGATGTCGGGGCTGCGGTCGGCGGGCACCTGGTAGCGTTCGAGGATGGCGGGGAGCGCTTCGCGGGCCTTGGCGGTGTCGAGGATGAGGGGGATGTGCTTGTCGCCGCGGAAGCTGGGGGAGACGATCTCGATGCAGACGAAGTCGTTGGTGGCCGAGTCGAGGATGCGGGCGAGGCCCTTGAGGGAATGGACAGGCTGGCCGTCGACGGCCTCGACGAGGACGACGGTGGCGTCGGTGTAGCCGAGGTTGACGGGGTCGGAGAGGACATCGGTGAGGATGACGAGCTCGTCCTCGTTGTCCTGGCGGATGGCGAAGGCGCCGTCGCTGAAGTCCATGCCGCTGTTCAGCTGCTGCCAGAGGTCCATGGTGAGGGTGGAGAAGACGAGGCCGCCGAAGATGTAGTAGTCGGGACGGTCGCCGGCGAGGGGGGGGCGGATGCGGCGGAGGGTGCGGGAGACGGTGTTGGTGATGACGAGGGGGGCGCCGTCGCGGAGGACGGTGAACTCGACGTCTTCGCCGAGCTGGTGGGCGACGACGAGGGCGCGGTAGTTGAGGGTGCGGCCGTCGGGGAGGCGGACGTTGCAGGTATCGGAGACGGTGACGCCATCGACGGCGAGGAGGATGTCGCCGTTGCGGAGGGCGTCGGTGCCGGGCCAGGGGGCCTCGACGTCGTGGACGTAGCAGCCGGTCATGCCGGGCTTCATGCCGAGGGCGCGGCGGGCGGCGGGATTGACCATCTGGCGGGTGTGGAAGTAGAGGTCGCCGAAGCCGTCGGTCTGGCCGTCCTCGATGTCGTGGAGGAAGTGGCGCACGACGTCGACGGGGATGATGTAGCCGATGTTTTCGCCTTCCTTGGACATCTGGAAGGCGATGCCGACGACGAGGCCGCTGTCGACGTCAAGGACGGGACCGCCGCTGTTGCCGGGGTTGACGGCCGCGTCGACCTGGGCGGAGGGGAGGTATTGGCGGGAGATGGAGTAGAACGACATTTCCGTGCGGGAGACGACGCCTTCGGTGAAGGCGATGCGCGAGCCGCCGATGGGATAGCCCACAGCGACGACGTGGTCGCGGACGGTCGGGGTCTCGCCGAGCTCGAGGGGTTCGATGTCGTCGAAGAAGGTCTCGTCGTCGACCTCCAGCAGGGCCAGGTCGCTGTCGAAGTTCAGATATTCGACGTGGGCCGTGAAGGGGGCGTCGACGGACTGCTTGTGGACGGTGACGAGGGTGGCGTCCAGCACGCAGTGGGCGTTGCTGAGGATGCGGCGGCCTTTGATCACAAAGCCCGAGCCCGCGCTGTCGCCGCGATCCGCGATGCGCCAGGGGTTGGCCAGGTCGGGTTCCGCCTTCGTGGCCTCGATGCGGACGACTGCGTTGAAGGGGTTCGGCCCGTTGGCCCGTCTCCCTTCCACGGCCATTTCCACGTCCTGCCCGAAACTGCCCGAGGCCGCCAGCAGGGCGACGAGGAATGCGAGTGCTGTCAGTTTTTTCATGTCTTGTCCTCCAGGGCGATGGTCGATGGGCGGGCTTGCCAATGGTTCCGGCCGGGCGATGATGGGATCCAGCGCGGAGCAGGATGCCATATCGGCGGACTGGACGCAACCGGGATTTGCAATTGCGACATCTTCCGGGGGGGGCGGGGGATGCTTGCTAGGGGGGGAATGGCAAAAAAGGCTTGTTTTGACGTAAAATCACGAGGGTTGAGGGGTGGAGAGAGGGGGGCGGCGGGGGGGGGCAAACGGGGGGGCAAGAGGGGACAAGAGGGGGGCAAGAGGGGGCGGGGGCCGGGGCGGAAGCCGGCCGGCCAGGGGAGGCAGGTGGAAGGGGAAGGAGGGCGGCGCTAGGCGGCGGGGAGGCCGCGGTGGCGGCGAGCCTGGAGGAAGCGGACGATGGCGAGGAGCAGGAGGACGGCGGCGAGGGCCAGCAGGATGGCGGTGACGACGCCCAGCAGGGAATTGCCGTTGGACCAGGCGCCGGTGCAGAGGAGGTAGAGGCCGTAGGCGGAGACGGCCAGCATGAAGGCCATGGGGAAGAAGGTGACCCACCAGGCCTTGTGGTGCTTGAGCATCCAGAGGGAGACCGTGAGGAGCGTGAGGGCCGCCATGAGCTGGTTGGCGGAGGCGAAGACGTTCCAGAGGTTCTTGGCGGCCTCGGGGTCGCCGAGAAGCAGGAGCGCGACGAGCCCGACGACAAGGGCGGTGGAGACGTACATGTTGGAGACGGCGCGGACGAGGAGGGAGGGATGGGGGAGCGGCGTGGTGGAGTTGCGGGCGGGGCGGGGATCCGGGGCGGGGCCGGTGTCGGGGCCGCGGCGGACGAAGAGCTCCTGCCAGGTGAAGCGTCCGAGGCGGGTGGCGGTATCGACGGAAGTCATGAGGAAGGCGGAGACGGCGAGGCACATGAAGGTGTAGCCGGCCTGCTGGGGAAGTCCGAACTTGGTGCAGAAGGTGGCGAGGCCGCCGGCGAAGAGCTGGACGGCGGTCTTCTGCCCCAGGTGGGCGAGGAGGTCCTGCTGGGTGAAGGAGGCGACGGCGAGGAGCGCGAGGAGGGCGAGGATGCCTTCGAGGAGCATGCCGCCGTAGGCGACGGGGCGGATGTGGCGTTCGTCGGCGATCTGCTTGGCGGTGGTGCCGGAGGCGACCAGGCTGTGGAAGCCGGAGCAGGCGCCGCAGGCGATGGTGATGAAGAGGATGGGGAAGAGGGGTTGCGCGAGGCCCTTGGCGTTGGGGGCCTGCCAGCCGACGAAGCGGTCGAGGGCGAGGTCGGGCGTGGCGACGATGACGCCAAGGAAGCCGAGGGCCATCATGGCGTAGAGGAGGTAGCTGTTGAGGTAGTCGCGGGGCTGGAGCAGGAGCCAGACGGGGAGCGTGGAGGCCAGGAAGCAGTAGGCGATGAGGACCAGCGTCCAGACGGACTGGGCGGCCTGCGGGGTCATGCCGAAGGCCTTGACGAGGTCGAGCGGGATCAGCGAGCCGACCCAGATGCAGGCGAACATCACGGGGACGGCGACCAGCGACGCGACGAGCAGGGAGACATGGGCGCGGTTGGTGACGAGGCCGAAGACCACCGCGAGCGCGATGAAGAGGAGCGACGCGGTGGCGACCTCCGGCGAGCCGACGAAGGTGGCGGCGACCTGGCGGGTGAATTCGGCGCAGACGAGGACCAGCGTGGACCAGCAGAAGAGCAGGAAGAGGAGCTTGCCGGGGCGGCCGAGGACGGTCTCGATGACGGAGGCGATGGAGCGGCCTTGATGGCGGACGGAGAGGAAGAGGGAGGCCATGTCGTGGACGGCGCCGATGAAGATGCAGCCGAGGATCACCCAGGCGACGACGGGGCCCCAGCCGAAGTAGGCGGCGGCGATGGGGCCGACGATGGGGCCGGCGCCGGCGATGGAGGCGAAGTGGTGGCCGAAGAGGACGGCGGGGTGCGCGGGGACGTAGTCGATGCCGTCGCCCATGGTGCGGGCGGGCGTGGGGCGGGCGGGGTCGAGGCCGAGCAGATGCTCAATGAAGCGCCCGTAGAGGAAATAGGCGAGGAAGAAGATGGCGGTACCGCCCAACAGGAGAATCGTTCCGTTCATTTTGCTGCGTCCTTGTTCGCGAACAGGCGGACTATAGTCCCGCCGGCACCGTCTGGCAATCCGTTTCCGTCGGGCGGGGCGAACGTATTTTTGTGGGCAGGAGGGGTTGCGCGGGGGATGAAAGGGGGTATTTTCCTATTTGTATAGGTATGGATTCCAGCAGGAAAACAAAGGGAAGACGATGAGCAGCAGCAAGAAGATGGCGAGCAAGCAGAACGTGGCCTCCAAGCAGGGGGCAACGGCGAAGACGGCAAAAGGTGCCGCCGCGGCCAACGAGAAGAAGAAGGTTCCCGCCAAGGTGGCCGCGAAAGCTGCGCCGTCGAAGAAGCCGGTGGCAAAGGTGGCTGCGAAGCCGACGGCGACGAAGCCTGCCGCGAAGCCTGCTGCAAAGCCTGCTGCCAAGCCCGCCGCGAAAGCGGCCGCGAAACCTGCGGTAAAACCGGTGGTGGCCAAGAAGCCGGTGGCCAAAGCCGCCGCGAAGCCTGTGGCGAAGAAGCCCGTGGCCAAGGCGGCGACGAAGCCGGTGGCCAAGGCGGTGGCGAAACCGGCCGCGAAATCGGCGGTTAAGTCTAGCGCGAAGGTTGCGCCCAAGGCGGCGGCGAAACCGGCGGCCAAGGCGGCCACAAAACCTGCCACAAAGCCTGCTGCAAAGCCTGCCGCGAAGGCGGCGACGAAGCCCGCCGCGAAGCCTGCGGCCAAGCCCGTTGGCAAGCCGGCGGCCAAACCGGTGGAGAAACCGGCCGCGAAGGCGTCGGCGAAGCCCGAGGCCAAGGCGGCGGGCAAGGGCGGAGCCAAAGCGGCCGAGAAACCGAAGGCGTCCGCCAAGGGGACGGGCAAGGCGGCCGAGAAGCCGAAGGCGAAGGGTGCGGCCAAGGCGGCGGAGAAGAAGCCGGAAGCGCCGGCGGCGCCGATGGTTTCGGAGGAGGAGAAGCATTCCTCCCTCCCGTTGTCGGACGAGGAGCCGGAGGACGATCTGGATGTGCTGGAGCTGCCGGACGAGGACGATCCGACGCTGTCCGACGAGGATTTCGAGGCCCGGGCGCTGGGATCCATCTCGGAATTCGAAGACCTGGAGCTGCCGCACTTGCAGGTGCCGCTGGCGGACGAGGGGGACCACAAGGAGTACATGCTCCAGATCATCACGATCGCGACCGAGCAGAACCGGCGGATCTCGCGGGAGGACATTCTGGAGCTGATGCCGGAGTCGCTGCGGGAGACGAAGGAGTATGACCGGATCGTCGAGCGGCTCAAGGAGCTGGACATCGAGGTCCGGAGCACGATGGACATCGTGACGGACACGACGGGGGGCGGCGCGGCCGATGCCAAGTCGCTGTCCGCGCTGCCCAAGGAGGCCGAGGTCTCGGTCATCGACGATCCGGTGCGGATGTATCTCAAGCAGATGGGGCAGGTGCCACTGCTGTCGCGCGAGGACGAGGTGAACATCTCCAAGCGCATCGAGGACGCGGAGGAGAACACGCGGAAGCTGGTCAAGAGCTTTGGGTTCACGGCGGAGGTGTACGCGGACACGGTGGCGAAGCTGCGGAGCGGCGAGGAGCGTTTCGACCGGGTCATCAAGGACAAGATCGGGGATATTCCAGTGCGGACGGACGGGCTGGGGGCGCTGGAGGTGCAACCCGAGACGTTGCAGAACGAGTCGGCGCTGCTGGCCGACCTGTCGGAGGCCGTGCGGCAGAGCGAGGAGGAGGAGCTGGACGACCTCGACAATCCGCTGTCCGAGCCCGGGGCCGAAAGCACGCCCCAGATGCTGGTGGGGCGCGACTGGTATTTCAAGGACGTCGACAAGCTGCTGAAGGAGCTGGCGCGGGCGCATGCGGGGCTCGACAAGTCGTTCCGGAGCTACATGGCGGGGCGTGACATGCCGAAGTGCAAGGACCTGTCGCGGCGGCTGAAGGCGTACCATGCGGCGCAGGACCGGCAGGCGGCCGTGCTCAAGAAGTTCTTGTTCAAGCAGAAGGCCATCGAGGACCTGCTGCCCCGGGCGGAGGCGATTGCGCGGAAGCTGACGAGCCTCCAGATGGAGGTGGCCAAGGCCGAGGCGGAGCCGGAGGAGACGCCGGGACGGGCCGAGCGGATCCAGCAGGGGCAGGAGGCGCTGCGGGCGGAGGAGTACGCGCAGTGTTCCACGGCCGACGACTTCAAGCGGCAGCTGGACGAGCTGCATCGGCAGATCGCCGCCGGCATCAAGGCCAAGACGGAGATGGTGGAGGCCAACCTGCGGCTGGTGATCTCGATCGCGAAGAAGTACACGAACCGGGGGCTTTCGTTCCTCGACCTCATCCAGGAGGGGAACATGGGGCTGATGAAGGCCGTGGAGAAGTTCGAGTACCAGCGGGGGTACAAGTTCAGCACGTACGCGACGTGGTGGATCCGGCAGGCGATCACGCGGTCGATTGCCGACCAGGCGCGGACCATCCGGATTCCGGTGCACATGATCGAGACGATCAACAAGCTGATGCGGATCCAGCGGCAGCTGGTGCAGACGTACGGGCGGGAGCCGACGCCGGAGGAGATCGCCGACGAGATGGGGTTCGCCCCGGACCGGGTGCGGCAGGTGCTGAAGATGTCGCAGCAGCCGATCAGCCTGCAGTCGCCGGTGGGCGACAGCGAGGACACGCACTACGGGGACTTCATCGCGGATCCGAACGCGGAAAGTCCGTCGGAGATGACGGCGCAGACGCTGCTGAAGGATCGGCTCCGCAAGGTGCTGTCGACGCTGACGCACCGGGAGCAGGAGGTGCTGAAGCTGCGCTTCGGGCTGGACGACGGCTATTCGCGGACGCTGGAGGAGGTCGGGCGGCGGTTCCGGGTGACGCGCGAGCGGATCCGGCAGATCGAGGCGAAGGCGCTGCGCAAGATGCGGCATCCGACGCGGCTCAAGCAGCTGGACGGATTTATCTAAAGGGCGGACGGGGGTGTTGGGAGGGGGGCGGCGGCCGCGATGGGCGGCGGGCGGAAAAAGGCTAGGACTCTAGAATTCTAGGATTCTAGATGGCTAGATATCTAGGTGTCTCGTTTTTGGGGGCGAGGGGCTAGAAGGTGTGGGCGAAGAGGCGGCCGCGGAGGGGGAGGAGGGTGCCTTCGAGGGGACGGGCATAGGCGGTCCGGGCGTTGACGCGGAAGACGATGATCTTGCCGTAGGTGACGGGGGAGTCGCGGCCGATGATCTCGCCGGTGGAAGGGGCGATGATTTCCTCTTCCACGCCGGAGATATAGAAGACCATGCCGGGCTTCATGCCGGAGGAGAGGCCGCGGTCGAGGGTGAGGGTGCGGCGGCCGGCATGGCGGGAGACGGCGCATTCGAAGGGCATCTTGCGGACGCGGCGGCGCATGTCGGAGCGGACGACGGAGATCCAGGCGGAGAGGTCGGCGTTGTTGGTGGAGATGGGAGCGGAGTAGCGGGCAATCTCCTCGTGGCGGGCGTCGTCCTCGAGGGTGACGGTGACGACAGGGGCGCCAGCGGGGTCGGGATCGACGGTGCCGTTGAGGCGGTAGGTGAACTTGGGGGCGTTGCGGGCGGCGGCGGCGGCACCTTCGAGGAACTCGATCTCGGTGGCGGCTTCCTTGATCATGGCGACGATGCGGTCGTGGCAGGTCTGGGCGTAGGGCTCAAGGCCGCCGAAGGGGGGGCAGGCCACGGCATGGCGCAGATCCTGGAGGGAGACCGGGGGGGCGTAGGTGTCGGCGTGCACGAATGCGGGTTGTGCGGCGAGGGCGGTTGCGGCGGGCAGGGCGAGGATGCCGACCACCAGGGCCAAGGCGAAGAGCTGGACGAGACCAAGAGAGCGCTGCATGTCGATTCCTTTCATCGGACGGGGGAGAGACTACGCCTTGGGGCGAGGGGGTGCAAGTCGGGATTGCGGGACGAGGGGGAGAGATGGCAAAAGAGAGGCAAGGGGGGGGAGGGCAAAGGACGAGGGGAGGCCCCCCGCGGCCCCCCCGGGGAAGCGAGGGCGGGAGGAGGGAGAAATTGGCAAAAAGGCCAATGTTTGACGTAAAATCACAAGGATTTGGGAGGGCGGAAAGGAGGGGCAAGGGGGGTGGAGGGCAAAGGACGGGAGGAGGCCTCCCGCGCCCCCCCGGGCGAGAGGACAGCAAGGGGGGGGCAAAGGGGGGGAGGGGGGAGGGTTAGCGCCAGCGGCCGGAGAGGATGTTGCGGAGGATTTCGTCGACGGGGTCGTCGGGGCGGATGTGGGGGGCGGCGGCGGCAAGGGCGGCCTGGGCGGCGTCGGGGCGGTGGCCGAGGGAGACGAGGGCGGAGAAGACGTCGCGGAGCTTGGCGTCGGAGGGGGGGGCGGCGCGGGTGGGGGCGTCGCCGGTGCCGGAGATGGCGGCCGCGGCGGCGGCCTCGGCGAGTTCGCCCTTGGAGAGCTTGCCGCGGAGTTCGAGGGCGATGCGTTCGGCGGTCTTCTTGCCGACGCCTGGAATCTTGGAGAGGCGCTTGGTGTCGTTGCTGGCGGCGGCGATGGCAAGTTCGCGGATGGAGATGCCGCCGAGGACGGCGAGGGCGAGCTTGGGGCCGATGCCGCTGATGGAGGTGAGGAGGCCGAAGTAGCGGCGTTCGGTCTCGGTGGCGAAGCCGACGAGCTCGTGGGCGTCCTCGCGGATGAGCTCGGCGACGAGGAGGCGGGCGTGATTGCCCTCGAGGGGGAGGGCGTCGAAGGAGCTGAGGGGGATGGCGAGCTCGTAGCCGACGCCGTTGACGTCGAGGACGACGCGGCCGGGCTCCTTGGATTCGAGGATTCCTTGCAGATGGACGATCATGGCGGCACTCCTGGGGGCGGACGGGGGAGGGGAAGGGCAGAGGGGGCAAACACAAAAGCCCGTGCCGCATGAAGGCGGCGACGGGTTTCTGCGGACATCCGGGAACCGGATGCGTGGCCGGACGGGTTAGGTCCGGAAGGCCTTACTTGGCTTCGGTCTTGGCGCGTTCCTTGAGCCGCTTGTTGCGACGCTCGCGGGCTTTGCGCTTGACCCTGACTCGTAGTTGCTGTCCCATAACGGGCGGAGCTTTTAGCAGAGATGAGGGGCGGGTGCAAGTCAAATCTCTGGGCACAAAACGCTTGCACGCGGCGGAATCCCCCGTACACTCGGGGGGCGTCATGGCGAGCACCTCCTATACGTTTCCGCTGGACCGCGAGCAGCAGCGCGCGGCGGCGGAGCTGTTGGGGTCGGGGAAGTGGCGGGCGGTGGAGGTGCCGTACGCGGAGGTTGCGGTGGAGGGGGAAGGGTGCCGGGCGATCCTGTACGGCAGCGGGAAGCTGCTGGTGCAGGGGCGCGGGGCGACGGATTTCGTGCAGTTCGTGGTGGAGCCGTACATTCTGGGGGAGGTGGTGCTGGGGCGGGAGGAGGAGCTGCATCCGGAGGAGTACGAGCCGCACCTGGGGGTGGACGAGAGCGGGAAGGGGGACTACTTCGGGCCGCTGGTGGTGGCGGCGGCGTATGTGGACCGGGAGCTGGCGCGGGCGCTGCGGGAGCTGGGGGCGCGGGACTCGAAGACGATCACGTCGGACGCGGCGGCGATGGAGCTGGCGCGGAAGGTGCGGGCGTGCCTGGGAGAGGGGCGGCTGGCGATTCTGCATCTGGGGCCGGAGGCGTACAACCAGCTGTATGCGCGGATGGGGTCGGTCAACCGGCTGCTGGCGTGGGGTCATGCGCGGTGCATCGAGAACCTGCTGGAGAAGGTGCCGGGGTGTCCGCGGGCGCTGTCGGACCAGTTCGGGCCGGACCGGCAGATCCGGTCGGCGCTGATGGAGCGGGGGCGGCAGATCGTGTTCGAGCAGCATCCGCGGGCGGAGGCGGACGTGGCGGTGGCGGCGGCGTCGATTCTGGCGCGGGGGGGCTTTCTGGCGTCGATGGCGCGGCTGGAGGCGGCGGCGGGGATGGCGTTGCCGAAGGGGGCGTCGCGGCAGGTGGGAACGGCGGCACGGCGGCTGGTGGAAGCGCAGGGGCCTCAGGCGCTGATGAAGTACGCGAAGGTGCATTTCAAGACGACGGACGAGGTGCTGTCGGCTGCGGGGACGGACCGGGCGGCGGCGGGGCTGCCGGCGGCGCCGAAGCGGTCGACGTATCCATTCTGGAAGGCAAAGGAGAGGAGGGAGACATGATCGAGGCAAGCTTGCGCGTGGTGCCGGAGGGCGAGGAGGAATGGGTGGGGCCGATGGACGTGGCCAGCCGGTACGGGGCGGCGGCGGGGCGTCCGCTGGAGGTGGACCTGGGGTGCGGGAAGGGGCGGTTCCTGCTGGCGCATGCGGCGCGGCATCCGGGGGTGAACTTCCTGGGGATCGACCGGATGCTGCGGCGCATCCGGAAGGTGGACAACCGGGCGCGGCGGATGGACCTGGGGAACATCCGGCTGCTGCGGTGCGAGGCGTACTACGCGGTGAGCTATCTGCTGCCGCCGGCGTCGGTGGACGTGTGCTACATCTTTTTCCCTGATCCATGGCCGAAGGCGCGGCACGAGGGGCATCGGCTGTTCAACGGGACGTTCCTGGACGCGCTGGCGCGGGTGCTGAAGCCGGGAGGGGCGATGCATTTCGCGACGGACCACGCACCGTACTTCGAGCAGGTGGCGCCGCTGCTGGCGGGGGACGGGCGTTTCGAGGCGGTGGCGCCGTTCGTGCCGGACGCGGAGGAGCAGACGGACTTCGAGTTGTACTATGTGACGCGGGAAAGCAAGGCGATCGGGCGGTTTTCGGTCCGGCGGCGGGCGTGAGCGGGGGCGGGGAGCGGGCGAGGAGGACGAGGTGGAGCGGCAGCAGGAAGAGCCGGTGAGGCTGGCGGCCGGGGGGACGCAGGCGACGATCTGGCCGGGGCGCGGGGGCTGGGTGTCGTCGGTGCGGCTGGGCGGGACGGAGGTGTTGTTTGTGCATCCGGTGGCGCCGCCGGGGGACCTGCCGGGCGGGATTCCGGTGCTGTATCCGATCTGCGGGCGGCCGCCGGCAGGGTCGCGGTGGCCATTCCACGGGTTTGCGTGGCGGGAGCGGTGGTCGGTGGAGGAGCGGCGCGGCGACGCGGTGGTCTGCGGCCTCGAAGGGGCGGACGGGAGTCGGCTGAGGCTAAGGGCGGAGGTGGCGGAGGGATGGTTCGGGCTGGCGTTGACGGTGGAGAACCGGTCGGGAGGGCCCTTGCGGGTCCAGGCGGGGTTCCATCCCTACTTTGCGGAGGTGGCGGAGGTGACGGTGTGCGAGCCGGGGCGTCGGTGGCGGTATGCGCCGGACTATGTGCATGTGCTGCCGACACCGGAGGCGGCGCCGGAGATGCCGGTCGTGGCGGGGAGTCCGCTGGTGCGCGACCTGCTGGTGGAGGGGGCGGAGGCCGTGCTGCGGCGGCGCGACGGGCGGCGGCTCCGGCTGCGGGCGATGGGGGAGACGCTGCCGTTCCTGCAGTTCTACGGGACGCCGGAGGGGCGGTTCGTGTGCGTCGAGCCGTGGTCCGCGCCCGCCGGGGCCACGGGCGAGGGGGCGCGGATTCCCGCCGGAGTGGTGGAGCGCGGGGGGAGGAGGCGGTTCGGGGTGGTGGTGGAGGAGGAGAAGGAGGGGGGAGAGGAGGGAGAGAAGGGAGATTTCTAGACTTCTAGGAGGCTAGGGTTCCAGGGGGGCTAGGATTTGGGCTTGCGGGGCTTTTTGGGAGGGGGCGTCGGGGTGGCGGGGGTGTCGGAGATGGGCTCGACGAGGAAGTCGAGCTGCTCGGGGGCGTCGGGGTTGAAATCGGCGGTGACGAGGGAGCGCGGGGGGATCTTGCCGGCGAGGATCTGCTCGGAGAGGGGATCCTGGAGGAGGGACTGGACGGCACGCTTGATGGGGCGTGCGCCGAAGGCGGGGTCGTGTCCGTCGGCGGCAATCTTGGCGGCGGCGGCCTCGGTGAGGCGGAGGGAGATCTCGCGGGTGGCGAGGAGCTTCTGGAGGCGGGAGGCCTGGAGGGCGACGATCTGCTGGAGCTGGGGGATGCCGAGGGGGCGGAAGAGGACGGTTTCGTCGAAGCGGTTGAGGAGTTCGGGGCGGAAGCGGGCGGACTGGACGAGTTCGGCGAGGACGCGGCGGCGGAGGGCGAGGTAGGTGGGGGAGGTGGCGGGCATGTCGCGGTTGTCGGCGAGGGTTTCGCCGATGAGGGGGCCGGCGGCGTTGCTGGTCATGATGACGAGGGTGTTGCGGAAGTCGACGGTGCGGCCCTGGCCATCGGTGAGGCGGCCGGCGTCGAGGACCTGGAGGAAGACGTTGTAGACGGAGGGGTCGGCCTTTTCGATTTCGTCGAGGAGGATGACGGAGTAGGGGCGGCGGCGGACGGGCTCGGTGAGCTGGCCGCCCTCGTCGTAGCCGACGTAGCCGGGAGGGGCGCCGATGAGGCGGGAGACGGTGTGCTTGTCGAAGTACTCGGACATGTCGAGGCGGATCATGGCGTTCTCGTCGTCGAAGAGGAATTCGGCGAGGGCGCGGGCGAGTTCGGTCTTGCCGACTCCGGTGGGGCCGAGAAAGAGGAAGGAGCCGATGGGGCGGTTGGGGTCCTGGAGGCCGGCGCGGGAGCGGCGGATGGCCTTGGCGACGGCGGCGAGGGCGTCGTCCTGGCCGACGACGCGCTGGCGGAGGTGGTCCTCGAGGTGGAGGAGGCGGGTCTGCTCGGACTGCTGAAGGCGGTCGATGGGGATGCCGGTGCGGCGGGCGACGACGGCGGCGATCTCGTCGGGGGTGACCTCCTCCTGGAGGAGGCGCTGGGCGTTGGGGACGGCGGAGAGGTCCTTTTGGGCGTCCTCGAGCTTGCGGGTGGCGGCGGGGAGGAGGGAGTACTTGATTTCGGAGGCGGCGGCGAGGTCGCCGGCGTGTTCGGCGGCCTCCTGGCGGATGCGGAGGGCGTCGCGTTCGGCGGTGGCCTCGCGGATCTTGGCGAGGAGGACCTTTTCGTGGTCCCAGCGGGCCTCGAGCTCGGCGAGCTGGGCGGCGAGGGCGTCCTTTTCGGCGGCGAGGACCTCGAGGCGCTTGCGGGAGGGTTCGTCGGACTCCTTGCGGAGGGAGACGGCCTCCATCTCGAGCTGCATGATCTTGCGGTTGAGGGAGTCGATCTCGACGGGCTTGGACTCGGTTTCGATCTTGAGGCCGGCGAGGGCCTCGTCGACGAGGTCGATGGCCTTGTCGGGGAGGAAGCGGTCGGTGATGTAGCGTGAGGAGAGGCGGACGGCCTCGACGAGGGCGGCGTCCTGGATGCGGATGCCGTGGTGGGCCTCGTAGGGCTCCTTGAGGCCGCGGAGGATGGTGAGGGCGTCCTCGGGGGAGGGTTCGCCGACGTAGACGGGCTGGAAGCGGCGGGCGAAGGCGGGGTCCTTCTCGATGTAGTTGCGGTATTCGTCGAGGGTGGTGGCGCCGAGGCAACGGAGTTCGCCGCGGGCGAGGGCGGGCTTGATCATGTCGCCGGCACCGGTGGAGCCGGCGGAGCGGCCGGCGTTGACGAGGGTGTGGAGCTCGTCGATGAAGAGGATGACCTGGCCCTTGGACTCGGCGACCTCCTTGAGGACGGCCTTGAAGCGCTCCTCGAACTGGCCCTGGTAGGAGGCGCCGGCGAGGATGGACTGGATGTCGAGGGCGATGACCTTGCGGTTCTTGAGGGATTCGGGGACGTCGCCGGCGACGATGCGGCGGGCGAGGCCTTCGGCGATGGCGGTCTTGCCGACGCCGGGCTCGCCGAGGAGGATGG
>JAFTAH010000086.1 GCA_017458625.1 Kiritimatiellia bacterium | reverse complement strand
TGCCGGCCGGTCTCCTCCGCTGGTGGCGCCTCTTCGTGCAAAACCACCTTCCGAAGAGGAAACGCGGCGAGCGGCCCGTCGAGGATGTCGCTCCGCCCCCTTCCGACTGACCCCTTCCCCATCGCGACGGACGCCGCCGGATCCCGGCGGTGCGTCGCCGCATGCCCCGGATGCGTTCAAAACGCGTTTTTACTGTCCGCCGCACCGACGGAAAGCCCGGACCATGCCCTTCACGCCCTCCGCCCCCCGCTTCCTCACGCTGAAAACGACCTCCAAAGCCCCTCCGCCGACCAAATCCACCCCGCTTCGTCCCAAGTAGCCCCTTCGCTAAAGATTCGGGTGGAGTGCGGCAAAACAGCAGTTGACACTTTTTCCTGCCCTGTGCTAGTTTGTCGGGAGTGGCTGACGTGGTCCGCGTGTGTGGGCACATCAGCTGCATTTTTTTCACAACCAAGGTTCTATCCCATGTTCGCCCAGCCTCTCTCCGTCACCAAAGCCCTGCGCCTCGCGGGTGCCGCCCTCCTCGCCTCCTCCCTGTTGCTGGCGGGCGTCGGCTGCGCCGCCTTCGGCAATGCCAGCAGCACCCCCATCCCCCCCGACTCCTTCTCCTCCGACGTCCCGGCCATCGGTGCCGACGTCGGTGCCGCCCTGGACGAAGGCGCCCAGCGCTGCGACATGTATGTCGTCAAATCCACTCCCGGCCATCGCCTCTACCAGCTCGACTATCCCCGGTGCCAGATCTCCTTCACCGTCGATGCCACCTTCGACGACGCCCACTACGACATCAGGCTTGGCGAAATCCTCCAGGAAGGCAAGGGCCACAACTACACGATGAAGTATATCAATCGCCGCCTCCGCCAGCTTGACGATCACACCAAGAAGAGCCTGCGCCCGGCCAACTAGCGCCTCGCCCGCCCTTCGCCAAGCCTCTACGCCTCAACTGCGCCATGACCCGACCTGAACTTGAACAGGAAATCCGCAAGATCATCCTCGACGCCATCGACGACGATTCCCTGACCGAGGCCGACTTCCCCGCCGACGTTCCGCTCTTTGGCGACGACGGCGTCGGCCTCGACAGCATCGATGCCCTCGAGATCGGTGTCCGTCTGCGCCGCCGCTTCGGCATCCAGTTCAAGACCAGCGCCGACGAGAACAAGGCTTTTTTCAAGAGCATTGCCACGCTCGCCGACTTCGTCGCCAGCCACGCCGCCGATTCCGGCATCACGTCCACCACGCCGCCCGAGGGGTGATCCATGTTCACGCATGACCAGATCTACAAGGAAATCACGGACACGCTTGTCTCTGAATTCGAACTCACGCGCGAGCAGCTCACCCCCGAGGCCCGCCTCGTCGAGGACCTCGACCTCGACAGCATCGACGCCGTGGACCTCGTCGTCCGCCTCCAGCGCGTCATCGGCAAGCGCGTCTCCGCCGAAGACTTCAAGCAGGTCCGGACGCTAGGCGATCTCGTAACCGCCATCGAAAAGGCTGCCAATGGCTAAGGCCCTTCCCGTCGTTCTGCGCGTGGTCGCGGCGGCGGGCCTGGTCTGGCTGATCTACGCGCTCCACGGCAGCCGTTTCTTCCGGCTCTATCCCTTGGCCGTGGTGCTGGTCGTCCTGGGCGTCTTCGCCCAATCGCTGCTCCCAGGCCGCACGCCGGTCGCCGAGCGCGTCGCCCTGCGCATGGGCGAGCCCCCGACGCCATCCCTCCGCCGCTACTGCCGCGCCGCCACCCGCGCCTGGGCGATCTTCCTGTCTCTCCACGCGCTGGTGACGCTGGCGACCGTCTTCTGCTCCCCCCGTGTCTGGGCCCTCTACAACGGCGCCATCGCCTACGTCCTTCTCGGCGCCATGTTCCTGGGGGAATATCTCGTCCGCCGCAAGGTCCGCCATGCCGAAACCGCCGCCACCGCCCCTGCCGCCCTCCGTTGAGTTCCGCACCTCCGGCTCCACGGGCGCGCCCAAGAGCATCCTCCGCACCGAGGACTCCCTCCAAGCCGATGCCCGTGCCCTCCTCGCGGCCTTCCCCGACCTTTTTGCGCCCCCCGCGCCGCTCGTCGTCGCCACCATCGACCCCGACCACATGTTTGGGGCCCTCTGGCGCATCCGCCTGCCCGCCCTGGCCGGCTGTCCCGTCGCCCCCGGCATGCCCTTCTCCCCCGAAGCCCTCGTCGCCCTCGCCGCCCCCCCTCCCGATGCCGCCCCCGCCCCCCTCCTCCTCGTCACCACGCCCAGCTTCCTGACCATCCTCCTCCGCGATGCCCCGGCCTGCGCCGCCCTCCGCCCCCGGCTCCGCGCCATCGTCACCTCCGGCGGCCCCCTCCCCGAAGCCACCGCCGCCGACTCCTTGTCCCTCCTCGGCATCTCCCCGCTGGAAATCTACGGCTCCACCGAAGCCGGCTCCATCGCCTGGCGCCGCCAGGCGACAGCACCAAACTGGACCCTTCTTCCCGACGTCACCGCCACCGTCCGCCCCGCCGACTCCGCGCTGGTCCTCACCTCTCCCTGGGCCTTCGCCCGCCCCTGGACCATGTCCGATGCCGCCACCCTCCTCACCCCCCGCACCTTCCGCCTCGGCCCCCGCCTCGACCGCACCATCAAGATTCTCGAAGAACCCGTCAGCCTCCCCGCCGTCGAGGCCGCCCTGGCTGCTACTGACCTGGTTGCCGAGGCCGCCGCCATTCCATCTCCCCGCGCCGTCCCCCGGATCTGGGCCCTGGCCGTCCCCACCCCTGCCGGACGTGCTCTTCTCGCCACCGCCGGGGCGGCCGCCCTCACCCGCCGCCTGCTCGCCGAGGCCCGCGCGGCCGCCCCCGGCCTCCCGCCTGCCGCCCTTCCACGCCGCATCCGCTACGTCCCCGAACTCCCCCGCAACGCCCAGGGCAAGCTCCCCGCCGACGCCCTCCTCCCCGTTCTCCAGTCCCCCCTTCAGGAGCCCGCCACCGACATCCGCCTCCGCACGACCGACGCCTTCGAGGCCACCCTCGCCTTCCCCCCCGACGCCATCTACTTCCGCGGCCACTTTCCCGGCAACCCCATCCTCCCTGGCGTTGTCCAGCTCTTCTACGCCCGCCTCTGGCTCCGCCGCGCCTTCGGCCTCGACGTCGGTGCCTGCCGCATCCTCAAGCTCAAGTTCAGCGCTCTGGCCCACCCCTCCGAGTCCCTCGCCCTCACCCTCCACCGCGACACCCCTGCCCGTATCGCCTTCCGCTACCTCCGCGACACCACCCGCATCTCCTCCGGCATCTTCGACCTCCCATGACCTCCGCCCCAAAACACGTTTCCATTCAATGGAAAAATGCCAGAAACATGTTTCCATTCAATGGAAAAATGCCAGAAACATGTTTCCATTCAATGGAAAAATGCCAGAAACACGTTTCCATTCAATGGAAAATTGTTTCCCTCCCCCTCGACTGCATTCGACTGCAATCGACTGCCCCCAAAATAATCCCCTGACCCCTTCCCCCCGCCATGACCTCTCCGACTCCTGAGCCCTTCCGCCATCCCCTCGTGGTTCCCTTCCACGACGTCGACTCCATGCGCATCGTCTGGCACGGCAACTATGTCAAATACCTCGAGCAGGCCCGCTGCGCCTACTTCGAGCACCGCGGCATGACCTACACCGACATGGAAGCGGCGGGCTTCCTCCTCCCCGTCGTTTCCCTGAACGTCAAATACATCCACCCCTGCGTCTTCGGCCAGCACCTGACCATCGAAGTGACCCGCGACCTCGACAACGACAACCTCCTCGTGCTCCACTACCTCATCCGCGATGCCGCGACCAACCGCTGCCACCTCAAGGCGACCACCCGCCACGCGGCCATTTCCGCCGCCACCGGCGAGCTCCTCTTCGAGCTCCCGTCCACCTTCCTCCGCCGCCTGGGAAACGCCCCATGATGTCCCTCTGCCGCCAGTCCCTCGCGCTCGCCCTCGCCCTCCTCCTCGTCCTCGCCTTCTCCTCGGCCGGAGCGCCGCCCGCCGCCGCCCCCACCCTCTCCGTCACGCAGATTCTCTCGCCGGAATTCGGCGGTTCGGCACCCGTCCCCGCGCACCCCGCCGACGCCACCCCTCCCGCCGCCCTCGACGCCCTCCGCGCCGCCACCCATGCCTCCGCCCGCTGGACCCTCTACAAGACCATCCCCTCCCTTCCGCGCCCCCTCGTCTCCACCGGCCGCGTCGACTGCCACATTGGCGACGCCATCACCTGGACCACCCTCACCCCCTTCCCCTCCGCCATCGTCATGCGCCCCGACGCCATGCTCTTCATCCAGGACGGCGTCACCAACACCATCCCCGCCCGCGACCTCCCCCACTACGCCCACGTCGTCGCCGCCACCGAGGCCCTGGCCTCCGGCGACCTCGACCGCCTCGCCCGCGAATTCGCCATTGCCCCGGCCCCGCTTCCCCCCGACGTCCCCGGCGCCACCTGGGACGCGACCTTCACCCCCCGACGCTCCCAGCTCGCCGCCTTTCTGACCGCCATCGACCTCGCCGGTGCCGACGCCCTCCTCTCCGCCCACCTCTACTACGCCGACGGAACCTCCATGCGTCTCCGCTTCACCCCCGAAACGGATGCCCCGATGCCCGCCCCCGCCCCATAAGTTTTTTCCTGATTTGTGGCCAAAAAACTCCATTTTCTCCTCCCCCTGCTCCTGCTGCTGCTCCTCCTGCTGCTGGCCTTCCTCGTCCGCCGCCCCCGCATGCAGACGGCCCTGACCGACGTCGCCTCCGAACTCTTCCACGACATCCCCCCGACCCTCCTCGACCGCGGCACCGCCCTCGCCCACGCCATCTTTCTCGCGCCCTCTCCCGACCTCGCCGACGCCGCGGCCGCCGCCTTCGCCGATGCCCTGGCCACCGCGACGCCGCCCCTTCCCGTCGACGTCCTCGCCGCCGACCCCTCCACCCTCGCCCCCCTCCTCGACTACTACGCCGCCAACCCCGCCGGACTCCTCTCCCCCCGCGACCGCGCCGACCTTCTCGCCGACCGCTCCCCCGACGTCCTCCGCCGCCACGTCCAGTCCCTCTACAGCTCCTTCGCCCCCCCCCTCGTCCCGCCCGACCGCGACCCCGCCGGCTTCGCCAACGACTTCCTCTCCACTCTCGCCACCACCCTCGCCCCCCCGTCTCCGTCTCCGTCCGCCGCCACCAACGCGGCCATTGTCGAACTCCGCTTCCATCCAGACGCCCTTTCCGACCTCCGCAACCTCGCCCCCCTCTGCCACCACCTCACCGCCCTCGCCACCGAAACCGCCGCTCCCTCGGGTGCCCGGGCCCTCCTCTGCGGCCCCCCCTTCCACACCGCCCTCGCCACCGAAACCAGCGCCAGCCGCATCGCCCTCCTCACCGCCCTCTCCCTCGCGGCCATCCTCCTCATCGCCTTCTACGCCTTCCGCTCCCTCCTGCCCCTCCGGCAGCTGGCCTTCGTCGCCTACACCCTCCTCCTCTCCGCCGCCGCCGGCTTCGCCTCCCTCTTTCTCCTCTACCCCCGCTACCACCTCTTCACCCTCGTCTTCGGCACCTCGGTCCTCGGCCTTACCGTCGACTACACCTTCCACGCCCTGCTGGCCGCGCCCCCCGGCCCCCGGGCCCCCGCCTTCCGCCGCAGCCTCCTCCTCTCCTGGCTCACCACCCTCGTCAGTCTCCTCCCCCTCGCCTTCTCCGGACTCCCCATCCTCCTCCAGACCGCCCTCTTCCTCGCCGCTGGCCTCACCGCGTCCCTCTTCGCCGTCCTGTTCCTCTTCCCCGCGAACGCCTGCGATTCCGGCGCATCCCCCTCCGCCCCGTCCACCGCCCCCGCCCGCCCCCTCCGTCCCCTCCTCCGCCTGACCCTCCTCGGACTCCTCTTTTTCATCCCCTTCCTCGTCGCCCTGCCCCGCCTCCGCGCCGCCACCACCCTCGCCGACCTCTACGCCCCTCCCCCCGCCCTCGCCACCTCCGAAGCTCTCTACGCCTCCCTCACCGCCCCGCCACCGGCCGCTCCCGACTCGCCTTCGCCCCGGCCCGCCGGCCTCCTCCTCACCACCGCCCCCACCCTCGACGAAGCCCTCGCCCTCGAAGCCGCCCTCCCCGCCCTCCTCCCTCCCTCCGCAAACCTCCCCGACCTCCGTCTCTCCGCCCTCCTCCCCCCCCTCTCCGAGCGACAGCAAAACGCCACCCTCATCGCCCAATTCCTCGCCACCAACGCCGCCTCCCTCCGCCAATTCGGCCTCCTCCCCGAAGCCCCCGAAGCCGTCCCGCCTCTGCCCGCGCCCTCCCCCTGGTCCCTCGACGACCTCCCTGTCCTCCTCCGCACCCTGGCCGCCACCAGCCCCGCTTCCGGCGCCGTCACCCTGGCCATCCCCAACGCCGCCCTCACCCCCGACGAAGCCGCCCTCCTCCCCCCCTCCACCCGCTTCGTCGCCCCCGCCGCCCTCCTCTCCAACTGGCTTACGTCCGCCACTCGCCGCGCCCTCCGCCTCCTCCTGCTCTCCTTCGCGGCCCTGCTACTCCTCCTGCTGTTCCTCTACCGCCGCCGCGCTCTCCCCATCCTCCTCGTCCCCCTGCTCGGACTTCTCGTCCCCGCCACTGCCGCCACCTTGCTCCTCCACCGCCCCGTCAACCTCTTCCACCTCCTCGCCGGCTTCATGCTCGTCGGCATGGCCCTCGACTACGCCATCTTCCTCTCCACCGCCGCCTCCTCCGCCCGTCGATCCGTCCTCTGCGCCGCCCTGACCAGTACCGTCGCCTTTGGCGCCCTCGCCTTCGTCCCGCTCCCCCTCGCCCGCTCCCTTGCCCTCACCCTGGGCCTCGGCATCCCCGCCTCCCTCCTCGCCTCCCTCCTCCTCTTCCCCTCCACGGCCGCTCCTCAGCAGACGGCGGCCGTCGAGCAATCCGCCTCCCCCCTCGGCCTTCGCCTCGCCTGGCTGGTCTACCGCCTCCTCGGCAAACGCACCCTCGACCGCCTCACCGACCTCATCGCCCTCTTCGTCTGGCTCTTCAACCCGACCGTCCGGGCCCGTGCCGCCACCTTCTCCCGGCTCCGCTCCTTCACCCAATCCCTCGCCGACAAGATTGTCGTCATGCACGGCGCCACCAACGCCCCCCGCGTCATTCTGCCCCCGCCACCGGCCGCCCCCGCCGACGCCCCCGCCCTTCCCCCCGACGACGCCCCCGCCTTCCTCTCCGCCGTCCACTCCCGTGCCGGCGTCCTCATGATCTCCAGCCACCTTGGCACCATCGAAGTCCTGCCCGCCCTCGGCCCCTGCCCCGTCCCCATCCACGCCTACATGAAGGCCGGCCGCACCGACATCTTCAACGCCTTCTACGCCGCCCACGCCGACCGCCCGGCCATCCAGATCGTCCCCTTCGACACCTTTGGCATCCCCGAGGCCATCCAGACCGCCCAATGGCTTGACGAAGGCCACTGCGTCCTCTTCGCCGGCGACCGCCCCTTCGGCCGCACCCTCCCCGTCCCCCTCGACGCCCACACCACCATCGACCTCCCCGCCGGCGTCTTCCGCCTCGCGGCCACCCTCGGCCATCCCGCCTTCTTCCTCTGCTGCCTCCGCGTCGCCCCCAACCTCTACCACCTCCACGCCCGCGCCGCCCCCCCGCCCCCGGCCAACGACCGCGACATCGCCCTCGCCTACGCCCGCTGGCTCCAACCCCTCATTGCCCTCCACCCCTCCCAGTGGTACCATTGGTCCGCCAATTGAACTATGACTTGTGAACTGTTCCTCCACGGCCCCTCCCTCTGCTGCGCCCTCGGCACGACCCCGGACGCAATCCTCCGCCGTGCCCTGGCGGCCGACACCTCGGGCATGACGCCCCTCCCCCCCGGCACCCTGCCCAACGACGCCACCAGCCCCTTCGGCTACGTCCCGCCGCCCCTCCCCCCGGCCCCCACCCGCTGCGAAGCCCTCCTCGAGCTCGCCGCGCGCCCCCTCGACCCCCTCATTGCCGCCGCCCGCGACCGCTACGGCCCCGCCCGCATCGCCATCGTCCTCGGCTCCTCCAACGCCAACATGGAAGAGCACACCCTCGACGGCGTCCCCCTCGACATGTCCCTGCCCGCCCGCTCCCTGGCCGCCAGCCGCCACCTCGCCGGCCCCGCCCTGGTCGTCTCCACCGCCTGCTCCTCCGGTCTCAAGGCCTTCGCCACCGCCCGCCGCCTCCTCCTCTCCGGACTCTGCGACGCGGCCCTCGTCGGCGGCGTCGACGCCTATGCCACCATCGTCACCAACGGCTTCCACGCCCTCGAAGCCCTCTCCCCGGCCCCCACCCTCCCCATGTCCCGCCACCGCGCCGGCATCAACCTCGGCGAAGGTGCCGCCCTCTTCCTCGCCACCCTCGCGCCCCCGGACGCCCCCCTGTCCCCGGCACTTCCCCCGCCCCTCCGCCTCCTCGGCCTCGGCGAATCCTCCGACGCCCACCACTCCACCGCCCCCGACCCTTCCGGTGCCGGCGCCCTCGCCTCCATGCGCGCCGCCCTCCGCGACGCCGGCCTCCCCCCCTCCGCCATCGCCTGCATCCACCTCCACGGCACCGGCACCCCCCTCAACGACGCCATGGAATCCCGCGCCATCTACGACCTCTTCGGCCCCTCCGCGCCCGACGCCCCCCCTTCCCTCCCCCTCTGCTCCTCCACCAAGCCCCTTACCGGACACTGCCTCGGCGCGGCCGGAGCCATCGAGCTTGCCCTCTGCGCCCTGACCCTCCAGGCCGCCCTCCGCGCCCCCGACCACCGCTTCCCCCTCCTCCCCCACGTCTGGGACGCCGATCCCGACCCCGACCTCCCCCCCATCCCCCTCGTCCCCCTCGGCGCCACCCTGCCCGCCCCGGCCCCCATCCTCCTCAACGCCTTTGCCTTTGGCGGCTCCAACGCCTCCGCCATCCTCGCCCCATAAGCCCTTTCATCCCATCTGCCCCATGAACGCCTCCCCCCAGCCCACTTCACCTCCTCCTCCCTCCGGCCTTGCATCCTCTCAACCTGTCAACTCTTCACCTCCCCTCCCCTCCATCCTCCCCCACGCCCCCCCCATGATCCTCCTCTCGGACGTCGACCCCGCCACCGTCGACGCCCCACCCTTCCACGCCTCCTTCACCATTGCGGCCACCGACCCTTTCTACGACTCCGCCCTCCGCGCCACTCCCTCGCTGCTCGCCATCGAATACATGGCCCAGGCCGTCGCGGCCTACACCGGTCTCCTTGCCCGCCGCGAAGGTCGCCCCCCCCTCATCGGCTACCTCCTCGGCACCCGCAACTTCTCCATCGAGCTCCCCTCCTTCCCCCTCGGCCACACCTACCACATCTACACCCGCCTCGAGTTCTCCGACGCCGAATTTGCCGCCTTCTCCGCCACCCTCCATGCCTCCCCCGCCCCCGACTCCCCCCCCCTCGCCTCCGCCCTCCTCGACTTCTACCGCCCCCTCTAGAGCGAATTAAGAAAAGATGTGTCCGCATCCTTGGTAGGGCCCGACCGCCGGGCGGGCCGGTTGCCAAAACCGCCCATAAACGTCCCAATCCCGTTGTCGCCCCTTGCCCGCTCTTTATCCACCCTTTCCCGATCGGGCCGCCCGGCGGTCGGCCCGTTCTGGGAAATGGGGTTTCCAGCCGCACTCCAGCCGCGCATCTTTGTCCAACCTTTGAACCCGTCAACGGCCAAACGGGGACAGACCCCGGGTGGGAGGAATCAGGAGTCAGGGAGGCGCTGACGCGCCGGGGAGCGGGGGGAACGCAGGCGTGTGACTCCTTTCAACCTTTCAACCTTTCAACTTTTCAACTTTTCACCTTCGGGACGGGACGCCCGCGTACAGAGCACGCTTTTTCCCCGTTCAAGTTTTCCGGTTGACAGGGAGGGAACGATTTGGACAATTGACCTCGGCTGGATGCCACCGACAGGAAGAACGCCATGAAGGAATTTGTAGTACCGCTGAGCCTGGGGATTGCCGCGCTTGTCCTCGTCGTGGGCGCATTTGGAACAGGAACCGGAGACAACCCACCGGCCGAGGATGCCGATGATGGCGTCTTGCTGGGCGAGGTTGACCTTGCCGAGCAGGCCGAAATCTGGCGCAACCAGTACCGGCGGATAACGCCCGGTGATGGTTCGCTTGTGCAGGACGTGGGGACGCTGCCTGCGGCGTGGGAGGAGTTCTCTTCGGTCTGGGACGCCGCTCCGGCTGTGCGCGACCTGGCGACATGGCTGGTTCCGTTCTCGGCGGAGCGGGACGGAGCGGAGACGATCCTCCGCGATGCCAACGGTTCGGTCCTCTGGCGCGGCACGACGGACTTCGCCAAGCCGGAATCCGCCGACGTGACGCTGACCGGCGCTCTCGTGGACGAACTCGACTGGCCGCTCTACGACGCGGCACAAGCGGAGCTTGACTGGCGAAGGACCGCCGAAACGTACAGGGAAGCTGGGCGTCCCCGCTTGCGTGACGGCGAAGGCGGTGGGACCAACAACACGCCGACGAACAACCCAGACAAGATGTTCGTGTCGGCGGTCGCCGACTTCACGACCACCCCGCCGGAAATCCGTGTCGGCCTGCGGTGGACGAACGACGTCACGCTGGACGTGTTCGCATACGGTCCGTTGCATACCTCGGCCTTGTGCACCATCACCTACACGAACGACGAGAACCAATTGGTCACGACAAACGTTCTGCGCTGGTATCAGGTGGAGCCGACCTTGACTGGAAGATCTGACAATCATTGGGATTATCTCGGAACCGTCACGCTGAGCAACGGCGAGGAGACCGTTTTCGTGGATACCAACTACCTTCCCGAGCGCTGGGTCGTTCGCTACTATTCCGCGTTCGAGACAGGCGACTTCGACAACGATGGACTGAACGACGCGTTCGAAACGCGAATACTGGGCACCAGCACGAACAGCTGGGACACAGACGATGACGGGGTCGACGACTTTACCGAATTTGACGCAGGTACTGACGCCACAGAGTCGAATGTGTGGTGGGTGGTGATGACAACGAACGAAATTTCTTATTGGGAGTATATCGGCTCGAATACCACTTGGCACACAAATCCTGTGCCTATTTACGACACGAACATCGTCGGCCAAGCACCTGCCGAAACGCGAGTGGTCAGAGATGTGAAGCTCTGTGGCTTTGTGGACGATGCCATCAAAGTCAACGGATCGTTTGTGGATTTTTCGCTGGGGCCGCAGTCTTTTTCTGACAGAAGTCTCACCAACGTAAGTGTTCTTTTGCAGGAAGGAGAGTTCTTATTGTCGCTCTATGATTGCCCTTCTGAAGGACATTCCGGGCACAATCAGGCATGTCTTGGCGAAACGAATGGTCCTCCTCTCCGGGCGACATGGGAGTGGTGGGTTCCGCTTGACATCCGGCTCGAACACATCAACACGAATGGCAATCCGCTTGTTGTGAACCCGAGCGGGATGCGCCCGAACCGCGAATTTGCCTGTCAGGTGTCGGTATTGCCAACGAACTTCCCTGACTCGAACATCTTTTGGAGCTGCACGAATGCGGGGATGTCCTTTGTCGGTGGCGTGACAAATGGCCGATCCGTTCAGCTCAATGCCACGCAACTCGGCAATTGGGAAGCAATCGTAACGGTGCAGGTCAATCCAACGAACACGCTCACAGGCACTTTGCACGGAATTGTTCTCGAGAAAAAGACGGTGCCGATATACTTGCATATTGTTCGCGATGACAACGGTAACAATGCGGCCATGACTGTTGCCGAGTTCCAAACGTTGCTGGCTGGAGCAAACCAGATTTGGGAACAAGCAGCAATTGAGTTCCAATTAGATACAACGTGCATTGTATATACCAACAAGACAGACTGGCTGCATATTTCTTCTGACAATGATTGGGCAGAATATGATGCACTGCAAAGCATCGACTGCCACACCGGAGGGCTTGAAATCTATTGTGTGTGCAGTTTGGACAATAACATTGTTGGATTGACATACATGGAACAGAGTGCAGCTGCAGGTTTGACAATTGCGAGCAACGCAACAGCTGGGACATTGGCCCATGAATTTGGCCATGCCTGCGGACTTGATGACATTTATACGTCTCGCCCATTCCCAAATCCGACTTCTTTCTTTCCTGCCCATGCAACTAACGCCGTCGAGCAGAACTGGGAACCGAACGATTGGTGCATGGACATTCCACAAGGAGGATACGGCATGTTGACGCAATCCAACCTCATTCACCGTCTTTTGATGTTGGGTGTTGACGAAACAGATGCGGTTGACATACCGGCTGGAACGGTTCGCGGGCTTGATAGCGACGGACACACCAACAATATCCCCGTTGGAATTTCAGGATTGGGAAGCAGACAACCGATGAACTGGTGACGAAAAAGAGAAGAGAGGGAAAAATGAATGCGATAAGAATGGCTGTCGTTTTGTTGATTTTTTCTGTATTTGCACCAAGAGTTGTTTGGAGTTTTGACAATGATGACATGTCTGTGTTGCAAATGATATTTTTATCCTGCCGACATAGAGGCGGACCGATGCCATCTGATGATTTGATACATTATGCGGCAGTCAAAGGACTGTCCGACAAAGAAATGTCCGCAATGCTTCTTGAGTTCGTCAGGAACGGGATGGAGGACAATGCAGACAATCGGCAACAACGCATGGGACTCAGTGCTCTTTGTGGATTGGCAAAGTTTGGAGGGGCAGCCGAGAGAGAGGTCGTTTTGGACATCATTCGAACAGCAACCGACAAAAATTGGCGCGCGTTTGCTATTCAAACTTGCATTCGAATGATGCCAGGCCAATGGGAAGAGGTCGTGCGCGAAGTGGCGACAGGCGAACGCTATGAAAACTATGACCGATTCATTGCCTATGAAGAGGCATTTCGTGTCGGCGAGCATTCGGATACCAAGACCAAAGAGCGCATTGAACAAGTGATGGAAGAGTTGGCGGAGAGAGAAGCAAGTCAGGCAAATCAATTGCATTTGAGAAGGTGGGCGAATGACTTGAAAGCCCGCTGAAACTACTTCAAACCTGAATGATTCCGCCGACTTGCCGAATGGAGGTCATGGGACATTGCAACAAAAACAATTGTTGCATCGTCTTCTAATGTTTGGAATTGATGAAATCAATGCCGTCGATATTCCGGCTGGACCAATTCACGGGTTAAATCGATTTGGAGTTGAGACGAATTTGAGTGTCGGCCTTTCGTCGATGGAACGGGAACCTCAAAGTTGGTAACTATTCTTGGAGAATGCAATATATGAAAAATGGATAGCAATTGCTCTGGCGTGGCATATTGGAATGGGTGTTGGTGTGTGTTATGACTCCATTGACATGGAAATTGTTCGAGACATCTTACTGGTGTGCCGTGCCCCATCCAAACGGATGCCTCGCTTGGTCGCATAGTTGGTGAATAGAAATCGAAAAAAGAAAATGAAATCAATGATTCGCATAATGATTGCATTGCTCATCTGCATGTCTTCTGGTTTTGGAGATGAACTGCGGCTGGAAGATATAGTTCAAGCCATCTTGTTGCAATGCCGGTCCCCGGAAGACCCGACTCCAGATGCCGAGCTGGCCGATTATGCACGAGTGCACGGGCTTTCCAATGCGGAGGTGTCCAGAATTCTGGTCTCATTCATTGAAGATGGGCTTCAAGGTGGCGGGGATAACTTGCAACGACAATTGACAGCTGGCGCGCTTTCTGCGCTTGCACGATTTGGCGGAGAGCAAGAGATCGATTATGTCCGGTCGATAGTCCAGACAACAGAAGACGCAGGCCTGAAACGTAGGGCTATTGTCGTTGGGATGCGTCTGAGCCCTGAAAAATGGGAGGAGTGGATTCGCTACGTGGCAACAGACAATCATTTTGACAGCCTGACACGTTTTATCACCTACCAAGAAGCCTATCGAATTGGAAAGAACAAGGATGAACTGACTCGGCGACGCGTGGAGCAGGTGCTATCCGAATTTGCCGACAAGGACCCAAGCCCTGGCAATTGTGAGGAGCTTCGCAAATGGTCTGCCGATTTGAAAGCCCGCTGAAGATGGTTCAAGATGGGGGAAGAACATGCATGCCAGATTTTTCATAGTGGTTCTGATGGTGTTTGCCAGCGGCGCGGCGGTGCTGGCCGATGATGGAGTGTCAACCGATGTGTCTACGCAGGCCGATGGCCAGGAACAAACGGAGACCCTGTTTGCTCTGTTTGCTGTCAACCACAGCACTGGTAATACAAGATGGAGGAAAAATGAAGGCAGTCGTGATCCTGGTTGTGGCAATTCTCATGTTCCCATTTGCGGGACATACTGCGGACATTGATGACACAGATCCATTGCAACGCATCTTCCTGGAATGCAGGCATTTTGATGGTCCCACACAAGAAGATGACTTGCGCGCTTTTGCCAAAGCGACAGGATTGTCGAATACAGAAATGTCCGAAAAGCTTATCGCCCTTGTTCGGAATGGGCTAGGAGATAATACAAATGCGTTGCAAAGGCAATTGACCTATGGTGCACTCGGTGGTCTGGCATATTTCGGGGGAGACGCGGAAAACGATTTTGTCCGGGAGGTCATGCGGACAACAAGTGACCCAACCCTGCGACATATTGCAGTCCGCGTCGGGATTCGCATGAAGCCAAAGCAATGGGAGGAGTGGGTACGAGAAGCATGCTCAGATGAGCGATTTGACTCTTTGACTCGTTTTGATGCATACGAAGAGGCTTTTCGGATTGCCCAGCGGGGGGATGAACTGACTCGGCGACGAGTGGAGCAGGTGCTATCCGAATTTGCCGACAAGGACCCAAGCCCTGGCAATTGTGAGGAGCTTCGCAAATGGTCTGCCGATTTGAAAGCCCGCTGAAGATGGTTCAAGCTGGGGGAAGAACATGCATGCCAGATTTTTCACAGTGGTCCTGATGGTGTTTGCCAGCGGAGCGGCGGTGCTGGCCGATGACGGGATGTCATCCGATGTGTCTACGCAGGCCGATGGCCAGGAACGTGTGGTGGATTTGTCGAATGTGCCGGTGGTTAGCGGGCGCGGGAGGGAGATGCGGGAAGTGTTGGAGCTCATCATCGACACGGAGTATTGCGGGGATGCGACGATGGAGGGGGTGACCCAGGCGGCGGCCCTGCACGGGAATGCCCCTGTGGAGGGGATCGGCTTTGTCCGTCCTACGGAAGAGGATGCCGTGGCCGTCCTCTGCGAAATGGCGACGGAAGAGTTCGAGCGCCTGTCTGCAAGTGGTGCTATCCATACGGTGGCTGACATCGGGCGGTTATGGAAGATGATTGCCCTTCTCGGAACGGCTAAAACGGGACAATCGGATGCTTTGGCTGTTTTGTGGCAGATGGCCCGTCAAACGACGGGGGAATGGGAACGCAATGTGTTCTCCGCAATCAGTCGCGCATGGATTGATCTGACCATCGACCATGGCTCCTCCAAATGTCTTGAACTCGGTCGGTATTTCCAAGAATCTCGTGGTGTTGACTCAAAGGAGTTCTGGAGATACATCGATGCCTTGGGAAGATGCGATGCATTCGGAAGATGTCCTACAGAAAGAGACTCCATTGAATTGTCCCGTTTTTTGATTCAGGCTTCTGAAGTGTGCGAAAGGAAGGAAACTGCCGGGCACATCGATCATTGTGCTGCAGGCGATTTTTATTTTCATCCTGCCGATGATGATCCGTGGACGAACGGCCGCCCAAAACAAGGACTCCCTGGTTGGAAAGGTAGTATTCAGCGCAAGCATTTGGCGGAGCGCTTCACCGGTTCTGATATCGTGATTGCTGACAGCTTAAAAGTTCGTGCAGTCGCAGAGTTGGCAACCGAGGATTCGGCCCTGACGGACCTGCGGGAGGTCTACGGGGACTGGACGAAGGAGGAAGCTGAAGAGTAGGCATGAGGGTGTTAGGGTCGAAGGTCAGTGGCCGATGGCCGAAGATCGCGCGCTGACGCAAGGAGGACAGGCTTTTGACCACTGACCACTGACCACTCCGAACGGGGGCCCAATTGGGTCCCGTTTGGTCCGCAATGACGAATACCCCCCGTCACATATTGACAGGAGAACGATGCGATGAAAAAATCGAAGATTGTCATGTGGATTGTGAGCGGCATGATGGCATGGGGGGCAATCACGCAAGGCGCAGAAGAGGATGTGATTGCTCAAAACATTGAGCAACTGCGAAAGCAGGGAATCGAGTGAAAAGGGAAAAGGCCCGTGCGGAGCGCGCGCCCAAGGGGTAGGGGTCGCGCTCCGCGCGGCCCGCAGAACGCAGCTGGCACCCTTTTCTAGAGCGGTTTTCAGAATAGTGTAGCCACAGATTGGTAGCCGACCGCCGGGCGGGCCGATTGCCCAAACCGCCCATAAACGTTCCAATCCCGTTGTCGCCCCTTGACCGCTCTTTATCCACCCTTTCCCGACCGGGCCGCCCGGCGGTCGGCTACCTGTCAGTTCACCAAAACGGCTATAGTATTTTGTAAACCGGTCTAGCCCCCCTGGGGGGTGCGGGGGGCCTCCCCCCGTCCTTCGCCCCCCACGTCGTATGATTTTTCGTCAAAAATCAGCCTTTTTGATATTTTCTCCCCCTTTGTGCCGCGGGGCCGTCGCGCCCCGCCTCCTCCCCTCCGCTTCCGCTCCGCTCACGGCAAGGCCGGCTGCATGCCCACGTACCCTGCGACCTGCGGGGAAAAAGCCCCTCCTCCCCACCCTCCCCTCTGGGTGATGGGCCGCATTCTCAAGCATTTTTCTGTTAAAAATGGCATTTTATGCAAATCAGCGATTTAGTCTTGCTTTTGCATAATCCGGGCATCCCCGTCCTCGACTATGCCGCCTTGCCTCCCTTCTCCCGAACAGGCGCTCCTGCCTGATCCCCCCTGGAGTGCGGGGGGCTTGTCCCCCCGTCCTTCGCCCTCGTCCTCTCCTTCCACCGGGGGTGCGCGTGCCCCCTTCCCCCCCTTCCCCCCCCCTCCGTCCTTTGCCCCCACGCCGTGTGATTTTTCGTCAAAATCAGCCTTTTTGACATTTTTCCCCCTTTGTACTGCGGGGCCGTCGCGCCCCGCCGCCCCGCCTCCTCCCCCGCGCTTTTTTCTTCCCTCCCCCCCTCCTTCCCCTGTACCCTCCTGCCCACCATGAACTCGCCCTCCCCCACTCCCCAGCGCGTCCTCGTCACCGGCTCCTCCCGCGGCATCGGTGCCGCCATCGCCCGCGCCGCCGCCGCGGCCGGCTACGTCCCCGTCCTCCACTGCGCCCACTCCCGAGCCGCGGCCGACGCCCTGGCCGCCGA
>JAFTAH010000085.1 GCA_017458625.1 Kiritimatiellia bacterium | reverse complement strand
CGGGCGGCCCGCCCGCGAAAATCCAAAGGATGGCGGCAGAACGGTCCACCAAGGGGGCGCTCCCATGGAACATCGCGGGCGGGCCGCCCGCGCCCCCAGGGCAATCGCACCCACCACCCACTTTTTGCTCACACCCCCCACCAGGGCCGTGAAATTCTCTGTTGCTGTTGCGCTCCCAAAAAGACTAGAATCCGCCCTGCACTTCCAAGAAAGAGATAATAATGGACACGAGAACCTCTCACAGCGGCTATCTCTCCCCTGCGGCGGCCTGGGCGCTGGCATTCGGCTGCGCGGTGGGTTGGGGCGCGTTCGTCATGCCGGGCACCACCTTCCTGCCGATGGCGGGGCCTCTGGGCACGGTGCTGGGCATCGTCGCCGGCGCGCTGGTGATGGGCGTCATCGCGCTCAACTACCACTTCCTGATGCAACGCCACCCCGACGCTGGCGGCGCATACGTCTACGTCAAGGAGCTCTGCAACCACGACCACGCCTTCCTCTGCGGCTGGTTCCTCCTCCTGACCTACGCGGCGATTGTCTGGGCCAACGCCACGGCCCTGGCGCTGGTGGAGCGCACGCTCTTCCGCGGCATCTTCCGCTTCGGCTTCCACTACCGTTTCGTGGGCTGGGATGTCTGGGGCGGCGAGCTCCTGCTCTCGACGCTGGCCCTGGTGGCCGCAGGAGCCCTGCTGGCCTACAGAAAGCGCTGGGCCGCGCGACTGCAGACGCTGCTGGCGTTCATCCTGGCGGGGGGCTCGGCGCTGGCGCTGGCGGTGGTGCTCTGGAAGACGGACGGCGGCCTTCCGTCGCTGGCCCCGGCCTTCGCGTCGGGCAGTGGGAGCAACGTGGCGCAGGTGCTGGGCATCGTGGCCCTGGCGCCATGGGCCTACGTGGGCTTCGAATCGGTCTCGCACTCGGCGGAGGCCTTCCGTTTCCGCCGCACCCGCATGTTCTGGGTGATGGCGGCGGCTCTCGCGACGGCGGCGTTCGCCTACGTGGCCCTCGTGGCCGTCGCCGCCTCCCCTGCGGCGCGCCCGGAAGGCATCGCGGACTGGCCCTCGCACGTCGCCGACCTCGACTCCTTCGCCGGCAACGCCTCCATGCCCGTCTTCCAGGCCATGGAAACCGTCCTCGGACGCCCTGGCATGGTCATTCTGACCATCACCGTCCTCGCCGCCCTCTTCACGGGCCTCCTAGGCTTCCTGACCGCCGCCAGCCGTCTCCTCATGGCCATGTCGCGCGACGGCCTCTTCCCCGTCTGGCTCTCCTCCGTGAACCGCCACGAAAGCCCCGCCCACGCCATCTGGGCCCTCGCAGGCGTCTCCTGCCTGGTCCCCTTCGCCGGCCGCACCGCCATCGCCTGGATCGTCGATGTCACGACCGTCGGCGCCTCCGTCGCCTACGGCTACGTCTCCTGGTGCACTTTCTCCTCCGCGCGCCGCGCCGGCAGCCGCCTCTTCGCCGTCTCCGGCATCGCAGGACTCGTCGCCTCCGGCGCCTTCGCGGTCTACTGCCTCGTCCCCGACCTCCTCGCCGTCACCACCTTCTCCACCGAATCCTACCTCATCCTCGCCGCCTGGAGCGTCCTCGGCGCCCTCCGATTCCGCAACCTGCTCGTCGGCGACTCCTCCGGACGCCTCGGCAAGTCCACCATCGTCTGGCTCGCCCTCCTCTTCCTCGTCTTCTTCACCATGCACGTCTGGGGCCGCCAGGCCACCTACCGCGTCGCCGACAGCGTCGTCACCGAGGTCAGCAAACACTACTCCACCTATTCCGCGCACTCCATCCCCGCCCCCGACGACACCTTCCTCGCCGAGGAAAAACACGTCATCCAGGACGTCCTCACCAGCTACCACGTCGCCCAGCTGGGCATCGTCGTCCTCTCCCTCGGCGTCATGGTCGGCATCTACACCGCCATCTCCCGACGCGAACGCGCCGCCGCAAAGGCCAAGGAATACTTCTTCTCCACCGTCTCCCACGACATCCGCACCCCCATCAACGCCATCGTCGGCTACACCGAATTCCTCCGCCTCGCCCCCGTCTCCCCCGCAGAACGCGAGGAAGCCCTCTCCTCCATCCTCTCCTCCTCCAACATCCTCCTCCGCCTCGTCGATGACATCCTCGACCTCTCACGCCTCGAATCCGGACGCATCCCCATCGACCCCGCCCCCGTCGACGTCCCCGCACTCGTCCGCGCCGCCGCCGCACCCTTCGCCCCCGACGCCCGGAAGGCCGGCCTCGACCTCCGCATCTCCCTCCCCCCCATGCCCCGCCTCCTCCTCGACCCCTCTCGCCTCAGCCAGATCGTCGACAACCTCGTCGGAAACGCCGTCAAGTTCACCGAAAAAGGATTCATCGAAATCCGCGCCTCCTTCACCCCGCTCCCCGGCACCATCGAAGGCGACCTCACCCTCGAAGTCGAAGATTCCGGCGTCGGCATCGCCGAAGAAGACATCCCCCGCATCACCACCGCCTATGTCCAGGTTGGCGCCAAGTTCGCCCGCAACGGCGGAACCGGCCTCGGGCTCGCCATCTGCCGTCAGCTCGCCACCGCCATGAACGGCACCCTCTCCGTCCGCTCCGCCCTGGGACAAGGCACCACCTTCACCCTCTCCTTCCCCCACCTCAAAACCGCCGAAGAAGACCCCGCAACCGCTGAACCCGCCCCTTCCGCCCCCCTCCCCCCCCCGCCCAATCCTCCCAATCCGACTATTCCGAGCCCACCCCCCGCCTCCCCCATTCCCGCCCCCGCCGAACCCGCCGCTCCCGCACCCCGCATCCTCCTCGTCGACGACTCCAAGATGAACCTCATGGTCCTCAAGTCCCTCCTCAAGCGACTCGGCACCTTCGACATCGCCACCGCCGCCGACGGCAACGAAGCCCTCGCCCTCCTCCAGGACACCTCCGCTCCGCCCTTCGCCCTCGTCCTCACCGACTACTGGATGCCCAACCTCGACGGCGCCGGACTCGTCTCCGCCATCCGCGTCGACCCCCGCCTCTCTGCCCTCCCCGTCCACGTCATCACCGCTGACGTCGAACTCCAAACCAAGGCCGCCGACCTCGGCTTCGACGGCATCCTCCTCAAGCCCATCACCCCCGACCTCCTCCGCCCCCTCCTCCCCTCCGTTTGACCGTTTGGCAGTTTGCCAGTTTGCCAGTTTTGGTGGTTTGGTAGTCAGAGCTGCCACTTCTGGGCCTCTCCTTGGCGGGCCTTTCAACTTTTCAACCTTTCAACCATTCAACGGCTTAACGCGGCAAGATGCCGCATCCCCCAGGGGGGGGGAGGCTGGGACACTGGGACGCGGGGACACTGGGACGGGGAAGCCCCTTCTCGCAGGGCCCGGTTTCGTCCGGGCCGTGGCCAGGGCATTTCTTAATTCGCTTCAGGAGAAGAGGGCTTGCAGGCTGTTGAGGGGGATGGGCTTGAGGAAGACGCCGGTGAAGCCGTCGGCTTCGGCCTGGTTGCGGGCTTCGACGTCGGCGGTGACGAGGTAGACGGGGAGGGGGGCGAGGGCGGGGTCGGCGCGGATGGCGCGTACGAGGTCGCGGCCGTCCATTTCGGGCATCCAGAGGTCGGAAAAAACGATGTCGATCTTGGTGCCAGTGCGGAGGAAGTCGAGGGCGGCGCGTCCGTCGGGGGAGGTGGAGACGTCGGTGACGCCGCATTTCGCGAGCATGGCCTTGAGGACGAGGCGGTTGACGGGGGAGTCATCGACGATGAGGACGCGGGCGGGCTTGCTGGCGGGGCTTTCTGCGGGTTTTGCGATTTCGGGGCGCTTGGCGGGGGCGGGGGCGGTTTTGATGTTGCGGAGGATGACGGTGAAGGTCGAGCCGACGCCGACCTTGGAGGCGACCTGGAGCTCTCCGCCCATGAGGGTGGCGAGCTTCTGGCAGATGGGGAGGCCGAGTCCGGTGCCGTCGCGGTGATTGCGGTCGGCGACCTGGACGAAGGGTTGCAAGATACGGCCGATGTTTTCTTCCGAGATGCCCTTTCCGGTGTCTGAGACCGCGAGTTCAAGGGTGCCGTCGTGCCAGCGGACGCGGACGGTGATGGTGCCGCGGTCGGTGTACTTGCAGGCGTTGGAGAGCAGGTTGTAGAGGAGCTGGCGGATGCGCTGGGGGTCGAGGCTCAGCCAGGGCATGTCGGCGATCTCGGAGCGGAGGGCGAGGCCCTTCTGGGCGCGGGCGACCTCGCAGGCGTCGATGACCTCGCGGGCGATGGTGGGGACGTGGGTGGGCTCGGGGATGATTTCGAACTTGCCAATCTCGAGCTTGGAGAGGTCGAGGATGTCATCGACAAGGCGGGCGAGGAGCTTGCCGCTGGAGCGGATGGCGGCGATGCAGCGGGCGCGTTCGTGGGGGTCGGAGATGCCGTCTTCGAGGAGTTCGGAGAATCCGACGATGGCGTTGAGGGGGGTGCGGATGTCGTGGGAGACGGTGGAGAAGAAGAGGCTCTTGGCCTGGCTGGCGGCGCGGGCGGTTTCGAGCTGGGCCTGGTAGTCGTGGGCGAGGAGCTCCTTCTGGTAGAGGTGGATGCGCTCGTCCTCGACGACGAAGACGTGGAGGAGGCAGCAGCTGAACAGGGCACCGAGGCCGTAGAGCGGCAGGAAGGGGTCCTGGAGCTGGAAGATGATCGCGGCGGTCATCACGAGGCCGAGGATGACGAGCATCCGGTTGCGGCGGTGGAGGGCGCCCTGGGTGCGGGGCAGCTGGAGGAGGGTCATCAGCGAGACGTAGACGTTGAACGCGGCCAGCAGCCAGAAGACCATCTGGCGGGCGGGGCCGGGCAAGTACTGGCCCTGGGCGTCGACAGTGAAGAAATGGTGGGTGAAGACGTTCGTGGCCAGGGCGACGACGAAGGTCCCCAGGATGATGCGGCCCGTCCACAGCAGGCGCCTGCGCGGCCAGCCGACCATGCTCAGATAGGCGGCGATGAAGCGTGTCCAGAAGTAGACGGACAGCGACATCATCAGGAAGAACATGAGCGTGTCGAAGTAGAGCATGCCGGGCCATTTCAGGCCGTCGAACATGCCCCATAGGACATCCGTCAGGAAAAAGACCAGCAGGGCGAGGATGAAATGTTGGAACTCGCGCGCGCCTGCACGATTCTCGTTGCGCTGCCAGTTGGTGAGTTCCCGCCAGTTGATGATCAGATGGATGACCAGCGCGATGGCGGCGACAATCATGTAGATGTTGTCTTTCATCGGAGTCCTCGGAACGGGGAGAAGCCTACCACCGAGGGAGGGGGTTGGCAAGGGGGGGCGCGACGAAGCGACGAAACGACGAATCGATGGGGCGACAGAAACGGCAGGAACGACGGAGAGGGGGGCGCTGATGCGCCAGGGAAGAGAGGGAGGGCCGCAGCATTTTGCGAAAATGTGTGGCCGCAAGGTTCGGAGGTGCGACATCCTGTCGCGCCCAAATGAATTGCGCGGCTGGAAGCCGCACCTCCGGAAGCCGTCCGCCAAATGGCTACAGTTATCTGAAAACCGCTCGAGGGGGCGGGGGGACGGCGGCGTGGCCGGTTGCCGTTGCGTGGGGCCGACCGCCGGGCGGCCCGGTCGCGAAGGGGGTGGGGGGGGGGGGAATGGGGGGTGGCAACGGGATTGGAACGTTTGGGGCGGTTTTTGGGGGACGGCCCGCCCGGCGGTCGGGCCCTACCGTGCGGAATGATGGGCAAATTGCAGAGCTAGAGCGGTTTGCGAAAATGTGTGGCCGCAAGGTTCGGAGGTGCGACATCCTGTCGCGCCCAAATGAATTGCGCGGCTGGAAGCCGCACCTCCGGAAGCCGCCCGCCAAATGGCTACAGTAATTTGAAAACCGCTCTAGGGAGCGGGGAGGAGGGGGGGGAAGGCGGAGGAGAGGGGGAAGTAGGCGGCGCCAAGGACGTGGGCGGCGGCGAGGGCGCGGAGTTGGGCGGCGAAAGAGGCGGGGGTGGGCTGGGCTTCGTCGGTGACCACGGCGACGCCCGGGAGGAGGCGGGAGGGGGAGGTGGCGGCCAGGCAGGCGTCGAGGGCGGCGCGGTAGGCGTCGGGGTCGTCGACGTAGATCATGGGGGAGACGTGGTCGAGGAGACCGTCGGCGAGCCACCGGGGCCAGTTCTGGTTGCGGGCGGCGGCGGTGGCGGGGGTGGGGTAGACGGCGGCGGAGAGGACGAGGGACGGGTTGGCGCGGCGCAGGGCGGCGGCGAGGGTTTGGAGGAGGTCGGTGATGGCGGCGGAGGTGGAGGGGTCGGCGGGGAGGTCGTCGGGGGTGCGGATGTAGTCGAAGTGGATGCCGGCGATGCCGGTTTTGGCGAGGGGGAGGAGGGATTCGAGGATGGCTTCGCGGTTTTTGGGGTTGGCGGGATCGAGCCAGGTGGGGTGGCCGGGGAGGGTGCGGCGTTCGGAGGCGAGGCGGGCGCGGAGGGCGGGGGAGAGGGCGTCGATGGAGAGGAGGGGGACCCAGGCGTGTACGGCGACGCCGGCGCGGGAGGCGTCGGAGAGCAGGGGGGCGAGTTCGCGGGGCGGGGTGGCGGCGGAGGGGGCGACGGGAGGGGGGAGGAGGACGTAGAGGGCGTTGGGGGCGAGGGGAAGGGCGGAGAGGGCATCGAAGGTCTGGCGCCAGGTGGCGCGGAGGGGGGGGGCGAGGGAGGTGCACCAGGCGGCGCGGACGGGAAGATCTTCGGGAGCGGGGTAGTCGGCGGGCGAGGTGGCGGCGGGCGCGGCAGGCTCCGGGGTGCCGATGAGGCGGGCGGAAAGGAGGGCGTAGAGGTGGGCGGCGGCGGGCGAGGGCAGCGGCGGGACGTGGGCGAAGGCGGCCCCATTGGGGGCGAGGACGACGGCAGGGATGTCGGAGGGGCGTCCGGAGGCGTCGAGCCAGCGGGCGAGCACGACGGCCGGGGGCTTCGGATGGGGCGGAAGGAGGGAGGTGGTGGCGTGGGCGACGAGAAGCGGGGCATCGGCGGGCGGGGCCTCGAGCTGGAAGGCGGTGACAGGCGTTTCGCGGTAGGGGCCGAACGTGCAGGAAAGGAGGGAAGCAAGGCCGGGGGCGGCCTGGTAGAAGGTGACGAGCTTGCCGCCGTCGGAGACGTAGGAGCGGAGTTTGGAGAGCTGGGAGGGGGTGAGGCTGGGGGCGTAGGGGAGGAAGAGGAGGGCGTAGGGGGAGAGGGCGTCGTCGGAGAGGTCGGTGTCGGCAATGACATCGTGGGGAAGTCCGGCGCGGGCGAGCGTGGCGGAAACGCGCTGGGCCATGGCTTCGGCAAAGGCGGCCTCGCCGCGGGCGGTTTCGTCGGTGGAGCGGATGACGGCGATGGTTGCCGGGGAGGCAAAAGCGGCGGAATGGATGGTCAGAACGCCGCGGGCGGGGCCGCGGTTCCAGAGGGAGAGGCGGACTTCGGTGGCGCGGGCGGCGGGGCCGGAGCGGCCTTCGGGGGCGAAGGAGGCGAGGGGGAGTCGGAGGGGGAAGGAGGGGGGGTACGGGGGTTGGGCGGAGAGCCAGCCGTCGCCGGAGTGGAGGTGGACGGTGAGGGCGGGGAGGGGGCCGTCGGCGGGGGTCAGGGTGGCGTCGAGGACGAGGGCGGCGGGAGAGGCGGAGGAGGGGGAAGTGAGAGGGAGGTCGAGGAGGACACGGTCGGGGGTGGTGGCGGTTTGGAAGTGGTAGGGGAGGGTTTCGGCGGCGGGGGAGGAGAGTGAAAAGTGAAAAGTGAAAAGAGGAGGAGGAGGGTGCTGAGAGAGAAGCGGGGGAGGGCGGCACGGCGACCGCCCGGCCGGAAGGAGACGGAAGGAGGGACGGGGTCAGTCCCAGATATATTCGTCTTCATGGGACTTCGGGGATTCGTCGGCGGCGGGAGTGGGGGAGAAGGTGTCGGGGGCCTGGCCTTCGTTGAAGGGGGTGGTAAGGTGGATGGGGGCTTCTTCGGTGCCGCCGCCGGTCTGGGCCGCGCGCTGGTTTTCGATTTTGCGGCGGCGGGAGCGGTTGACGAAGGAGTTGATTACTGCGGCGAGGAGGAAGAAGGCCGCCAGGATGATGGCGATGGTCGTGGTGTCGAGGGAAATCATGGGTGAACCGATGGATTGATGGGGGGAAGGGGGTTAGAGCGGGCTTTTCGGGGTCGGGATGAGGGGGGAGGGTTCGGAGGCGGGGGAAGCGGTGTCGCGGGTGGGGAGGAGTCCGGTGTCTCGGGCGGCCTGGTCGATGATTTCGGGGGTGATGGCGGAGACGCGCGCGGCGTAGCCGAGCATGAGGGCGGTGTCGCAGAGGTTGTTGATGGAGCGGGGGACGCCGCCGGAGTAGCGGTGGATGGCGTGCAGGGCTTCGATGGAGAAGGACCAGATGTCGCCGCCGGATTCGCGCATGTGGTGCTGGATGTATTCGGTGGTCTGGGCTTCGGTGAGGGGGGAGAGGTTCCAGGCAAGCTGGATGCGGCGGTAGAGGGATTCGTAGGATTGGACGGCCTTGGCGAGGTCGGGGATGCCGGCGAGGATGAGGGTGAAGAGGGGTTTGTCGCCTTGGGAGGTGTGGAGGCGCAGGTTGCAGAGGAAGTGGAGGAGGTAGAGGCCTTCGTCGTCGGCGAGGTAGTGGGCTTCGTCGATGAGGAGGATGTGGCGTTCGAGGCCGCGGGCGTTGGACATGACGTGCTGCTGGAGGGCCATGAGGGCGTCGGCGAGGGTGGTGACGGGGGTGGGGGTGGCGATGCCGAGTTCGGCGAGGATGAGGCGCGCGAGGGGGAGGGCGCCGTGGGGGACGGCATCGACGCGGATCAGGGGGAGCTTGCGCTTTTCGGTGCGCTTGATGAGGCAGGAGAGAAGGAAGGTCTTGCCGACGCCGTAGCCGCCGGTGAGCATGCCGGCGATGCGCTCCTGGTCGATGAGGTAGTAGAGGCGCGCGATGCCTTCGATGAGCTGCTCGGAGGGATAGAGGTATTGCGGGTTGTCGACGTTGAGGAACGGGGAAGAAACGAGATTCCAGTATTTGATATACATGGCGTGGCCTGCGGGATTCGTCAGTCGATGATGTCGGAGAAGCGGATGGGGTGTTCCTGGGCGGGTTTTGCGGGGGCGGGTGCAGGGTGGACGG
>JAFTAH010000084.1 GCA_017458625.1 Kiritimatiellia bacterium | reverse complement strand
CGGTGACTCCCGTTGTTGGCGTGTTTTCCGGCTTCCGGCGGACCCCTTGTCCGCCCTCCACCTTTCGCCGCCTATCCTATCCCGGACCCGAAACAATCACAAATACCGATTTTTTATGCCTTCCGATTTGATTTGCTTATGCCTCTACGTCCCCCCGACTACTCTCCTGTCTTTTCACTTAGATTCGTGTCCATCGCATGATACCCGCCGACCCTCTTGCTCCCGCGATACTCGTTTTTCCTCGTTCCGCAACACGGCGAGCACTGCCGTCACCACCGTCCGGCCCTTCTTGGAAAGCTTCATCAACTGCGGGTGCGTCACTCCGGGACACGCCCGGATGACCGCCAGCAAGACCTTTTTCAAGGGCCGCTTTTTGGGCCGGTCGGCCTTTTTACGGGTAGCCCTTTCCCGGCCCATCCACGACCTTTCGAAACACGTTGACCCGCAAGACATTGGGCCATTCGACGAATTCCGGCACCCGGAGGCCGGCGGCCTTCAATTCCCCGACAACTCGCTTCATTCCGCTTCCCAAGTTCTCGATCAGGTTCATGTAGGCGAACGCAGCGGCAAGCGCCTGGTTTCGGCGCTCCGAATAGCCTGCCGGCATTTTGCCAGCGTCATCCCGCGAGGCAAAGATGTTTCGTTTTTCGCGCGCAAAGACTTGACATTCGGACAGGAATATTCAATATTGCCTGTCGAAAAGCAACACCTATGAACCTTCCATCTTCCATTTCAATCGCGCTTGACGCGCACAACGGCCTTTTGACCATGCGTCAAATCGCCGCGCTAGGCTATTCCCGGACGGCGGTGGGCCGCTGGGTCAAGCAAGGTCTGCTCGAACGCGCCTCCCACGGCGTCTACCGCCAACCCGGCGAGTTGACCGACACGCTGTTCCTGTTGCTTTCGCGCCATCCGCACCTCGTGGCCTCGCACGGCACGGCGCTGTTCCTTTGGGGTCTTGCGGAAAGCGCCCCCGACCGCTGGACCGTCACCGCACCCCACGGCCACGAACCTCCCGCCTCCGTCCGCGCCGTCTGCCAGTGCTTCTATTCCGCGCCCGACCGTCTCGGAATCGGTCTCTGCCGCCGCCCGACCCCCTTTGGCAACGAAGTGCCCTGCCACGACCCCGAACGCGCCCTCTGCGACATCCTCCGCGCCCGCCGCCGCCTCGACTCCGAACTCGTCGTCGCCGCCCTCCGCAACTGGGCCGCCTCGCCGGACCGCGACCCCGCGCGCCTGGCCCGCCATGCCGCCGCCCTGGGCGTCGCCGACCTCGTGAAATCCCGCGTGGAGGCCCTGCTGTGAATCCCGAATCCATGCGTTTCAAGGCGCAACTCCGCAATGTCGCCGCCCGCACCGGCGTCCCCGCCCAGCTCCTCCTGCAAGACTTCTTCCTGGAGCGTTTCCTCGACCGCCTCTGCGCCACGGACGTCCGCGCCCGTTTCGTTTTCAAGGGCGGAATCCTCCTCATGGGCCTGCTGGGCATCGCCCGGCGCACCACCATGGACCTCGATGCCACGCTCCGCGGCCTCCCCCTCTCTCCCGACACCGTCGAAACCCTCGTCCGCTCCATCTGCGCCATCGACTGCGGCGACGGCGTCACCTTCGCCTTTTCCTCGCTCGCCCCTATCCGCAAGGACGACCAATACGGCGGCTTCCGCGTGAAACTTTCCTGCCGCTTCCTGACCCTCTCCGGCCAAATCTCCCTCGACGTTTCCACCGGCGACGCCATCGCGGGTGGTCCCGTCGAACACGCCCTGGCGAGCCAATTCGACCCCGCCCGCGCCTACCGCGTCTGGGGCTACCCCGTGGAAGTCCTCCTCGCCGAAAAGGTCGAAGCCATCTTCGCCCTCGGCGAACTCGGAACCCGTCCCCGCGACTACTACGACGTGCTCATGGTCGCGGAAAATCTTCCCTTCTCGCCGCAACGCTTCGCCGAAGCCTTCCGCGCCACCGTCGCCCACCGTGGCTCCCGCGACCGTCTCGGAGACCTCCTCTCCCGCCTCGAAGAACTCGCCCGCAGCCCCGCCCTGCTCGACGAATGGGCCCGCTACCGCCGCCGCTACCCCTACGCCGCCGACATCCCCTTCGACCGTCCCATCGCCGCCCTCCGCACCCTCCTCTCCGCCCTCGCCTGACTCAGAACGACCCGCCACACACACACACAGGGGGGAGTCGTCGCTTTCCCTTGCGCCGCAAAAAGTTCCACGCCATGGAAGTCGAATTCGCCGATTTTCCACGCCATGGAACCCGAATTGTGCCATTTTTCCATAGTATGGAACCCACTTTCCGAAAAACTTCCACGCCATGGAACCCACTTTTGTTCCCGTTGGAACATGGAAAAGCACGCGGAGAAACGAAGTGAGTTTTTCACCGCGGAGAAAATGGAGGAGGGGAGGAGCGGAGAAAGACTTCTGAAAAGAGAAGGATATTTTGAAATACCCAAAGCACCGCTATGGGACAGACACGCTCATGGTTCCGAATCCCATCGTTTCGCCGTCTCCGTTCATATCAACGCCAATCCCTTCATGGCCGTACCCCAAGTCCCGGAATTCCGGCTCTTCCGTCAAATCCTGCCACATTTTCACCCCGTACACCCGCCCCGTGCTCACCACCGACGGCACCACGCGCACCTTCCCGTCTTCCGCCACCTCCACCCGCGACTCAAACACCTCTCCCTCGTCCAGCGGGTCCGTGTCCGCCACGTATTCATCCCAGTTGTTCGCCCCGTCCCCGTCCGTGTCCTCTTCCATCGGCAAAGACTCCACCGTCCCGCCCCGCGCCGCCACCCACTCCGCATAGGCGCGTTCCGCCGGCATCGGCCGCACCCTCAGGGCCAACAATTCCCCCAGCGGTACCCCGTCCGCATCCCAGGATGCCAGCCGCAAGGTGAACGTTCCCCATTCGTCCTCCCCCGGCATCCACTCCGCGCTCCCCCGCGCCCCGCCGCCTTCCCCGCCGCCCAGCGTCTCCACCGTGCCGTCCGGCCGCTCCAGCGTCGCCTCCACCTGCGCCGTTCCCTCCGTCCACGCCGCGTCCCAGACCGCCCACTCCGCCGCCTTCGCATCCAGCGCCGCCCCGTTCCCCGCCCGCCCGTCCACCCGGAACGCCGCCGTCTCCCCGGTCCACCCCGCGCCGAGTGACGAAACGGTAAAAAGCTTAACCACCGCCAACACCTCGAGCACATGTCTCGCGTTTGCCCTTTTTGCCGTCATCATGGACCTCCGTTTTCTTCATTCTCATCCGCCAGCGGCAACGCCAGACGAAACCCCAGTACACTGGTGCTCCAATATGTCATTGCGGGATCCTGCCCCTGACGTGTGGCGCATCTGCAGTCGCGTTCACCCTCACGCCACGAACCTCCGCGTCCGACCCGGTAGGATCTGGAACTTTCAGGAAAAGGACCGACGGGATCTGTTTTGGGTGTTTCATCGAATGCCTCGAAAACATCCAGGCACCATTCGAACACATTGCCATGCATGTCGTAGAGTCCCCAGGCGTTGGGACGGTAACATCCCACGGTTGTCGGGGACTGGTTGTGGCCGCCCGCGCCGTCGCTGCTGTTGGAACTGAATCGGCCCAATTCCGCCAAGATGAGACGGGCCTCCTGCCAATTGGTCGCACTCTGCCCGTTGTTGTAAAGGCCCGTCGTCCCGGCCCGACAGGCATACTCCCACTGGGCCTCTGTCGGCAAATCGAACGCAAGTCCCGTCTTCGCGCGAAGCCGCGCGAGGAAGCTTCCATCGTCCACGACGTTCCGTGACGGCCAAGCCAGACCTCCATTGCGGCCGCGAAGGGCGGTATAGGAAACATCTTTTCTGGGTTGATTTCCCTCCGTGGCCCAGGGAATCCCGTCCCCCGTCACCCACTCCCACTGTTTATAGGTCACTTCGAACACTCCCATGAAAAAGTGCCGGGTCAACGTGACAGTGTGTTGGGTTTCCTCCTGCCTCCTCGCCCATTCATTGGTCGGACTGCCCATGAAAAACGTTCCCGGCGAAATCAAACGCATTAGGATTTTGTCGGTCTTGTACTCGTCCGTCCAGCCTCCTTCCGGCACCGTGGAAAAATACTCCCATCCTCCCCCCCCGGGGGCCGTCCCTCCATCTAGGTCCACGGCCAGATAGGAGTTTTCTTCGACGATGGCCATTGGGCACTGCGCCACCCCTTGGTAACGCGCATCCACAACCGCCACGGAAACCGCGTGCAGGCCGACGGCCGACGGTTGTCCATCCGCTCCGTCGTAGCTCACGGACACAGGGAGCCCCGGAGGTTCCGTTTCGACCCTCACGCTTTTGGGCGTGCCGTCAAACACGGCAATCCGGCCATTCACGGTCACAGTGGCCGTTGCCTTGGACACGCTTACCGTCTGCATGGCGCACTGGGCGGCCAGTTCCCCGGCTGCGGGCAGGCGCGCCGACACCACCACTTCGCCGGGGCCGGTGAAGGAGAGGACACCGTCCTCGATGGCGCCGGGACCGGATTCGACGGCAAAAGCCGCCTCGCCGTCATTCGCGCCGACAACGGCAAACAGTGGCACCCGTTCGTCGCATTGGCGGGGGCCGATTTTGGGAAAGAGGAGGCACCCGCCCGCCGCGCAGGACAGACGGAATCCGACGCCGTTGCTGGCCAGCGAAGGCACGCCTATTCCAGAGCTGGCACTGCGGCATTTGGACGCGGCAACCGTCCAGTTCCCTCCGCGCACCAGTCGCTGGCCGTACGGACTCTCCCGCGGTCCCGCGGGATTCGTCACGGTCGCGGTTCCGCGGATGCCTTCGCGCCAATCCAGACACCATTCGCCAACGTTGCCGTGCATGTCGTACAGGCTCCAGGCGTTGGGCAGGTAGCTGCCGACCGTCGTGTGGGCATAGGTGGTCCCCCCCACGCCGTCGCATGGATACTGGGCGTACCCCCCGAACCCGCTGTTGCAGTCGTAACGGCCCAGTTCCGCCATGGCCGGATCGGCCCCGATGGTCCCCGTCGCCTCCTTGCCGCTGTTGAAGCCGGTGGTCGTCCCCGCGCGGCAGGCGTGTTCCCACTGCGCCTCCGTGGGCAAGTCGAACGCCAGACTCGTCTTCGCCCGCAGCACCCCCATGAAACTTTCCGCGTCCACTTCCGCGCTTGCCGGCCAGTTCGTCCCGGCGGACGCGCCGCGGATGTCGTCGTAGCTGACGCGCTCCACCGGGCGGGCCGGACCGGCGTATTCGGACGGGTTGCCGCCCGTCGCCAGTTCCCACTGCTCTTGGGTCACTTCGAAAACTCCTATGTAGTGGGGGTCCGTCAGCACCACAGTCCGCTGTCGTTCGTACAAAGCGGTACTCCCCGGCTCGCCTTCGGGGGCACCCATGACATACGTCCCGGCCTCGATCCGGCGCAAAACCAGTTTGCTCCGCTTGTGTTCGTCCATCCAACCGCCCTGCGGCGCGGCGGAAAGGCGCTCCACCGGCCAGGATTCCGCCGCCGCGCCGCCCGACATGTCCACCACCAAGTACAGCGCGTCCACCGCGTTCTCCGTCACCTCCAGCGTCTGCAACGCCTCCGCCGGGAGCCATGTTCCGTCCCCGGCCTGCGTCGCGAGCAGCTCCACGCGGCCCGCGCCGGTGAAAGTGAGTATGTTTCCCTCGACGATACCCGGCCCCGACACGACGGAAAACGCCACTGGCCCGCCGCCCGTCGCCGTCGCCGCGAGCTCCACGCGGCTCGTGGCCGTCTGCGTCCCGATGGGCTCGAACCACAGCTCCTGCGGTGCGCGCGCCACCTCCACCGTCTGTTCAGCCCGTGCCGCCATCCAACCGCCGCCGCCGGACTGGATGGCCGCCACCACCACCGTGCCGCCGGCACGGCAGACCAGCGTTTCCCCGTCCATTTCCGCCGGTCCCGACGCCACCTCGAACGCCACCGGCTTCCACGAACTGGCCACCGCCGCGAGCGCCACCCGGCTCGTCGCCGTCTGCGGGCCGATGGCCTCGAAGACGATCCGTTGCGCCCGCGCCCCCGACTCTTCCCCTCCCGCCGTACACGCCGCCCGCACGCCCAGCGCGTCGCCGCGGGTGTCCGGGGCATACCGGATCCGGCGTCCGCCCGAACGGCAGGCCTGGGCGGCGCTTTTCCAGCCGCCGCCGCGGGCGACGCGCTGGGAGCCGAACGCCGCGCCCGCCGGGTCGGTGGCGGGGGCGCTCCCGTAAGCCCCGTACCAGTCGCGGCACCACTCCTCCACGTTCCCGTGCATGTCGTGGAGGCCCCAGGCGTTGGGCCGGTAGCTCCCGGCCGCCGCGTGGCGCACGGCACCATCCCCGGCCGCGTCGTTGGTGTTGCCCGCGTAGCGGCCCAGCCGCGCGAGCCGCGGACACGTCGTCGTTCCGGTCAAATCGCGCCCGCTGTGGAGGGCGTTCGTGGTCCCCGCCCGGCAAGCGTATTCCCACTGCGCCTCCGTCGGCAGCCCGAACGCCAGACCCGTCTTCGCCGCCAGCGTCTCCAGAAACGCCTCCGCCTCCCCGTGCGTGATGCGTTCCACCGGATGCGACGCCCCCGTCCACGCCGACGGCTTCCCGCCCGTCGCCAACTCCCATTGCCGCTGGGTTGTCTCGAAGACACCCATCCAGAACCCTTCCGTCAGGGCGACCTCGTGGCGCGTCTCGTCCGGCGCGCGCCCCAGTTCGCCGACGGGGCTCCCCATCGAGAACGTCCCCGCCTCCACCCGCCGCAACACCAGCTTGTCCGTCTTGTGTTCGCCGCCCCAGCCCTCCGCCGGCGCGCCTTCGAGCGTCCACACCGGCCACGACTCCGCCTCCGGCCCGCCCGACAAATCCACCACCAGGTACTGCGGCGTGGCCGGCGCCACCAGCATCCGCACCGCGAACGCATCGCTGGCCAACTCCGGCGCGTCCGTCCCCAGGTCCCATGTCAGCCGGTGCGTCCCGGCCCCCACCGGCCCCGCCGCGCCGTCGCCTTCCAGCGACCGCATCTCCACCGTCTCCCCGGTCTCCCCGTCCACGCCCCGCACCGACACCTCCGCCAGTGTCCCCTCCGGGTCGCACGCCACCGTGTAGTCGATGTCCACGAGCGCGTTCCACGGATAGCGCTGCCGCGCCTCCAGCCCCGAAACCTCCACTGTCGCCGCCTTCCCGCCGCCCTCCCAGTGCTCCGGGTCGAACACCGCGCGAGCCCACTCCGGATGGTCCACGAACGGATTGCGGTTCCCTTGGTACGTCCCGGCGATCAGCTCGTTCCTCCGCGTCTCGAACTCGTCCGGCGGGTCCAGCTCGTTCCACTCCAGAAGCGTCGAAAGGCGGCCGAGAACGTTGCTTTCCGTCCCCGTGCCGACGGCCTCCACCAGCTCCAGGTCGCCCACCGGCGTGGACCCCGGCTCGTAGCGGACGTCCACGTAAAACAGCGCCCGCGCCACGTCCCCTTTCGCCGAATCCGGCGGCTCCCACGCGCTCGTCGTGTACCAGTTTCCGTTCTTCTCCTTCGCCCCCGAAAGCCCCCGGCAGTCGTCGAAATCCAGATTGCCGCGCGCCGCGTTCATCGCGCTGTCGCTCGCCCGCAGGTGGTGCAGGTCGCTGTAGGCCGGGGACTTCCCGTCGATGCCGTGCGACTGCGCCCAGAGGTGTTCCTTGTTGAAGTTCGTGATGCCGCGCTGCAAATAAATGCACTGCACCATCGCCTCGTTCGTCGGACATGCGTCCGTCACCCGCAACATGGCGTCCAGACTCCCGTATCCGTTCGTCTTCGTCCCCGCGTTCACGATGGCGCACAACGCCGCTTTCAGCTCCGCCCCGGAGAACAGCCGCCCGTCCGCCCCGTAACAGGCATCGTAATAGTCCTCCACCGTCGCCCGCGGCGACACGGACCGCTCCCCGGCCGACGCCGCCGGAATCGCGGACGCCCCGCCGGCGGTTTTCCCCGCCTCCGGGAGCGCGGGCGGTCCGCCCGCCGCCTCGCCCACCCGCCACCGAATCGCCCCGGAAACCTCCTCCCCGTTCCCGTCGCACCCCGCCCGCACCCTCGCCCAATGCCATCCAACCGCTCCCGTGTCCACCCAAAACACCGCACCGTCGCCCCGTCCCGCCCCTTCGTCGCACTCCCACGCATCCTCCCCGAACCATCCACCGCCCCCATTCACCACCTGGGCGCGGATTTCCGCCTCTTCGGCCCCCTCCTCCACGGCAAACCCGTCCTCCCGGTCGAACACCACCCGCACCTCCCCGTCCCCGCCATCCACCCGCACCCCGGTCAACACCCATGTCCCGCCTTCGGCACGGAACCGCAGATGCCGCGTCACCGCATCCGGGGCGAGCCTGGTTTCCGTCCAATCCCCCGTCCCCGACTCCCAGCGCCCCAACGGCGTCCCGTTCCACGCACCGTCCCACGACGCCTCGTTCACCGCGAACGCCCCGCCCCCGCCCGCCAACCGAACCTCCACCCGTTCCGGCGCCCCCTCCAAATCCACCACCCATTCCGTTCTGTCCCCTCCGAACTCCATCTCCCCCTCCCACACCCAAGGCAACTCCACTCCCCAAGCCCCCCCCGCCAGCACCGACATCCCTGCCGCCGCCGCCCATGCCCGCCACTTCGCCTGTCCGTTTTTCATCGCCTTTTCCCTTGGCCCTGTGTTCTCCTCCGCGCCCTCTGGAGCAACAAAAAGCGCGCTTCCGACCATGCCACTCCGAGGCCCTGAGAAGCGCTGTAAGACCACGGCAGAAGCGCACCGATTGGTGCGCCTCCTGCGCAGTGTGTCCTACATGAAATTTCTCAGGTTTCGGAGTAGTCAACTATTGCAAGATGCAAATCCAAAATGTCTTGCCGTCCATCTCTCCCCGTCTTGCCGGAGACATCTGGACGTCGCCCCTCATTCTGCCCGTCCGCCCGCCCCCGTTCAAGCGAAAATTCTGCAAATTTCCAAAGCGTTTTCCTTCCGCTCTCCTCCCGCCCTCGCGGGCGAGCCGTCCGCGCCCCCAGCGCGCCCGCTCTCCACCGTCCTTCCTTTGCGCCCTCTGCGTCCTTTGCAGCTGAAACATGCGGCCACGCCCATGCCCCCGGCATTTCTCCCGCTTTTCAATGTCCGCGAAGCGGTTCCCACGTTTTCAATGTCGCTGCCTTCCCCTCCGCGGCTCCGCAACTCCGCGTGAGTTTTCCCTCCTTCCCCATATCCATCGAATCCACGCATGGTCAATGCGTAACGATTTGATTTGCTTATGCCTGTGCTTCGGCTACCATTCCTCCCGCCATGGAAATCCGCACCCTCCGCAACTTTGCCGCCGTCGTGCGGGCGGGAAACGTCACCCGCGCCGCCGCCGCCCTCCACGTTTCGCAGCCCGCGCTCTCGATGCAGCTGCGCGAGCTCGAAGAAGAACTCGGCGGGCCGCTCCTCGTCCGCCGCGCCCGGGGCGTCGAGCCCACCGAGCGCGGGATCATGCTCCTGCGCCGCGCCGACGACATCGTGGCCCTCGCCGACCGCACCCGCGACGACCTCCGCGCCGCCGCGTCCGCCGGACTCTCCGGAACCCTCGCCATCGGCGCGGGCGAAACCCCGGCATTCGCCGCCGTCGCGCGGGCCGCCGCCGCCCTGCGCGCCGAAAACCCGCACCTCAGGATCTCCGTCACCTCCGGCAACGGCGAGCAGATCGACGAAGCCGTCCGCGCGGGCGTCCTCGACCTCGCCCTGTTCGTCGGCCCGGGGCGCCTCCCCGGCTACGACTACCTCGTCCTCCCGCACGTCCACCGCTGGGGCCTCTACCTCCGCGCCGATTCGCCCCTCGCCGCGCGCCGCGCCGTCGCCCCGCGCCACCTGGAGGGACTCCCCCTCGTGCTTTCGCGGCAGATGTTCGTTTCCGAGTTCCTCTCCGGCTGGCTGGGCCGCGACGCCTCCACCCTGAACGTCGCCGCCACCTACAACCTCGCCTACAACGCCCTGTCCCTCGTCGCCGCCGGACTCGGCGCGGCCGTCTGCATCGACGGCGTCCTGCCCGCCGTCTTCGCCCGCGGACTGGTCTTCCGCCCCTTCCGGCCCGCCCTCGAAAGCGACGTCTACCTCGCCTGGAAACAGGGCGTCCCCCTCACCCCTGCCGCCAGCGCCCTCCTCGCCCGCATCCGCGACCCGGCGTAAGGCATTCTCTTTTTGCGCTCTGGGGGGCCCCCCGTCCGCTTCTGCCCCCGTCCCGGCGACGGAAACGGCGTTGCGGGAGGGCGTGCGGCCCTGCATGCCGCCGTGGCGACATCCGCCAACCGGCATCCGGCGGCGGGGGGGGCGGGGCCTCCGGACGTTCCGGGCCATCCGGTGCGGTTCGGGAAGACGACGCGTCCAGGCGTCCAGGCGAAATGGCGAAAAATCTCGCCAAACGCCGCTTGACGTGGCATGTTCGACAGACAGGCTTCCCCCTTTCCGGGAAGCGGACCCGAACCTTGGAGCACCATGTACAGCCTCGATTTCCTCGCCACCATCAGCAACTGCGACGCCAACGGGCGCCTGAAACTCTGTTCCGCCCTGCAGATGATGCAGGACTGTTCCGAAATGTGGATCGACAGCGAACCCGCCGTCCAGCGCTGCTTCGGGGAACGCGGCATGGCGCAGCTGCTGGTGTTCCGGCAGGTCGAGGTGGTGCGGGTGCCCCGCTGCAAGGAGCGGCTGCGGGTGGCGACGTCGGTGTACGGCATGAAGCCCAAGTTCGGTTTCCGCAACACCTTCCTCTACGGTGCCGACGGGGCGCCCTGCTACCGCACGTGGAGCATGGGGGCCTTCGTGGACCGCGCCACCGGGCGCCTCCAGGCCGTGGACGGCGCGACCGTCGCGGCGATGCGGCTGGAGGAGCGGCTGGAGATGGACTACCGCGACCGGCACATCCGCGTCCCGGCGGCGGGCGGCGCCGCGGTGGCCCCCTTCCGCGTGATGCGCGCCGACATCGACTACAACCGCCACGCGAACAACGCCAACTACGTCCGCATGGGCCTGGAGCTGCTGCCCGAAGGGTTCGAGGTGCGCGGCCTGCGCGTCGAATACCGCGTTCCGGCCCGCCTCGGCGACGTCCTGGAGCCCACGGTGTACGCCTCCGCCGACGGCGCCGTCCAAACCGTCGTCCTCGCCCGCGCCGGCGAAACCAGCGCCCTCATGGAATTCACGGGCGGGCCCGCATCCGCCCGGCCGGTGCCGCGTCCTGAATTCTAGGATAGGGCGGGGGCTTCCGCCAGGCGTGCGCGGAGGGCGGCGTTTTCGGCTTCGAGGGCGGCGAGGCGTGCGCGCAGGGCGGCGATTTCTTCGTTCTGGGCGCGGCGGCAGCCGAGGCGGGCGGCGGCCATGCGCTCGCGGATGCCGCCGTTTTCGGCGAAGTCGCGCTCCTTTTTGGCGAGGGTGGTGGTGAGCATCTTGTCCACCATGTGGCAGAGGGTGACGGCGCAGTTCGCGGTTTCCTCGGCGCT
>JAFTAH010000083.1 GCA_017458625.1 Kiritimatiellia bacterium | reverse complement strand
TTCGGCGGGGAGGAGGGCGGGGATGGAGGGGTAGAGGTCGAGGGCGGCGCGGAGGGCGTCGGGGTCTTTGGAGAAGGCGGTTTTGCGGTCGGCGGAGGCGATGTAGTAGCGGAAGGGGGCGGTGGGGGGGACGAAGACTTGGAAGCCTTCGGGGGTGTCGGGTTCGTTGGACCAGGATTCGGCGGCAAGGAGGTCGAGGAAGGCTTGGCGGTCGGGCGGGGAGAGGGAGAGGAAGTGGACGGGCGAAGCGGAGGCGAAGGGGTCGAATTGGAGGGAGGTGTCGGAGACATTGCGCTCGCGGAGGAAGGCGAGGACGGGGGCTTCTTCGGGGTGTTGCCTGATTTCGAGTTCGATGCCGAGGCGGTCCAGGGTGCGTTCGAGGGTGGCCTGGCCGCGGATTTCTTCGAGGGCGTAGGGGGTGCCGGGGCGGATGGGGGCGGCGGCGGCGAGGGTCGCGGCAAGGGCGGCGGCGAGGAGGGTGGCGGGGAGTTTTTTCATGGTGGATCTTTTTTTGTTGTGGGCGGTGGAGGAATGTCCTTTCCCATTTGCGAGGGAAGAGTAGCAAGGGGGGAGAAAAGGCGCAAGTGGATAAGGAGTCCTTTTCCGGTTGACAGGGCAGTGGGAATATGGACAATCGGGCGTGTACCGGGATGCCTTGAACCGGAATCAAACCATGAAAAGACGTTTATTGCCGTTGGGTTTGGGAATTGCCCTGCTTGCGTGCGTCGTCGCTGCGTTTGCCACGGGAGATGCCGACAACGAGGCCTCGGAAGAAACCGCCGATACCGTTGTTCTGGGCGAAGTGGACTTGGCGGAACGGGCTGAAATCCTGCGCAACCAGTTCCGTCGCATGACTCCGGGGGAGGGGCCGCTTGTACAGGATGTCGGAACGTGGCCTGCCGCGTGGGATGAGTTTGGTCATTCATGGGACGCCGCCCCGGCGGAGCGAGACCTCGCGACGTGGCTGGTGCCGTTCTCCGTCGAGCGAACGGGGAGCGCGACCATCATCCGCGATGCCGACGGGGCGGTTCTTTGGTACGGGCAAACGGACTTCGCCAAGGACGAATCGGAGGCCGTGACGCTGACCGGCGCGTTGATGGACGAATCGGATTGGGCGCTATGGGATGCAGCGAGGGATGAAATCGAGCGTCGGCAAGCCGAGTCGTTTCGCCCTGTGTTCCCCGGAATGCGTGGGACGAACGGCCCCATCATGAACGGGTTGCACTTTACGGACATCAGCGTGGACACAAACGGGGATTACCGCTTGGACTTCGCCTGGGAGACGGACGGCGACGTGCAGGTGTTCTGCCGCGCGATGCACACCACGTCATGGGTCGAGACGGTGGTGTTCACAAACGACGAGAACCAGGTGGTCACCAATGATTTCACCCATTGGCGCAACGTGGAAGGAGAACGGTTCCGCGGAACGCCGGATACCTGGGCCCTGTCGGGCGTGCTGACGGTGACGAATGGAGGGGGGAGCTTCACCGACACGAACATCCTGGAAGACTACGACAAGGTGCGCTTCTACACGGCGGCGCAACTTGCGGATTCCGACGGCGACGGCCTGACGGACGGCGAGGAATGGCTCATCAGCCATAGCGACCCGGACCTGCCCGACACGGACTGCGACGGCATCGACGACGGAATGGAATACGCCGCAGGTGCAAGCGCGTCGGCCTCAAACGTGTGGTGGGTGGTGACGACGACGAACGAGTGGGAGGGATATGGGGTCCACTTTGTCGGGGATGAACCATCATGGCCGCCTTACCCGGTTTGGACGAACTTTTTGATTGTCACCGGGATTC
>JAFTAH010000013.1 GCA_017458625.1 Kiritimatiellia bacterium | reverse complement strand
TGTTCCATGGGAGCGCCCCCTTGGTGGACCGTTCTGCCGCCATCCTTTGGATTTTCGCGGGCGGGCCGCCCGCGCCCCCAGTCGTGTCCCTCGCCCGCGAAAGGCCAAATGATATGTCTATTTTTATCTAGGCATGCAATTTTCGGCTGTTTCTCAACAAACAAGGCCATTCTTTGCCCGTCCTCCATTGAGACCCTTACACTTTTTGCCCACACCCCTGGTGGGCAGGACGTGCAAGACAAGCAGGACAGACGGAGAGGCCGGAAGAGGGACAGACCTCGTTTGGAGCGGAAACAGGTTTCCATTCAATGGAAGCGTGTTTTGATAGCGCTGGAAACAGGTTTCCATTGTATGGAAACGTGTTTCGAGGCGGGAAATGGGGTTGAAAAGGGGCTGGGAATAAGGTAGAAGACGGGGCACGTCGAGAAAAGTCCGATTGGATCGTTGCGCTGGCGTATGAAAAGAGCAGAGAGGTTCCATCGATGAAATCGTGTTGCAGGGAGTATCTTGAGAAGCAGTTTCCGGGAGATGACGGGGTCGTGGAGGAGATCTACGGCGAGTATTGCTCGGCGATGAGGGAGAAGCTCTCCGAGATGTCGCAGTCGCTGGCGCAGTCCGACTGGGAGGGGCTCGACCGCCTGGCGCACACGGTGAAGGGCAACTCGCTGTGGGTGGGCGACACCGAGATGGCCGAGGTCGCCATCGAATTGCGCGGCGCGGCAAAGAGCAGCGACGCCGCCAAGGCTGAGGCCTGCATCGCACGGTTGCGCGAGATTGCCGCAGGGCTGTGAGGTTCCCGATAGATTCCTAGATTTCTAGAGCGTTTTACGAAAAAGTGTATCCTTATCCATGGTAGGGCCCGACCGCCGGGCGGGCCGTTCTGCGGATTGTCCTTACGGGCCGCCCGGCAGTCGGCCCCCGCAACGCCAATACGGCCACATTATTTTGCAAACCGCTCTAACTGCCAAACGGTCAAACGGAGGGGAGGAGGGGGCGGAGGAGGTCGGGGGTGATGGGCTTGAGGAGGATGCCGTCGAAGCCGAGGTCGGCGGCCTTGGCCTGGAGTTCGACGTCGGCGGTGATGATGACGACGCGGAGGGTGGCGATGCGGGGATTGGCGCGGATGGCGCGGACGAGTCCTTCGCCGTCGAGGTTGGGCATCCACATGTCGGTGAGTACGAGGTCGAAGGGGACGGCGGAGGGCTTGGTGAGGATGTCGAGGGCTTCCTGGCCGTCCTCTGCGAAGACGATGTCGTAGGTGCCGAGGCGCCTGATGAGGGCCTTGAGGACCATGAGGTTCAGCTTGGAGTCGTCGACGAGGAGGATGCGGGGGATGGCGGGCTTGGGCTTGCGGTGCTTGTTTTTTTGCGATTTCTGAGGTTTTGAGGATGGCTGGGGCGGGAGTTCGGGCTGGGGCTCGGGGAGGACGGCGGGCTGGGTTACAGGGGCGTCCTGGGCGACGGGCACGGAGGAGAGGGCGAGGGTGAAGGTGGAGCCTTCGCCGGGTTCGGAGACGGCGGAGAGGGTTCCGCCCATGGCGGCGGCGAGATTGCGGCAGATGGCGAGTCCGAGGCCGGTCCCGCCGTTGCGGTTGCGCTGGGCGCTGCCGAGCTGGACGTAGGCGGCGCCGATGCGGGCGAGGTCCTCGGGGGTCATGCCGTAGCCGGTGTCCTCGACTTCGAGGATGAAGCGTCCGGTCTTGCCGCCGGCGTCGGGGACGTAGGCGGCGCGGAGCTCGACGAAGCCTTTCTGGGTGAACTTGACGGCGTTGCCGAGGAGGTTGAAGGCGATCTGGCGGATTCGCTGGGGGTCGAGGAGGAGGGGGGGCATGGCGCCGATGTGCATGCGTAGGTCGAAGGCGCGGTCGGTGGCGGCGGCGCGGAAGGCGTCGAGGACGCCGCGGAGGAGGGTGGGGACGTCGGTGGGCTCGGGGGTGATCTCCATCTTGCCGGATTCGAGCTTGGAGAGGTCGAGCACGTCGTTGACGAGTCCGAGGAGGGTCTTGGAGGAGACGAGGATGGCGTCGACGGCCTGCCGGCGCTCGGCCTCAGTGCGGAATCCGAGCTTGAGCATCTCGGAGAATCCGATGATGGCGTTGAGGGGGGTGCGGATGTCGTGGGAGACGGTGGAGAAGAAGAAGGACTTGGCGCGGGCCTTTTCGAGCTCGTGCTCGCGTTCGCGGCGGCGGAGGATGGAGTAGAGGCGGATCATGAGGGCGAAGGCGAGGACGGCGAGGGCGGTCTGGGCCACGTTATGGCGGAGGATGGTGTGGTTGACGGCGTCGAGTTCGCCGCGGAGGACCTCGTGCCAGTCCTGGTGGAGGACGGCGGAATAGTCGCCGGCGGCGAAATCCTCGGGATGGAGCTTGGCGTGGTTGGTGATGATGTCGTCGAAGGCTTTCTGCGTGGTTTCGAGGGCGCTTTCGCGGATCCAGAGCAGTCCCATGAGGAAGACGACGGCCAGGAGGCCGATCCAGACATAGAGGGTCTGTCCGAAGCGGCGGGTGCGGTCGTGGCGGAAGACGTAGAGGAAGGAGACGAGGCCCGCGATGCACCAGAGGGCGATGACGAGGTAGGACTGGGTGGAAATGAGGGAGGAGTGGGAGGTGAAGGCGGGGAGGATGTAGAGGAGGAGGATGACGATGGAGAGGACGACGCCGACGAGTCCGGTGACGCACGTGAGGCGGGAGCCGGTGTCGCGCGCGGTCTTGTAGGCGGCGGCGGAGGTGTAGGCGTAGGCGAAGGCGGCGCCGACCAGGGCCAGGTCGACCATCACCGTGATGGCGGTGCTCCCGAGGGCGATGATGAAGCCGGAGAGGACGACGATGCCGATGATGGCGTTGCGGGGCACGCCGGTGGAGGGGGTGACGCCCAGCCAGCGGGGCAGGGAGCCGTCGGCGGCCATCGCGCTGAGCAAACGCGAGGCCGCGATGGTGTTGCCGACAAGGTTGGTGAAGATGGCGGCGAAAAGGATCGAAAGGACGATGGGCTTGCCGATGGCGCCGAAGGTCCGTCCGGCGGTGGAGAAGGCGGCGACTTCGGGGCTGGGGCCCGACTGGGCGATGGCGGTCACCCAGTTGGTGGCGCCGGGGGGCGGGGCGAGGGCCGGGATGGCCGTGAGGAACGCGTAGGAGATGACGGCGGCGGCCAGCGCCGACATCATGATCCAGAAGGAGCGCCGGACGGGAAAGTGGCGGCCGTTGGAGATGACCGTGACGGTCTCGAAGCCGATGAAGAGCCACGGGGTTAGGGCCACGATGCGTAGGATCTGAGAGAGGGGCCCCAGGGCATCGGGGCCGGCGGCGAAGAGCGGTTTCACGCCGGCGAGGCCGCCACCCTGGCGAAGGGCCGACAGGAAACAGGCGATGGCGCCCGCGAAGAAGGCCAGGGCGAAGAAGATCTGGGTGAGGCGCGCCACGCGGCGGCGACAGCAGATCGCGGCGGCGGCGGCGATGGCGACGACGGAAACGCCCACGCAGGGGAGGTAGATCTCGAAGCCGTCGATCACGTAGTGGGGGCCGACGCGGAGGAGGTCTCCGAAGGCCATGGAGGCCGCCACGCCCAGGACGTTGGCGTCCAGCCAGACGATGGCCATGTAGGTGAAGCTGAGGAACCAGCCGCAGAGGAAGCCGTGGTCGTTGCCGAATGTCGCGGAGGCGTAGGAATAGACGCTGCCGGGGCCGGGCAGGCGGTTGGCCATCACGTGGAAGTTCCACGCGACGATGGACATGACCAGCGCGCCCAGCAGCAGGCCGATCGCCGTGCCCAGCGGACCCGCCATGGGCAGGAATTCGGTCCACGGCATCACGAACGAGTCCCAGCCAATGGCACATCCGAACGCCAGCGCCCACGCCGCGAGGGCCGAGAAGAAGCGCGCGCCCCGGGGGGCGGGCAAGGAGGGCGTGGAGTCTTGAGGCTGGGACATGGCGAGGGCTCGAAGCAAATAGCGTACGGCGCGAAGTATAGCGCGCGCATGAAAGAAGGGCAAGACGCGGAGTTGCGGAACGCAGAATCGGGGGGGGGCGGCGTGCCCCTTGCCATTCCCTTGCTCCTCTGCTAAACTACCTTCCTCATGACGTCCCCCCCCTACTTTGCATTCCCCGCCGGCTTCCGCCGGGCTGCTGCGATTCTCGCCGCGGCGCTGTTGTTCCTCCTTCCCGCGGCGCTCGCCTCCCCCGAGAAACACGCCCGCAAGGTCGTGCGCATCCCCTGCCTTGAGCTCAACCGTGTGATGACGGTGGACAAGAAGGGCCGTCCGGTCTCCGGCTACGCCCACGACTACATCCAGACCATCGCGACCTACGCGGGCTGGGACGTGCAGTACATCCCGGCGTCCAGTTTCTCCGACGCCATGAACAAGCTCGTGTCGGGCGAAGGCGACCTCTTCTATGAAGTCAGCCACACCGAGGAGCGCGACCAGCTGATGCTCTTCCCCGACGAGCCGATGGGCTTCGAGTACTACTACCTTTACGTGACGGAGCAGAACACGGACATCGCCCCGGACGACTACACCTCGCTGGAGGGCAAGCGCGTCGGCGTGACCATCGGCACGATGCAGATCGAGCTGCTCAAACAGTGGTGCGAGAAGAAAAACGTCCACCTCGAGTTTGTCGAATACACGGAACTCCCGGTGAAGGAGGCGGACCTGGAGGCCGGCAAGATCGACCTCGACTACGAGGTCAGCATGATGGCTCCGCGCCATTTCTCGGCGGTGGAGAAGGTCGGCTCGTCGGCCTACTACCTGGCGGTCAACAAGAACCGCCCCGACCTGGTCGAGGACATCGATTCCGCGATGGACAAGGTGCTCTACAACGACATGTATTTCTTCAGCCGCCTCCAGGAGCGCTATTTCGCCGACGCCGTGAAGAGCCGCAACCTGACGACCCCGGAGAGGGAATGGGTCGAGAGCCACGACACGCTCCGCATCGGCTATTTCGACCACTACCTCCCGTTTTCCGCGCGGGACAAAAACGGCGCGCCGATGGGTTCGCTCGTCGAGGCCGTCCCGGAACTCCTCAAGCTGCTGGAACTGGACGACCGCATGCAGGTGGAGTTCGTCTGCTACGACGACCAGGCCGCAGGCTACCGGGCGGTCGAGTCCGGGGAAATCGACATGATGTTCCCCGCGTACATCAGCGGCTCGGTCCGGCAGGATTTCCGCATCATCGGCGGCAAGGGCGTGGCGACGCTCGCAAGCGACCTCGCCTTCCTGGAGGAGTACGGCGACGGCAAGAACAAGCGCATCGGGGTGAACCGGGGCAACTTGATGCAATACTACTACAGCAAGGATTCGTATCCCGACTCCGAAATCGTGTTCTACGATGACATCCGCGGCTGCCTCGACGGCCTGCTGGAGGGGACGTCGGACGGAACGTTCCTCAACGGCGCGCGGACGGCCGGACTGCTGCGCCCGGGCAAATACCACGACCTGCAGGCCGTGCGCGCCAAGGACCAATTCCAGCTCTACATGGCGTTCGCCGAGGAGAACGTCGGCCTGATGCTCCTGATGAACCGCGGGCTGACGATGCTCGACCCCGATTTCATCTCCAAGGCGTCGTACTCCTACGCGGGACGGATTGCGACGCTGACGCTGTTGGATTTCTTCCTGGACCACATCCTGGCGGCCGTCGCCCTGGCCGCCGTCCTGGCTGCGCTGGCCACGGCCGCCGTCGCGTTCCGGATCCGCAACCGGCAGCTCAAGAAAACCAACCTCCACCTCAAGGCGAACTACGAAACCATCGAACGGCAGCGCCGGGAGCTCGAAACCAAGCAGTCCGAACTCGAAAACGCCCTCCGCATGGCCCAGTCCGCCAACCGCGCCAAGACGACGTTTCTGAGCAACATGTCCCACGACATCCGCACCCCCATGAACGCCATCATCGGGTTCGCCGGGCTCGCCGCCAGCCACCTCGACGAAAAGGAGCACGTCCGCGAGTACCTGACCACCATCGGCCAGTCCTCCGAACACCTCCTCTCGCTCATCAACGACGTCCTCGACATGAGCCGCATCGAATCCGGCAAGATCAACCTGCGCGAGAAGGCCGAGTCGCTGGCGGACATCCTCGAAACGCTCGGGCACATCGTCCAGGCCGACGTCCAGGCCAAGGGGCACCGCTTCGACACCGACCTCTCGGAGGTCCGCAACGATGCCGTCTGGTGCGACAAGATGCGCCTCAACCAGGTCCTCCTCAACCTCGTCTCCAACGCCATCAAATACACCCCGCCGGGCGGGAAGATTTCGCTTCGCGTCATCCAGAAACCCGCCGACGCCGAAGGCCGCGCCCTCTTCGAGTTCCATTGCCTCGACAACGGCATCGGCATGGGCGAGGAGTTCGCCCGCACCATCTTCGACCCGTTCACCCGCGAAGAAACGTCCACCGTTTCGGGCATCCAGGGCACCGGACTCGGCATGTCCATCACCAAGCACCTCGTCGACATCATGGGCGGCACCATCTCCGTCGCCTCGAAGAAGGGCGAAGGCAGCGAGTTCACCGTCTCGCTGGAATTCCGCCTCGCCGACCGCCCCGCCGCCGCCGCAACGTCGCCGGAAGCGCCCCGCGCCCCCGGCAGGGCGGACGCGGATTCCCTGCTGAAGGGCAAGCGGATTTTGATGGTCGACGACAGCAAGCTCAACCTCAAGATCGGCTTCCTCCTGCTCACGGAGCAGGGCATGCGGGTCGATACCGCCTCGGATGGACAGATGGCCGTCGACATCCTCCGCGAAAAGGGCGTCGACGCCTACGACTTCGTCCTGATGGACGTCCAGATGCCCGTCATGGACGGCTACGCCGCCACCGCCCTCATCCGGCGGCTCCCCGACGGCGACAAGCTGAAAATCATCGCCTTCTCCGCCAACGCCTTCGAAGAAGACAAGGAAAAATCCCTCCGCGCCGGCATGGACGGCCACCTCTCCAAACCCCTCAAAATCAACGAATTCCTCGCCGCAATCAACCGCTTCTGCTAACGCGGTTCACGTTCCCGTTTTGCCGGGCGGTCGCCGTGCCGCCCCCCCCTCACAGCCCCTCCGCCAGCTCCCGGATTCGGGCGAAGCACTCCTCCGCGCGGTCCTTGTCCCCCAGCTTGACCGCCTCGCGCATGGCAATCGCGACCTCGGCGGTTTCGGCATCCCCCACCGCCAGCGAGTTGCCCTTCAGCGTGTGAACCAGACGGTCCACCAGCTCCCACTCGCC
>JAFTAH010000082.1 GCA_017458625.1 Kiritimatiellia bacterium | reverse complement strand
GCTCGGCCTGACCCTGCCCCCGCAGCCCCCGCCCCGCATCTCGCCCGCGCAAGTCTCTCAAACGACGATGTAGTGGAGACCTATGGGCAAAATCCTAAGAAATACCCCTATTTTACCCTCGAACGTGGAAAGTCGGGCTAGAGCTGTTCTAAATTTTTCTGTAGCCGTTTCGGTTGCGTCCAGGCACAGGCTGGCGGTCGTAGTAAACCGCGCCCTTCCCGCTGTGCCCCAGCGCGGGAGGGATGCGATTCATTGGCTGATCATGAACAACTCTTTTGCAAGTCATAGCACATTCGTTCACAATGCGTTATATCAGTTTCTCGCTCGCAATTTGAAGAGCGGTTTTGATAGGGTTCCCCGCGAAGACAAAGAATATTCGCCGGAGACCCGCGAAAAATGATGACGAAAAGCCCCGCCTTCAAGTCGGTCCAGACCCAGTTGTGGGAGGTCCTGCTCACCGATCTCGTGGCCCCGAAGCATGAGCTTGTCCTGCGGGCCAAGGCCATCGACTGGTCGCGCTTCGAGCGCCATCGAACCGGTCATCGGACACGTCCGGGAGGACCACTTACGCGAAGGCCGTTGCAGGCTTGCCAGGGCCGCAGGCGACGCCCTCCACGCCCTGCTGACCGCCGTCGGCTTCAACCTCCGCAAGCTGATGAAGGGGCTCAAGCGCCTCTTTTGTGCCTTTTTCCATGCCCCCTTCCCATGGTCTGGCCCGCTCTTCCACAGGTTGCCTGACGCCGCCGCATGCGCCCCCCGCTGATGGGGAACATCCTTACGCCCCCGTCCTGACCACGCTTCGAGACTCAAAACGGGTTTTGCATGAACGGCTAGAGCATTTTGCGAAAATGTGTGGCCACAAGGTTCGGAGGTGCGACATTCTGTCGCGCCCAAATTTATTGCGCGGCTGGAAGCCGCACCTCCGGAAGCCGCCCGCCAAATGGCTACAGTAATTTGAAAACCGTTCTAATGATTCGGGGTGGTGAAATGAGTGTCGAGAGCAATCAAAGGCAGTCGAGAGGGGGGAGGGAGAGGGGGAGGCGGGGACGGAGGGGGAGGAGGGATTCGGGGCCGACCGCCGGGCGGCCCGGTCGGGAAAGGGTGGATAAAGAGCGGTCAAGGGGCGACGACGGGATGGGGACGTTTATGGGCGGTTTTGGCAAACGGCCCGCCCGGCGGTCGGGCCCTACCTGTTTGTGGCTACGCTATTCTGCAAACCGCTCTAGACTGTCCCCTTTCCTGCCTCTGCAGCACGCGGCCTTCCCGGTAAGGCCCGCCTGACGGTCGGCCCCATGCCTGCCGGACGTTTGCATCTATTCCGGAATTGCTCTAACGAGGGCAGTCCTGCGCCCTGTTTTTCCCTGTGGCTTGCCCATCGCGCTCCGGCAGATGCGGAGAGGGGGCAGGGGGGCCGGCTTTTTCGGGGGAGAAGGGGTCGACGTGGACGAGGGCGTCGATGACGTGGAGGTTGGCGCTGAGGAGAACGTGTTCGACGCGCTCGGAGAGGTCGTGGGCTTCGCGGAGGGTGAGGTCAGGGTTGACGACAATGTGGAGGGTGACCTGCAGGTCGGAGCCGATGCGGCGGGTGCGGAAGTCGTGGATGCTCAGGACGCCGGGGACGGCGTTGGCGAGCCCGAGGAGCTGTCGGACGGTTTCGGGCGGGGCCCCCTCGTCGGCGGCTTCGCCGAGTTCCGGGCGGACGATGGCGAGTCCGGAGCGGATGATAAGCACAGAGACGATCAGGGCGCCAAGGGTGTCGAAATGCGGGAACGACGGGAAGAATTGCGAGAGGAGAGCGGCCAGCAGGACGGAGATGGAGCTGATGGCGTCGCTGCGGTGGTGCCAGGCGTTGGCCTCGAGGGCCGGGCTGCGGACGACGCGGGCGGCGTGGCGGGTGAAGTGGAAGAGGGCCTCCTTGACCGCGAGCGAGGCCAGGGCGCAGAGGGCGACCGGGAGCGACGGCGGCACGGCGGGCGCCGTGGTGCGGGCAGTCCAAAGGGCGCGCAAGGCCTCGAGGGCGAGGCCGACACCCACGGCGACCACGGCCAGGCCAATGCCTAGGGAGACCAGGGTTTCGATGCGACGATGGCCATGGGGATGGTTGGCATCGGGCGGGGCATTCCAGAAATGGGAACCGGCAAGGATGGCGACATCGGTGGCGAGGTCGGAGGCACTGTGGGCGGCATCCGCGACCAGGGCCTGGGAGCGAGTGAGCGCGCCGACAACGAACTTGAGGGCGGCCAGCAGGAGGTTGGCGACGAGTCCGGCGAGGGTGGCGCGGCGGACATCGGAACCATTGTCGGTTGTGGCAAGACGGGTCATGCTATTCGGGGCGGAGGTGCTGGCAGACTTCGTAGCCGGCTTCCTGGGCGAGGGCGCGGTCGTCGTCGTAGGCCGGGCCGGGCGTCGTGAGCATCGGGCCGGAGATGCCGGCGTTGATGCCGATGTAGACGGCACGGCGGGCGGCGTCGTCGGAGAGCTGGGTGCGGCCTCCCGCGAAGCGGAGAGCGGCATGCGGGTTGACGAGGCGGAGGAGGGCGATGGCGTCGAGAATGCGGGCTTCGGCAAGGACGGGCGAGTTGCCGAGCGGGGTGCCGGGGATGGGGCGCAGGATGTTCACCGGAATCGAACGGGGCTGGAGTTCCGCGAGGGCGAAGGCGAATTCGACGAGCTGTGCGTCCGTCTCGCCCATGCCGATGATGCCGCCACAGCAGATGTCCAGGCCGACGCGGCGGGCGGCGCGGAGGGTGGCAAGCTTGTCGGCCAGGAGGTGGGTGGTGCAGAGGTCGCGGAAGTGCGAGGGGGCGGTCTCAAGGTTGCAGTGGAGCGATTCGAGTCCGGCCTCGCGGAGGCGACGGAGCTCGTCCTCCTGGAGCAGGCCGAGCGAGCCGCAGAGGTGGATGCGGGTGCGCTTTTTCATTTCGCGGAGGGCATCGCAGAGTTCGTCGAGCTGGCGCGGGGTCTGGGCGCGGCCCGAGGTGACGATGCCGATGCGCTCGGCGCCTGTCGCCTCAGCTTTCCGGGCCGCTTGCACGCAGGCCTCCGTGCCTATCCAGCCGAACGTTTCGACGCCCGTGTGCCAGCGGGCGCTCTGGGCGCACCATTTGCAGTCCTCGGCGCATTGGCCGCAGCGGGCATTGACGATGGCGCAGAAGTCGAAGTGGCGGCTGGCGAGGGCGACGGTGACGCGGTGGGCCGCCTCGTAGAGGTCCGGGCGCGGCGCGTGGCGGAGAAGGTGGAGGGCCTCGGCAGGGGTGAGGGCACCTCCGCCAAGGATTCGCTCGGCGGCGGCGGCGGGGGAGAGGAGGGCTTCGTTCAGGCTGCCCATGCGGTAGCCCTCGAGGTCGAGCGAGACGTAGGGCAGGCCGAGGGCGGAGAGTTGGGCGAGGAGGTCTTCGCGCCGGGCAAGCAGGCGGGACATGTCGGCGGGAGGGACCTCGATGCGGGCCAGCTTGCCGCCGTGGAGGCGGACGCGGACTTGGCGAAAACCGGCAGCCTGGAGGATATCTTCCGCGGCGTCGACGAGGCGGAGCTTTTCAGGGGTGATGGTTTCGCCGTAGGGGATGCGGGAGGCGAGGCAGGCGGCGGCCGGCTGGTTCCAGGTGGGGAGTCCGAGCTGGCGCGAGAGGTCGCGGATGGCGGCCTTGGCAAGGCCGCATTCCCGAAGCGGGCTGCGCACGCCGAGTTCGGCTACCGCCTGCGCCCCAGGGCGGTAGTCGGCGAGGTCGTCGAGGTTGGTGCCGTCGCAGACCACGGCGAGGGATTCCTTGCGGGCGGCCTCGAGGATAAGGGAAAAGTCGTTTTTTTTGCAGAAGTAGCAGCGGTCCGGGGGATTGACGGCGACCTGCGGATCCGTGGTGGGATTGGCGGCGAGTTCGACGAGCCGAATGCCTTCCGCTTGGCACCAGGCGCGGGCGGAGGCAAGGTCGCGGCGCGGCAGGAAGGGCGAAACGACCATGAAGGCGACGCATTTTTCGCCGAGGACGTCATGCGCGACCTTGAGGAGGAAGGTCGAGTCCGTGCCGCCGGAATAGGCAATGGCCACGGAGCCGAAGGAGCGGAGGAGGGAGGAGAGGGGGGCAAGAGGGGGGAGGGGCATTATGTTTTAACAGAATTACAGGGTTTTGATATGGGGGAGGAAGGGGATGTGGCAGGCGGGGAAGAGGGAGAGGAGAATTATCACAGAATTACAGAATTACAGAATTGTGGAAGGGAAGGTTAGGTGAGGGGGGAGGGGTAGAAACCGGAGGAGACGAGGTCGCGGATGGAGGCGCGGACGAGGGGGGCGTCGTCGCGGTAGGTGATGCCAAACCAGCGGGAGGTGGTGGGGAGGACGGAAACAGTGCCCCGGCCGGAGCGGATCATGGCATCAATGACGGCCGGGATGGTGAATTCGGCCTTGGGCGAGGCGGCGGCAGGGGAGTCCAGGAAGGCGGAAAAGGCGGCTTCCAGCTCGTCGAAGAGGGAGGGCAGGAACCCCCAGCAGTTCATGGAGACAGGTTCGGCGCCGGTGAGGGGCGTGGAGGAGTCGGCGAGGTCGCGCAGGAGGCCGGTTGCGGGGTCGCGGAGGACTTGGAGGCGTTCGTGGATGCCGGCAAGAAGGCCGTCGGAGGAGGTGAGGCAGACGCCGCGGGAGACGGTGCCGTTGGGCGAGAGGGTCTGGTCGAGGCGGAAGGCCGCCATGCAGTGGGCTGCTGGGGAGAGCGCCGGGGAAGAGAGGTAGTCGGCGAGGACCCGGAAGGCATCGGCGCCGTAGAAGTCGTCGGCGTTGATGGCTGCGAAGGGGCCGGCGATCTCGTGGCGGGCGGCGCGGATGGCGTGGGCGGTGCCCCAGGGCTTGGCGCGGTCGGCAGGGACGGCGTGGCCGGGGGGCAGGTCGTCGAGCTCCTGGAAGGCGTAGGCAACGGGGGCGCGGGCGTTCCAGCGGTCGCCGATGGCCGCCTTGAAGGGCTCGAGGATGTCGCGGCGGACGACGAACACGACGCGGCCGAAGCCGGCGCGGAGGGCGTCATGGATGGAGTAGTCGAGGACGGTTTCGCCAGCGGGGCCCATGGGATCGAGCTGCTTGAGGCCCCCGTAGCGGGAGCCCATGCCGGCGGCGAGGATGAGGAGGGTGGGAGCAGTCATGAGGCGAGTCCTTTCAGGAGGGGTGGTTGTGAGATTTCGGTGAAAGAAAGGGATTTATGCGGATTTTGCGGTGGTGGGGGACGGCGGGAAAGGCGTCAGCAGAAGCCGGCGTCGTGGAGGCGTTGCCAGGTGATGGCGGGGGGGGGCGGCGCATCGCCAGTGGCGGCCGAGGAGGTGCGCAGAGCCCCGGCGGCGGCCTTGGCCAGGAGATCGGCCTCGACGTTCAGGAGGTCGCCGGGACGGAGGGCGTGGAGGGCGGTCTGGGTGCGGGTGTGGGGGATGAGGTGGACGGCAAAGGTGTCGTTGTCGACCTCGGCAAGGGTGAGGGAGGTGCCGTCGAGGGCGATGGAGCCCTTGGGAAGGAGGTAGGGGCGGATGTCGGGGGCTCGGTCGGGGGCAAGACGGAGGCGGAGGGCGATGTCGGGGCCGGCGGGGGTGGCGGCCAGGAGGCGGGCGGTGCCGTCGACGTGCCCGGTGACGAGGTGGCCGCCCAGCGGGTCGCCGACGCGGAGGGCGCGTTCGAGATTGAGGAGGGCACCCGGCGTCTTGTGGGCCAAGGCGGTGCGGGCCAGCGTTTCGCGGAGGATGTCAAACGAAAGGTCGAGGGGGGAGGGAGCGGCGGTCAGCGTGAGGCAGATGCCGTTGACCGCGATGGATTCGCCGATTTCCAGGGAGCGGCCGGGGAGCGGGGCATCGAGGCGTAGGCGCAGAGTGGCCGCCTCGGCGGTGCGCGGGGCGAGGGAATGGAGATGGGCGAGAGCTTGGACGAGACCAGTGAACATAGTGTTCTCTTCTAGGCGGGGGGCGAGGCGGCGGGGGCGTAGACAAGGTGGACGTCGGGGCCGCAGGAGGCGGAGGACAGGAGGCGGAAACGCGGGGCGTCGGCGAGAGGGGCAGAGAAGGCGGAAAAGGTGGGCAGGGCGGCATCGCCGAGAACGAGGGGCGCGAGGAAGAGATGGAGTTCGTCGACGAGGTGGCACCGGAGCAGGGCGGCGGCGAGGTGGGGGCCGCCTTCGCAGAGGACGGAGAGGAGGCCAAGGGCGTGGAGGTGGGCGGCGAGGGCGGAGAAATAGGCGGGTTCGTCGGCGGGGAGGGGAAGGACGGTCACGCCACGCGCGCGTAGGGCTTCGGCGGTGTCGGGCTGCCAGCCGTCGGGAGCGGCGACGAGGGTGCGGTCGGCGGCGGCATCCGTGAAGAGCTGGGCGTCGAGGGGGAGGTCGGCGTGGCGGGCGCAGACAATGCGGTAGGGACGGCGGCCGTGGGAAGGGCGCGGGAGGAGGCTGGGATTGTCGGCGCGGAGCGTGCCGGCGCCGACGAGGATGGCATCGGAGCGGCGGCGAAGGGCCTGCACGGCCTCGCGGGAAGAGGGGGAGGTAATCCAGCGGGAGTGGCCGGAGGCGTCGGCGAGACGGGCGTCGAGCGACATGCCGAGCTTGAGGCGGAAGAAGGGGCGTGAACACGTCATAGAGGTGGCAAAGGGCGCCAAAAGATCGCGACAGGCGGGTTCCTCGCAGCCGACGTCCACGACGAGGCCGGCGTCGCGCAACATGGGGACGGCCCGGCCGGCGTGGCGCGGATTGGGATCGAGCGTGCCAATGACGACGCGGGCAATGCCGGCGCGGAGGATGGCTTCGGTGCAAGGGGGAGTGCGGCTGGTGGTGGAGCAGGGCTCGAGGGTGACGTAGAGCGTGGCGCCGCAGGCCAGGGAACCCGCGCGGCGAAGGGCATGGACTTCGGCGTGGGGCGTGCCGGCGCGGAGGTGGTCGCCAAAGCCGACACAACGGCCGTCCGGGGCGACGACGATGGCGCCGACGGCAGGGTTGGGACGCGTCATGCCCTCGGCGCGGCGGGCGAGCCGGATGGCCAGTCGCATCCAGTGGGCATCGACGGTGGCGGTCGACGTGTCTGGCGGGGGCGGGGCGAAGACGGGAAGTTGTAGCAGGTTATGGCTCACAAGGCCGGAATTGTTGGCGAATGGAGCGCGAAATTGCAAGCCGAAAGGCCAGCCAGGCGAGAGACGGGCGCAAGTTTCCCGAAATGGGTTTCCCAAAAAGAGACTTCTTGCTTGAAAACAGCAAGCGGAAGAGGATAATTTGCCGCGCACACACGAGGAATCCCTCCTATGAACATGAAGAAGCCTCTGACTATTGAAACGATTTGCCTCCATCTCAAGGGGAATACCAAGGACGAGATCCTGGCCGAGATGGTTGATCTGCTGGCCGCCTCGGGACATGTCCGGGATCGTGATGCGGTGCTCAAGGCCGTCAGCGAACGCGAGCACCGGATGTCTACCGGAATGCAGAATGGCGTGGCCATCCCGCATGGCAAGACCGATGCGGTCGACTGCCTGGTGGCGGCCCTCGGCATCAAGCGCGATGGCGTCGACTTTGGCGCCCTTGATGGCCAGCTTTCCAGTATTTTCGTCATGACCGTCTCGCCGGATTCCCGCACGGGGCCTCACATCCAGTTCCTGGCCGAGATTTCGCGCCCGCTCAACGATGCCTCGGTCCGGGCCAAGATTCTGGCGGCGACGGAGCCCCAGACGGTCTTGGACCTCATCCTCAACTAATCGCCGCGTAGCGCGTCTGCCATGTCGCTCCTGCCGGCCCGCCTAGTTCCGGCCATTGGCCTGGTCTTTGTGCTTGGCCTTATTGGCTGGGCTCGTGGGGGGAGCGCGGCGGCAGTTCCCGTCGAGGATGTCAATGCGCCCTTGACACCGGGCGATGCCATCGTGGTCGAGGTCGAGGGAGTGGGCCAGACGGGTATTCCCCCCTTCCGCGAGATTGTCGACTCCGATGGGAACGTTTTGCTCCCCTTCGCCGGCATGTTGCGCGCGACGGGCCTGACGCCCCAGCAGTTGGCCGACGATATTGCTTCCCGCTATGCCGAGAGCGGGCTTGCCTCGCCGGGAGCGGTGGCGGCGACGGTGGAACCCGTCATGCATTTTGATCCGCCGCCCGAGCGTGCCCTGCTTCGGCGGGCGGCCTCGCCCCTGCGGCCGGTTCCCGTTGCGCCGCAGCCGTAGCCTTGTCTTACTGCGCGAGCCAGTCGATCCAGGAGGCCAGGCTGGCGGGGTTGCGGGCGGAGGTCTCGAATACGGGGGCGTCCGGGTTGACGTAGCGGAGGTTTGCCAGGCAGAGCTCGCGGTCGAAGCCACAGGGCTCGGCGAGATCCAGCTTGGTCAGCACGATGGCGTCAGCCGACAGGAAGGCGCGGGGATACTTGAGGGGCTTGTCCTCGCCTTCCGTCACGGACAGGCAGGTGACGCGCAGGGTTTCGCCCAGGTCGAAGGCGGCCGGACAGACGAGATTGCCGACATTTTCGATGAATAGCGTCCTGATGGTGTCGGCTCCGGGCAGGGCGAGCAGGTCGTCGAGGGCGTGAGCGACGGCGTGGGCATCAAGGTGGCACATGGTGCCGGTCTGGATCTGGAGGGCCGGGCGGCCGGACTTGCGGAGGCGTTGCGCGTCGTTATCGGTCTGGAGGTCGCCGACGATGGCGGCGGAGCCGTCGAGGGCGGCCAGCGTTTGCGTCAGGAGTTCGGTCTTGCCCGAGCCCGGCGAGGACAGCAGGTTGACCATCTTGATGCCCTTGGCGCGCAGGAAGCCGCGATTCTGGTCGGCGAGGCGCTGGTTGAGGGCCAGCGCATCCTCCATGACGGGAATCTCGGTCTCGGTGGGGTGGGGATGGGCATGGCTGTGGTCGTGGCCATGGGAATGGCCATGGGAATGGCCATGGTCATGCAGGTGATGATGGTTCGTGCCGGGTTGTCCGCAACCGCAATGCTCACACATTTGGGGGCTCCTGTTCGTCAATGACAATCGAATCGAGGCGGAGTTCGAGGCCGCTGATCCATTCTGGGGTGGTGGCTCCGCAGCGGGGGCAGATGGCACCCTGTTCCGCAAAGGCGTATTCGGCGCCGCAGCCGCCGGGGCCGGCGCAGCGGAGCCTGGCCGGCACGCGGGTGACGGCCAGCTGGGCCTGGTCGGTGCCCAGGAAGCGGGGGGCGGCGGCCTGGAAAGCGAAGTCGAGGGCGCCGAAGTCGACGCCGGCCAGTTCGCCGACGGATACGCGGCATCGCTTGACGCGGTGGCCGTCGGCGGCCTGCCGGGCGGTGGAGAGCCAGCCCTCGACGATGCCGAGCTCGTGCATCAGCAGCCCCAGCTCATGGTTGCGGAGCGGAAGAGTCGGAGGGGGGGAGGGGAGGGGAGGACGGGGAGTTCGGTTTTTCGGCCCCCGCAGAGGATGCGGGGCTCTCCGGCGGCTCGAGCGGATCCGGGTCGCGGAGGGTGGTCCGGAAGTGTTCCGCGCGGGCATTCTTGCGGTGGATCGACATCCAGATGCGCAGGGCGTAGGAGATGAAGAAGCAAAGACAGCCCGCCATCAGCAGGGAGGTGCCGATACTGGCGAGGCGGGTGTCCGCGTCCTGGCGGTGGCGGAGGAAGAGGAAGACCCCCGACAGGGACAGCAGATACGCCACGACGCGTATCACCATATAGATATTGCGCAGGCGCATGGTGGAACGGGAACAGGGACTACGGCGGGTCGCTAGCGGAGCTTGGAGAGCATGTCGCGGACGGCTTCCTGGGGCGTGCCGGCGGCATTGACGCGGACGAGGACGCCCTTCTTGTCGTAGAAGTCGACGAGGCTGGCCGTCTGGCGGTTGTAGACCTCGAGACGGTTGAGGACGGTGGCCTCCTTGTCGTCGTCGCGCTGGTAGAGCTCGCCGCCGCAGCTGTCGCAGACGCCATCTTGCTTGGGGGGGATGAAGGCGATGTTGTAGACCGCGCCGCAACCCCGGCAGATGCGGCGGCCGCCGAGGCGTTTGACGATGGCCTCGGGACTGACCTCCAGCAGGAAGACCTGCGAGACCGAGGCATCCAGCTTGGCCAGCGTGGCATCGAACATTTCGGCCTGGGCCAGCGTGCGGGGGAAGCCGTCGAACATGAACTTGTCCTCGGGGCCGCCCTGGGCAATCCGTTCCTCGACGAGTCGCATGATGACGGAGTCGGGGACGAGCTCGCCGGCGTCCATGAATTTCTTGGCCTCGAGCCCGGTAGGGGTCTGGTCGCGGACGGCGGCGCGGAGAATGTCGCCGGTGGAAATGTGTTGGAACCCAGCCTGGTCGCGGACGGCCTCGGCGAGCGTGCCTTTACCTGCCCCCGGAGCCCCCAGCAATACGATAGCCTTCATGCGCGTGCCTTTCTGTTTGTGCTAGGTATTTTGCCGCGCACGCCCGTCTGTCTCAAGGAAAAACCGCCGTTGCGACATTTTTTCCTTTTGCCTATCGTCGCTCGCGGTCCTATCCTCTGCGGCGTATGGATGTCGCCTCCACCCCATCTCCTGCTCCCCTGGTGCCAGGGGCTACCGCGCCGGGCGCGGCGGACGACGCGTTTCCTGTCGTCTTTGACGATGGCTGTGCGCTGTGTCCGCGTCGTTGCGGGGCGGCCCGCGACCGTGCCGCCGGCTTCTGCGGCGAATCCTCCACCCTCCGCATCGCCTCCTATGGCCGCCATTTCGGAGAGGAACCCTGCTTCACGGGGGCCTATGGCTCCGGGGCGTTCTTCTTTTCCGGTTGCCCGTGCCACTGCTTTTTTTGCCAGAACGCGCAGATTTCCCTGCCGGATGGCCTAGGGCACCCCGTCACCGACGACCAGTTCCATGACATGGCGCTGCGCCTCATCGCGGAACATGCCGTCAACCTCAACTTCGTCACGCCGGATCATGTCTGGCCGCATGTCGAGGCGCTGTGCCGGCGCTTGCGCGACCGCGATGGCGCCACGCTGCCATTTCTCTTCAATTCGTCGGGCTACCATGCCGAGGCCCTGCTCGACCGCGCCCTGGCCACCTGCGACATCTTTCTCCCGGACTTCAAGTTCTGCTCCCCTGCGTTGGCTGCCGAGGTGATGGGGGATGCCCGGTATCCGGAGATTGCCCTGCGCGCGCTTGACCGCATCCTGGGGGCGAAAGGCTTCCTGACGCCGTTCGACCCGTCGGGGACCACGCCCGCCCGCGAAGGACTGCTCGTCCGCCATCTCGTCCTGCCCGGGCATGCGGAGGATTCGCTGGAACTCCTCGCCTTGCTCCGCCGCGAGTTTGGGCCGCTGCTGCCGCTATCGCTCATGTCGCAATACACGCCCACGCCTGCCGCCATCCGGCGCGGAGCCCCCTGGAATCGCGCCCTTGATCCGACCGAGTACAACCAGGTCATAGACGCGGCCGAATCCCTCGGTTTCGAGAATGTCTTCATCCAGCCTCTCGGCTCCATCCCGCCGGGGCCTGCGGCCACGACGCCCGATCCTTTTCTTCCGGACTTCTCCAGTGCCGCCCCCTTTCCCGGCAACCCGGTGCCGCCACCCTTCCCCGCCTCATAAGCGGGGGAGCTTTTCGGGGGACGGAGGCAGAGGGGAATCAAGCGCAAAAGTGCGCATAAAGCCGTGTCTTTTACGTAAACTCACAGCATTTTTGGGGAGGGAAGACAGTCGGCAGCCAACGGTCGGCAGGCGAGAGCGAGCTGCCAAGAGGGGAGGGAGATGGGGGGCGGGAGGGGGGGCTACCAGCCGAGGGGAACGTGGTATTTTTCGGCAAGGGCGCGGGCTTCGGCCTCGGCGGCGGGGGTGCGGGCGTCGAGGTTCGCGTTCAGGATGGCGTAGATCTTCTGCTGGGCCCACTGGCGGCGGATGTCCGAGTTGCCGGGGGTGGCGTCCTGGAGGCTGACGGGGAACACCATGTCGAAGGTCTGGCCGCCGCTGGTGCCGACGACCTGGAGGACGCCCTCGGCGGCGTCGAGCGGGGCGCGGCCGACAAGGGTGAGGGGGCGGTCGACGTAGAGGTGGGTGAGGGCGGGGGGATAGATCTCGGCGCGGAGGTTGCCGCCCATGCGGTAGGTGAGGTTCATGAGGCAGGGGCGGGCGAGCTCGCGGGAGGCGGTGGCGGCCAGGTCGGGGATCTGGGCCCGGTCGGTGCCGGTCCAGGTGCCGCCGCGGTTGTCCTGGGCGAGCATGTCGAGGAGGAAGCCGTTGACGTTGTCGCCGGCGCCGATGGTGAAGACGGAGACATTGCCGCCGTTGAGGCGGGAGAAGCGGGAGATGATGTCGGAGTTGTCCATCAGGCCCATGGTGGGGCGGCCGTCGGTGAGCAGCAGGACGAGCATCGGGCGGGCCGGGTCGCGCGAAAGGTGGAGGATCTGCTGGAGCGAGGCGTAGAGGTCGGTCTTGCCGTGGAGCCGCATGGAGCGGACGAAGCGGGCGCCTTCGGTGAGGTTTTCGGCGGTGGCGGGGGCCCAGTCGGGGAAGCAGAGGGTGGCCGACTCGTCGTAGCGCATGATGTTGAAGCGGTCGACGGTGGTCAGCGTGCGCAGGTAGGTCTCGAGGGCCTCCTTGAAGTAGTCGAGCTTGCTGCGGGTGATGGATTCGGAGCAGTCCTGGACGAGGAGGATGTCCTTGGGGAGGACGGGGAGGGCGCGTTCGGCGCTGCGGCTGATCTGGACCTGGAAGTAGAGGGCATCCTCGGAGGCGTCGCGGAAGGTCGTGGTATGGAGGGCGAGGCGGTCCTCGATGGGGGTGATGTCGGAGATTTCGTCCGCAGGCTCGGCGGCGAGGGCTTCGCGGTCGGCCTCGAAGAGGGTCGTGGCCTCGACGGTGGGAAGCGACTGGAGGACGGCGGTGTCCTGTGGCGGGAGCGGGGTGGGTTGCGGTACGTCGCCGGGCAGCGGGAGGGCGGACGGCTGGCCCGGGCCAGTGGCGGCGAGGGCGGCGGTGGCAATCTCGGCGGCGGAGGCGGCCAGGGTCACGTCGGGGGCGCCCTGGACGCGCGTGACAGCGGGTTCGACGCGGCGGGGGAGGGCGGCCAGCTCGTCGGAGGCGAGCTTCTGCTCAATCTCGAGGACTTCCTGGCGGTAGGCCTCGGGCGTGGCGGCGAAGGCGTCTTCCGGGACAATGTCCTGCGGGCGGGCGACGGGGGCGGGATCGGGCACGGCGTAGGGGCGATCGGCTTCGGCCTTGATGAACTCGCCCAGGAGGTCGTCCTGGCGTTCGGCGACCTTCTGGAAGGCGTCGGGGTTCTCGGGGCGGAAGCGGGCGGGCTGGACGTAGGGGGAGAGGTCGGGGAGGGGCTGGACCTTGTCGAGGCGCATGGGCTCCGTCTGGGTGCGGAGGGGGCGTTCGCGGAGGGTGATGCGGCCGACGGGCAGCGCGGGCAGCTCGGTCCAGAGCCAGCCGTGCAGGCCCAGGGAGATGGCCAGCGCGGCCACGAACCACGCCACGCGGCTCCACGGCGGGCGCGGCGTGGCGTAGGCGGGCGTTGGGGGCGGAATCTTGAGGCTCATGGGGCGATTCTTCCGGCCCACGACAATACGCTACATTCCCTGCATTGTCATCAAAAATTCCGCGTTCTTGCGCGTCTTCTTGAGACGGCCGATGAGCAGCTCCATCGCCTCGGTGGAGGGCACGCCGCTGAGCGCCTTGCGAAGCGTCCAGATGCGCGAAAGCTCGTCCGGATAGGTGAGCAGCTCCTCCTTGCGCGTGCCCGACTGCTCGATGTTGATGGCCGGGAAGATGCGCTTGTCGACGAGCGAACGGTCGAGGCAGACCTCCATGTTGCCGGTGCCCTTGAACTCCTCGAAGATGACCTCGTCCATGCGCGAGCCGGTGTCGACCAGCGCCGTGGCGATGATGGTCAGGCTGCCGCCGCCCTCGATGTTGCGGGCCGCGCCGAAGAACTTCTTGGGCATGTGCATGGCGTTGGCGTCGATGCCGCCGGACATGATCCGGCCGCTATGGGGGGCGGTCGTGTTGTAGGCGCGGGCGAGGCGCGTGATGGAGTCGAGCAGGATGACGACGTCCTTGCCGTGCTCGACCTCGCGCTTGGCCATCTCGATGACGAGCTCGGCGATCTGGGCATGGCGTTCGGGGGCTTCGTCGAAGGTGGAGCTGATGACTTCCGCCTTGGTGTTGCGCTCCATGTCGGTGACCTCCTCGGGCCGTTCGTCGATGAGCAGGATGATCAGCCGCACCTCGGGATTGTTTTCCGAGATGGAGTTCGCAATCATCTGCATGAGGACGGTTTTGCCGGTGCGCGGGGGGGCGACGATAAGGCCGCGCTGGCCCTTGCCGATGGGCGTGAGCAGATCCATGACGCGCATGTTGACGTTGTTGTGGCTGTTGACCTCGAGGCGGAGGCGCTGGTCGGGGAAGACCGGGCGCAGGTTCTCGAAGGGAATGACGTCGCGCGCGGACGTGGGGAGGACGCCGTTGAGCTTGACGATGCGGTCGACGGCGAAGAAACGCTCCTTGTCGCGTGGCGGGCGGAGCTGGGCCTCGACCATGTCGCCGGTGCGGAGGCCCCACTGGCGGACCTGCTGGGTGCCGAGATACACGTCGTCCGGCGAGGCCGCATAGTTATTTTCCGGCGATCGCAGAAGACCGTGCGTCGTCTGCACGAGATCCACGACGCCGATCGCGCTGGCCGTGCCGCCGCAACGGGCGTTGGCCTTGAGGATTTCGAAAATCCACTCATGCTTGCGGTAGACGTTCACGTCCGCGAGCTGGAAATGCTCTGCCAGCTGCCGTAGCTGGGACATCTGGAGCGACTGGAGGTCGTTGAGCTTGAGGGGGAGGGCGAGCTTGGCGCGTTCCTCCGCCTGGGCGGCGGCGGCGGCCTGGGCGGCGGCCCGCTGGGCATCGCGCTGGGCCTGTTCCTCGGGCGTGAGCTGGCGCTGGGGGCGATTGTCGCGCCCGCCGTTCATGCCGTTGTTGTTGCCGAAGCGGTCCCGGCGGCCATCGCGCCCGTTATTGCCGAACTGCCGGTTGCCAAAGCCGCCATTCTGGGCTTCGCGGGCCTGCTGTCGTTCGCGACGCCGCTCCAGCCAGCGTTCGCGGCGCGACAGGCGACGCTCGCCGTTGTTGCCGCCGTTGTTGCCGGAGGACGCTCCGTTGCCGAAGCCGTTGAAGCCGACCGGTTCGCCGGGCGGAAAATGGCGCTGGCCCTGCTGGCCGCCGCCCTGCGACGGCTGGGCACGCGCCCCGAAAATCTCGTCGGCCGTCGCGGAGACATTGTCGCGCGGTGCAGGCGATTCGTCCGCGTCGCCCCCGAACGAGAACGAACCCTGGGACATCTGCGGCAACGTGGAGGGCGGGGTCGGCAGCGGCGGATGGACCGGGCGCGGCTGCGGGGCCGCTTCCGAAGGTTCCGGGGCGGGTGCAATGGCCTCCGTCATCGGCTTTTCCACAGGCTCCTGGCGCTCCTCGGCGGCCACTGGCGGCGGCAGGGGAGGATTGTCAGCGGCGCCTGGACGAAACTCCATGCCGCTCCCGATCGTCGTGCCCAGAAGGCTCGGCGGAAGCTTCACGGCCACCGGCTTGGGCGCGGCCTCGTCTGCTGCCGGACGAGCCTTCTTGGAACGGCTGCGGGGACGTTTGACCGGGGCGGCCGGGGCGGCTGTGGCCTCTGGTTCGGCGGTGGGAGCGGCCGCGTCCGTAGCTGGGGAGGTCGGGGCGGTGGGTTCCACGACGGCGGCCGGCTCGACAGCCGGCATGTCCGTGCTGGCACCAGTGGCCACGGCGTCGGCCGTGGGGGAAGAAGACTTGCGGGTTCTACGAGGTTTGGCAGTTTCAGCCATGATGCATCTCCTGGTTGGGCGACCGGTTCCTGTTCCTGCTCTACGCTGAGAGGGCCGAGTGCCGGTCCAAATGATTTCCTGTGGAAGCTCCAGCCGTTTCCCACTGCGGCCAATTCTAATCCCGATTTTCCATGCGGCCGGGGACGGCCCTGGAGCCTTGCTGCGGTCCTTGCCCGCTCGCAACGGCCCTCCTTATACCCTTCCCCAGCCCCCATTTCAACTCCAATTTTGCCGCGAAAACATACTTCCATTGTCTGGAAAAATGGCTGAAACATGTTTCCATTGTCTGGAAAAGTGGCGAAACACACTTCCATTGTCTGGAAAAAGGACGAATGACGCGCAGGGGGTGACAGTCGACAGTCGACGGTCGACGGTCGGATGGAGCGGGAAAAGGGCGTGAGTTTACGAAAAATAAAAGGGATTCGCGGCATCTTTCTGTGTGGCGTGAGTTCCCGGGACGGGGGCAATTGGCCGCACGTCCGCAGGGGCGATTTTGGGAATTGCGTTCAGCCCATTCTCGGGTAGAATGGAGACATCCAAACGAAAGGACACCCATGAAGAAATTCTATCTGCTTATCGCGCTGCTGGTCGCCGCCGTGCTGTCCGGCTGCTGCTCCACCTGCCCTGACGGCAAGGCCAAGGCGTGCGACAAGCCCGCCTGCGAAAAGCCCTGCAAGAAGGCCCCGAAGGACTGCTGCAAGGCCGAGAAGCCCTGCTGCAAGGAACAGAAGGCCTGTTGCCAGGAGGGGAAACCCTGCTGCAAGGATCAGAAGCCCTGCTGCAAGGATCAGAAACCCTGCTGCAAGGAACAGAAGCCCTGCTGCGAGAAGAAGGCCCCTTGCTGCGAGGAGAAGGCCGGAGACAGGCACTTCAAGCGGCGTGCCCGGAAGGCTTCGCGGGTTGAAATGCAGCCCGCCGACGAGCCGGCTGCGCCTGCCGAGGCCATTGACCCCGCCGAAGCCGCCAAGGAGGCCCGCAAGGCCGAGCTGAAGGCCAAGCGCGAGGCCCGCAAGGCCGCCAAGGAAGCCGCCAAGGAGGCCGCTGCCGCTTCTGAGGTTCCTGCGGCGGAATAACCTGCCCTATAGGTACGGAATCGCCCCGGCCGCATGGCGTCCGGGGCGTTTTTGGTACGCAGGACATGACGCATCATCTGGAGTGGAAGTCTCCAAGGAGCCAGTCAGGAGGAATCCGAGAGCGAAAGACAAGGTTGCGCCCGCGAGGGCGCGGCTGAAGGAAGTCGGACGCGAAATCCGGAGGACACGAACAGGAAGCGGATACGAAGGCCTACCTGCGGGCAAGTCTGCCCTACAAGACAAAGCCCCAAGCCTGACCGTAGCAGGGTGGTAAATCCGCGTCCCGCCGGAGGAAAGAGATGCGCCTTATTCCCGGAGACCTGTCCGTCCCGCCCGAAAGGGCCAAGCGTGGCGGTGACGCGACGCGATGGGCGGGCAGGAGTCAGCAGAGGCCATAGTAGCCGTCCTTGGCGGCGAAGGGCCGAATCAAACAAAGCCGAAGAAAGCAAACAGCATGGGCAGGAAGAGAAGGAAAAGCGAAGTCCGCGGCCAGTTGAAGTTCGACTGGGCGGCGGTCGGAGGCTTGCCGGTGGCGCAGGGCGGCGGAGTGGAAGGCCGCAGGAGCGCGGCGCAAGGTTCCCAAAAGCCCGTGTCGGAATGCAGGTTCGGAGGCACGGGAACTCCGTTGAGGAGATGCCTGACTGTTTGAAACCGCGCGGTGCCATAAAAGGCACGCCCCGTGGTGTGAGAGGGGGAGGGCAACCTCCCCCTACTCGATTGGGGCCGCGGCAAGTGGCGGTCTGTCCGCCACGGTTATGGGACGGGGACGGTCGGTTGGGTCGCCGGGGCGGCGGAGGCGACGGGCGCGGGCGGCGGCGGGATGGGCGGCCGATTGAAGGACCAGAGGGAATGGATGCCCTCGGCAGGGATGCCGGTTTCGTCGCGGCGCCAGGGATAGACGCCTTCGGGAAAGTCCTCGGGCAGGAACATGCGGCGCGGATCGGGGATGTGGTTGACCTTGACCCCCATCATCTCCTGCTTTTCGCGTTCGGAGAGCAGGGCGCCGGGAATGAGGTCGGTGATGGTGTCGACAGAGGGATCCGACTTGGGCAGGACGGCCGTGACGGAGACGAGCACCTCGGCATATTCGGGGCCGGACAGGACACGGAAGATGTAGGGCAGCTCGATGGCGTCGCCGACATCGGTGGCCGCGATGACCACGAAGTGGGGGAAGGCGATGGCGACCAGCCGGGCCACGACGTCATGGAGGGCGTCGCGGTTGACGCGGAGCCAGACCTGCTGGTAGGCGGGGGCAGGCTTTTCGGGGGTGCCGCCTTCGGTGAAGCTACGGGTGGCGCCATCCAGGAAATCGGCGCCAGCGGCCTCCTTGAGGGCGGCCAGCAGGTCGTCGGGGGAGGGGACGGGGGAGGGGAGGGCGGTACGGGGTTCGGGAACCCAGGGTTTGGGGGGATTCATGGCTGGCCTTCCGAGGAGGGGACAACAGGCGTGGCGGGGATGGCAGAGGGCGCGGGGGCAGGCGCGGCAGGTTGGGCGGCGGGCGCGGGTTCGGCCGGGGCTTCCGCCTGGGGGGCGGCGGGCGGCGGCGGGACGGCAACGGACGCCGGACGGGCCTCCGGGGCCGGAACTTCCTCGACGGTCGAGGGCGCGGGCCGGGGCTCGCCGGCGGCCAGCTTCTCGAGCTTGGCGAGGGCCAGGGCGACGCCATGGATGATGGCCTCGGGGCGTGGCGGGCAGCCGGGGACGTAGACGTCGACGGGGAGCACGCGGTCGAGGGGCCCTTCCAGCGTGTAGGACTCGTAGAAGACGCCGCCCGAAACCGCGCAGGCGCCGACCGCGATGACCACCTTGGGCTCGGGCATCTGGTCGTAGACGCGCAGGACGCGGTGGGCCATCTTGCGGGTGACGGGGCCGGTCACGATGAGGGCATCGGCGTGGCGCGGCGAGCCGACCACCTTGATGCCAAGGCGTTCGACGTCGTAGCGGGGCGTGACCATCGCGACATTTTCGATGTCGCAGCCGTTGCAGGACCCCGCATTGCAGAGGAAGGCCCAGAGCGCGCGCCGGACGGCCCGGAGGGCGGCTGGGGAAGGAGGCGCAGACTGTTGCTTTTGGAGTGTGTCCATATCCTCATCATACCCTCGCCCAACGGGGGCGGCAAGCCCGGTTTTTACCGGTCGGGCGCGCAATTGCATCCTTGCGGCCTTCCCTGCGGAAGCGTATGCTGTGGCCCGCCATGGGTATTTGGACAGCGAGAATGAAAACGATGATGGCAGTGGCGACGATTGCGGCCGCTGGTCTGCTTGTCGTCCTGCCCGTGTCCGCCCAGGCGCAGGTCAAGACCCTCAAGGCGACGGTCTTCAAGGGCATCCGCTATGTGGCGCTCAAGGACCTCGCCACCATGTACGGCCTCACCCTCAAGGCTGGTTCTGCGCCCAAATCCTGGGTCATCGCGGGCGAGTACGTCCGCCTGGAGTTCTCTCAGGACACCCGCCAGGCCGTTGTCAACGGAACCGTCGCCTGGCTCCACGCTCCCATCGCCAAGGTCAAGGGCGACTGGTCCATCAGCGACGCCGATGCCCAGTACGTCGTCGACCCCCTCGTCCGCCCGTCGGCCTATCTCAGTGCGCGCGAAACGAAACTCGTGGTCATCGACCCGGGGCATGGCGGCAAGGATCCCGGCACCCTCTCGTCCGCCGGGCTGCAGGAAAAGGCCCTGAACCTCGACGTCGCCCGCCGCGTCGTCAACCACCTCGCCGTTGCGGGCGTCAAGGCCGTCCTGACGCGCACGAGCGACACCTTTGTCGAGCTCTCCGACCGTCCCAAGGCCGCCACCAAGGCCAAGGGGGACCTCTTCGTGAGCATCCACATGAACTCTGCCGCCACCAAGTCCGTGCGTGGCATCGAGACCTTTTCCGTGGCGGCGGCCGGCCATGCGCCTACGGCTGGCGGCACCCCGGGGGCGAAATATCCCGCCGTGCCCAACAACGCCTTCAATCATTCCAGCGAGATTCTCGCCTACCAGATTCAGAAGGCGCTCATCGGCGTCACGCGCACCGAGGACCGCGGTGTCAAGCACGCCCGCTTCGTGGTGTTGCGCGAATCCGCGATGCCGGCGACGCTTGTCGAATGCGGCTTCCTTTCCCACGCCCCGGAGGCCCAGAAGCTGGGCACTCCCTCCTACCGCGAGACCATTGCCCAGGGCATTGCGCAGGGCATTCTCAACTACATTGCCCTCGTCAATCGCGCCAAGCAGCTCAGGCCGACGCCCGTGCTCCAGACGCCGACCCGCACCGTGGTTCCGGCCGTTCCCGCGCCCGTTACCGCCACGCCCTCGAAGCCCTTGCCGATGGCCGCGCGCGACCTGGGCGGCAAGTCCGTCGCCGCTCCGGTTCCCGCCGCTCCTGCACCGGCAGCACCTGCGCCCGTCACGCCGATGCCCGTTCCGGCCCCGGCCCCGGTGGCCATCCCGCCCACCCAGGCTGCGCCGGCGCCCCAGCCGCTTTCCCCGTCCGCTCCGGCACCGGCGCCTGTCGGCCGCGACGGACGTCCCATGACGCCGGTCATCGGTGCCTCGCCCGGGGCCGCCAGCGTGGTCACCATCCCGTCCGCTACGGCGCCAGCCAGGCCCCCGGTCGCCGTTGCTCCGCCGCCCGGCATGCTGCTCAACCCCACCCTTTCCCACTGAACATGATTGGCCTGAATCATTTCTAGACATTTCTAGCACTCTCTAGAACGTTCTGGAAAACCATTGGAGGTTCCCATGCCCATCAAGCCCGCCCAGTACAATTTCCTCAAGAAGCTCATGAGCGCCGTCTCTCCCTCCGGCTACGAGACCGAAGTCGCCCGCCTGGTCCGCGACGAAGCCGCCGCCTGGGCCACCGACGTCCGCACTGACGTCCACGGCAACACCCTGGTCCACGTTGCCCCGCCCGCCGCCGCCCGCAAGGCCGCCAAGGGCGCGCGCCTTCCCAAGGTCCTGCTCGCCGGCCACTGCGACGAGATCGGCTTCCTCGTCACCTTCATCGACGACAACGGCTACCTCTGGATTTCCCCCATCGGCGGCTGGGACCCGCAAATTCCGCAGGGCCAGCGTGTCCTTGTCCGCACGGCGACGGCCGGCGACCTGCCTGGCGTGCTCGGCAAGCCCCCCATCCACGTCCTCAAGTCCGAAGCCCGCACCAAGGTGACTCCGCTCGACAACCTCTGGGTTGACATCGGCGCCAAGGACCGCGCGGATGCCGAGTCCGTCGTCTCCATCGGCGATCCCATCGTCATCGACCAAGGCCTGACCGAGCTCCGCAACGGACTCCTGGCCGGCCGCGCCTTCGACGACCGCGCCGGCGTCTTCTCCGTCATCGAGGCGGCGCGCCGGCTGGCCCAGCGCCGCGACTTCGCCGCCGACGTCTACGCCGTCGCCACCGTCCAGGAGGAGATCGGCTCCCGCGGCGCCATCACCGCCACCTTCGGCGTCGCTCCCGATGTCGGCATCGCCGTCGATGTCACCTTTGGCACCGACCATCCCGAGATGGGCGAGGCCGAAAAGCACGAAGGCCGCGTCAAGCTCGGTGGCGGCCCCGCCATCTCCCGCGGTGCCAACATCAACCCCGTCCTCTTCGACCTCCTCAAGAAGACGGCCGCCGCCCGCAAGATTCCCGTCCAGTACGTCGCCGACGGCCGCGCCACCCCCACCGATGCCGACCCCATCCAGATCTCCGGCCCAGGCGTCGCGGCGGCCCTCGTCTCCGTCCCCCTCCGCTACATGCACACCCCCGGCGAAGTCATCGCTCTCGCCGACCTCGACGCCACCGCCGAGCTCCTCGCCCGCACCATCGCCGCCATCAAGCCCGGCCAAACCTGGATTCCCAATTGACCGGCATCCGCACCCCGGCATCCCGGCATTCCGGCATCCCGGCATCCCGAAAAATCCGAAAACTCTGATTAATCCGATTATTCCGAAAAAGAGGCAACAAAATGATCAACGTCAAAATCATCGGCTGCGGCGGCTACGGTGGCCTCGGCCTCGTCGAGCTCCTCCTCCGGCATCCCCAGGCGAAGCTCCAGACCCTGGTGGCGGCCACCGAGACCGGCATGCCGATGTCCGACCTCTACCCGCACCTCAAGGGCTTTTGCGACCTGCCCATCCTGCCGCCCGACCACCCCGACGCCCAGGCCCCCGCCGACATCGTCTTCTTCTCCACCCCCGACGGCGTAGGCCAGCGCGGGGCTGCCGCCGAGCTTGCCAAGGGCTCGAAGGTCATCGACTTCAGCGGCGACTTCCGCTTCAACTCCGCCGACACCTACGCCGAGTACGCCCGTCGCATCGGCAAGGACCCCGTCCACAAGGCCCCCGAGCTCCTCCCCGAGACCGTCTACGGCCTCCCCGAGCTCAACCGCGCCGCCTACCGCCCCGGACAGCGCCTGGTCGGCAACCCCGGCTGCTTCGCCATGAGCTGCCTCCTCGGACTCGCCCCCGCCGCCCGCGCCAACCTCGTCGACCCCGCCAGCCTCATCTGCGACTGCAAGACCGGCGTCTCCGGGGCCGGCAAGAAGCCCTCCCCCGGCCACCACTACCCCGCCCGCTACGAAAACATGGGCGCCTATCGCCTCTCCGGCCACCAGCACGTCATGGAAGTCGAACACCTCCTCGGCGTTCTGGCCGGCGAGCCCATGCCCGTCACCTTCACCGCGCAGGTCGTTCCCGTCACCCGCGGCATCCTCTCCAGCCTCTACGGCACCCTCCGCCCCGGCGTCACCGAAGACGACGTCCGCGCCGCCTACCACGCCGCCTACGACGCCGAGCCCTTCATCCGCCTCTTCGACCGCACCGCCGCCATCGGCACTGCCCACGTCCGCGGCTCCAACTTCTGCAACCTCATCGTCGACGTCGACGAACGCACCCGCCGCCTCCGCGTCATCTCCCACATCGACAACCTCATGAAAGGACAGGCCGGCAACGCCGTCCAGAACATGAACCTCCTCTTCGGACTCCCCGAAACCCTCGGGCTCGACCACCCCGGCGCCTATCCCTGAGAGCCCAGTAGCACCCGCTCCCCATGCCCTCCGCCCCTTCCACGACTCCTCTTCCCGACGGTACTTGGCCGCCGTCGACTGTCATCGATTCCTCCTCTCCGCCCTCCCTCTTTCCGCCCGAAACGCCTCCCTCCGCTTCCCTTTCAACTACGCCAACCGCTTCTACCCCAACTTCTCGACCTCTCAACTCTTCAACCTCTCAATCCCCATCGGCGCCCCTGGCGCCGCTGGCCGCCCGCATGCGCCCTCGCACCCTCGAAGACATCGTCGGGCAGGACCACATCATCGGACCCGGCAAGCTCCTCCGCCGTGCCATCGAGGCCGACCGCCTCTCCTCCATCATTCTGTTCGGTCCTCCCGGCTGCGGCAAGACCTCCCTCGCCGAAGTCATCGCCCGCGTGACCCGTCGCGCCTTCGACCGCTCCAGCGGCGTTCTCTCCAACGTCGCGGGCCTCCGCAAATCCCTCCAGGCCGCCCGCTACCGCCGCGACGCGCTCCACCAGCAGACCATCCTCTTCATCGACGAGATCCACCGCTTCAACAAGGCCCAGCAGGATGTCCTCCTGCCCTACGTCGAAGAAGGTGCCGTCACCCTCATCGGCGCCACCACCCACAATCCCTTCTTCTTCATCAACAACCCGCTCATCTCCCGCTCCCAGGTCTTCCAGCTCGAGCCCGTCGGTCCCGACGCCATCCTGGTTCTCCTCCGCCGCGCCCTCTCCTCCCCCCAGGGACTCGCCCACCTCCCCATCCGTGCCGACGACGACGCCCTCCGACACCTCGCCGAAGTCTGCGACGGCGACGCCCGCCGCGCCCTCAACGCCCTCGAGATCGCCGCCCTCACCACCCCGCCCTCCCCCCCGCTCGACGCCGTCATCCACATCACCCGCTCCGTCATCGAGGAATCCGTCCAGAAGAAAGCCGTCCTCTACGACCACGACGAAGACGGCCACTACGACACCATCTCCGCCTTCATCAAGTCTGTCCGCGGCTCCGACCCCAACGCCGCCCTCTACTGGCTGGCCAAGATGCTCCACGCCGGCGAAGACCCCCGCTTCATCGCCCGCCGGCTGGTGATCCTCGCTTCCGAGGACATTGGCAACGCCGACCCCCGCGGCATCACCCTGGCCGTCTCCTGCCTCCAGGCCGTCGAATTCGTCGGCATGCCCGAAGCCCGCATCGCGCTTGCGCAGGCCACCACCTACCTCGCCACGGCTCCCAAGTCCAACGCCGCCTACAAAGGACTCGACGAAGCCGCCGCCGACATCCAGGCCGGACGCACCCTCCCCGTCCCTCGACACCTCCGCTCCACCGGCTCTTCGCGCGCCGCCAAGGCCTTCGGACACGTCGGCTACCAATACGCCCACGACTCCCCCGAGCACTTCGTCGACCAGGAATACGTCCCCACCACCAAGATCTACTACGCCCCCACCGACCAAGGCTACGAAAAGATCATCCGCGAGCGCCTCGCCCACTGGGACTCCCTCCGCCGCTCTCCCCGCTCCTCCGCGCATCCCTCCGCCGCCCCCACTCCCCCTGTGCCTCCGGCTTCGGCCCCGCCCTAGAAGCCTAGAATCCTAGTATCCTAGGTGTCTTAGACACCTAGATGTCTAGATGTCTAGTCATCTAGTGCCCCCCGCCCCCGAGGCAGGGATGCGAAGCAAAACGACCTTGCCCAGCAGGGCGGAACGTGCGACCATGCAAGGCACGCGATGGACGGGCCAGCGGGTCTGTCGCTTCGCGTCGTCACCCTCAAGCCCCGGATCTTACGCCATGCCAGCTGATACTGATTCCACCAAGGGCCTGCTCTCCCAGGCTGAACTCCAGAACTTCGTCTATCAGGTCGATGTCGGGTTTGGCAGGCGGCTCATCCAGGGATTTCTGTTCGCGTTGGCGGTGGCTTCGTTCGCGGCGTTGTTCGCGATGGGGACGTTCCAGGGGTTGCGATCGGAGCGTGCGATGGATGCGGCGCAGGTGGGGCTGACCTGGGCGCAGACGGGACGCTTCGAGACGCGCTGTCTGCGGCCGCTCGGACTCGCCATCGAGACGGGCTCGCCGCTTGCGCCGGATGCCGAGGAGGCGGGAGCGGGGGAGGGGACTGGCCCGGAGCGTGCTCCGGAGGAGGAGGCGCTGGCCGCTTCGCGTCCGGAATGCACGCTGCCGCCGCTATGGCCGGCGATGCTGGCGCTGTGGTTCCGCGTATTTGGCGCGCCTGCCCCGACCTCTCCCAACGATGTCAGCCTCACGTTTGTGCCCGACTACATTCCAATGGCGCTCAACCTGTTCTGCCTGTGGCTGTCGGCGTGGGTGGCGGGGCGCATCGCGGGGCGGTTGTTCGATCGTCGCGTGGGGCTGCTGACGACGGCGGCGTTTGCGCTGTCCAGCGTCGTATGGCGGGCGGGCGTGGCTTCCGTGGAGTGGGGCCTGGCGACCTTGCTGGCGCTGTTGGCCATCTGGACGGCGGTGGCGGCGGCTTCGGCCGCGCTCCCGAGTCTGGCCGATACGGCGGAGTGGCGGCCGCCCGCGTTTTGGACGAGTCTCCTCCGCGTGCTACTGGCGGGGCTCCTCACCGCTGCGGCCTTCCTGACCCGCTACGCGATGGCCTATGTCGCCGTGCTCATCTTCCTGTTCCTCGGCTTTTCCCGGTTGCGGCGGCGGTGGCTGCTGGCGTGCCTGTATCTGGTGGCCGCCGCGTTGCCGGTTGTCCCGTGGTGTCTGCGCAATGTGGAGCTCTGCGGCCATGCATTCGGTCTGACGTCGTTCGTGATGCTCGAGGGGACGCACCTCTACGCCGATGGGGCGTTGTTGCGGACCACCTTCCCCGATTTGCCGTCCGCCACCTCCCTGTTCTACGCCTTGCAGTTCAAGCTCATCGCCAACCTCCGTGCCACGGCCAATGGGCTGTCCGGGCTGGGCTCCACGGGCTTGTTCCTGGCGCTGGCGGTGGCGGGGCTGCTACACCGGTTCAATCGCCCGACGTCGCGCACGCTGCGCTGGTGCGTGCTGCCGGCGGCGGCGGTCTGCGTGTTGGCGGCCTCGCTGTTCACGCCGGACTCGCTGACGGCCCTTCTGCCGCTCTGGCCCCTTGCCATCGCCTACGGCGCGGCGGCGCTGTTCATCGCCATCGACCGCCTGCAGCTCGAGTCGCGGCTGCTGGGCGCCCTGCCCATCGCGCTGAGCCTGTGCGTGACCGCCTTTTCCGCCGTGCTGCTGATCTTGCCGCCCCACACGGGCAACACCTATCCGCCGTATTATCATCGCTACGCCGGCTGGACGGGACAGCTGCTGGCCCCCGCCGAATGGATGGCGACCGACATGCCCTGGGCGACGGCCTGGTATGCCCAGCGCACGTCGGTGCTGCTCCCGGCGGCCGTCGACGATTTCTATGAGATTCATGAGAAGGAGCATCCGATCTCGCTGGCCTATTTCACGCTCCTGACGATGAACAAGCCCTGGCTCCGCGACCTTGCCGGCAAGCAGGCGTCCGACCACGACTGGTACACGATTCTGGCCGAAAACCGCGTGCCGGTGGATTTTCCGCTGCAATTCGGGCATTTCCTCGTGGCGGGCGACCAGTATGTGCTGGCCGACAAGCCCCGTTGGCGCCGCTGAGAGGGCACGACGGGGGGAGGTTTCTCCCGCAGATCTCACCGACGACACCGATTGAGTGTGGCCGGGAGATGGGGGCAAGCCATGGACGCAGGGCACAAAAAAACGCCCGAAACCCGGACGTCGTGGCGTTTGAGAACTTGGTGGAGGGTAGGAGGTTCGAACTCCCGACCTCCTGAATGCCATTCAGGCGCTCTACCAACTGAGCTAACCCCCCAAATGCTCAAACGTTGAGAGCCTTTTACTCTTCCTCATCGGGCCTGTCAACCCTTAAATTCAAAAAACGATTTCTTTCTTGCCTTTTGGGGGCTGGAGAGCCTAGAATCACCTTGTTTTGCGGGTGAAACAGAGCCTCCGGGGGAGCTGGAGGGGCCCGCAGGGGAATCCGGGCTGGGCGTCGCCCGTCGAGTGAAGACGCCAGGGGAAAGGAAGCATCCATGAAAGAGTCAACGGAAGGCCTGAAGCTTCAGGCGAAGTCGTTTTTGGCGGAGTCGGGACAGGTGCCGCTTCGTGCCTCGGAAATCGCCGCCGCGCTGAAGGTTCGCGGGGCCGGGCATCATCTGCTCCGGCGCGCGCTGGAGGAGCTGCGGGAGGAGGGGAGCGTCACCTGCGGCGCAGACCGGCGCTGGCAGCTGGCGGGCCGGGCGGCGCCTAGCGCCATCGAAGGCGTGCCCGTGCGCGGCATTTTCCGCGTACGCATCAACGGGACCTGCTGGTTCATGCCCGACCGGGGCGCGGAGGGCGCGCTGGCCCTGAATCCGCGCGAGGCCGAGTGGGTGTTGCATGGCGATCGCGTGGAGGCCGTCGCAGACGCCGTTCCCGCCAGTCGCCACCGGATGTTCGAGGACGCGGGGGCGCCGGCCCGCGAGGAGATGCGGCCCGGCCATGTGGTGCGCATTCTGGAGCGGCGGCGCAAGCGGCTCGTCGGCGTCTTGCGGCTTTTTGGCGAGAACTACGCGTATGTGGTGCCGAAGGATCCGCTCATCCGGCAGAACATCCGGCTGGAGGATGCCCCGGCGGCCATGCGGCCCTATGCGGGTCGGCTCGTCGCCATTGCGCTCCAGACGCCGGAGGAGGTGCGGGAAGGGCATCCCGTCGGGGGACGTTTCGTGGCCGACCTGGGCGACCCGGACGATGCCCGCATCGAGGTGGCCGCCATTTTGCAGGATCATGCCCGGAGCAGTCAGTTCCCGCCCGCCGTGGAGGCCGAAGCCGCCGCCATTCGGGCAGGGCAGGCCGCCCGCAGGGGCGAACATGCCCCCTCCCGGCGCGACTTGCGCGACCGTTGCGTCTTGACCATCGACCCGGCCGATGCCCGCGACTACGACGATGCCGTCAGCATTGCCGCTCGGGCGGAAGGCGGGTGGCATCTGGGCGTGCATATCGCGGACGTGGCGGCGTTTGTCGTGCCGGGCGGTGCCATCGATGCGGAAGCCTGCGAGCGGGGCAACAGCGCCTATCTGGTGGATCGCGTCATCCGCATGCTCCCCGAGGAGCTGACGGTCCGGACGTGTTCGCTCCAGCCCCGCGAGGACCATTTGACGCATACCGTCGAGATCGATTTCGATGCCGAGGCGCGGCCTGTCGCCGTCCGGACGTTCCGGTCCGTCATCCGCTCGCGGGCGTGCCTGTCCTATGGACAGGTGGAGGCTTTTTTCGGGGGACAGGCGCTGCCGGCCGCGGCTGACTCGCCGGAAATCCGGGCGAGCCTGACCGCGTTGCGGGCGCTGGCCGGACGGCTCCGGGCGCGTCGCTTTGCCGAAGGGGCGCTTGATTTTGCGTTGCCCGAGGTGCGGTGCGTGCTGGATGCCGATGGCGAGCCCGTGCGTTTCGTCAAGCGCGGCGCGGCGGAGTCGTACGCGCTCATCGAGGAGTGCATGCTGGCGGCCAACCGGGCAGTCGCCGAGAAGCTCTACGCCGCGAACTGGCCGTGCGTCTACCGCATCCACGACGAGCCGGAACCGGAGCAATGGGCCCGCATGGAGGGAGAGCTGCGTGCGTTGGGCGTCACCCTCCGGTCGCGCGAGCCCGCCGAGCTCAACCGCATCGCCCGCGAAGCCATCGGCACGCCTGGACAGTACATGATCACGTTGACGCTGCTGCGCAACCTCCAGCGGGCCACCTACACCAGCGTGGCCGCGCCGCATTTCGGGCTTGGATTTGCCCACTACGCGCACTTCACGTCGCCCATCCGCCGCTATCCGGATCTGGTCGTGCACCGGCTGCTCGGCGCGCTCGAGGAAGGGCGCAAATGCCCCTATTCGAAGGCCGACATCGACGCCATGGCCCTGCACTGCGCCGACCGCGAGCGCGAGGCGGCCGAGATGGAGATGCAGTCGCTCCAGGTCAAGCGCATCCGCTACTATGCCAACATGTTGCGGCGGGGCGACCGCACCGCCATGGCCGGAACCATCGTCTCGCTCAATCCCAAGGGGCTGGTGGTCGAACTGGCCGATTCCCTGCAACAGGGGCTGCTGCCCTACGCGGCCATGGGCAAGGAGCGCTACACGCTGGCACCGGACGACTATGTCGCCACCTCGGCCCGGGGCACCGCCTATCGCCTCGGACAGCCCCTCTCGGTCGTGCTGGCCGCCGTCGACGTGGACAAGCGGCGGGTCGACTTCGGCTTGCCGTCCGCCCTGGGCGGTGGCCGCCGGGACCGGCCTTCCGCATCGCGCAAGCAGGCGGGGAAGCCAGCTCCGGGCAAGGGCGCGCAACGCAAGCGGGCGCGGCGGCATCGCTGACGGTTCGTTGCAGGGGGGCAGCTGCGATGGCCGGCAGTCGTGGAAACGGCAAAAAAAACACCCGCTGCGAGTGGCAGCGGGGGAAAGGCGTGACGCATCTGCGCGGGGTTAGGGGGCCGGGGGGGGCTCCGAGGCCGGCGCCAGGTCTGGCGCAGGGACGTCGTCGGTTGGTTCGGCGTCCTCGGCGGCGGGGGCGAAGTCATCTTCCGGTTCGGCAGCCTCGTCGGCGATGGTGTTCGACTGCTGGACGACGGGCGCGATGACGAGGCGCTTGCGGCCGAGGCGGTCTTCCTCCTCGGAGTAGGTCTCGACGTCGGGGATGTCGCGCAAGGCGTGGTGGATGACGCGGCGATCCATGGCATTGAGGGGGGGCAGGCGCCAGGCGCGGCCGGAGGCGCGGACCTGTTCGAGGGCGGCCATGGCGTCGGAGACGAGCTTCTCGCGGCGGCGGACGCGGTAGCCGGCGGTATCGACGATGCAGTAGGGCGTGACCTCGTCCGTGCGCGACAGCAGCCGGTTGAGCAGGAACTGGAGCGCGTCCAGCGTGGAGGAGGTGCGGCCAATCAGCCGCCCGGAGTCGGCAGTCTCGACATCAAAGAAAATCTGGGGGTCGTCCGGCGAGGGGTCGACCGTGGCGGTGACCTTTGCGTCGTCGAATTGCAGAAAATGGAGGAGCTTTTCCAGAATCTCCTGGGCGGGCTTGAGATAGGCTTGCGGGTCGGTCATGGCAGGGAATCCTATGTTTGAAATCGTGGGCGCGAAACCCCAGGAAGGGGAGGGGTGAGCGGGAGGGGGACGCGAATGGGGAGAAGAATAGAGGACGGGAGGGGGTAAATCTAGCGGAAAGTGGAGGGGCGGAGAAAAAACCGTCTGGGGAAGAGCGGGAAGGCGGAGATTCAGAGCTGCGGCTTGAAGTCGGTCTTGAGGGAGGGCGGAGCCAAGGAGGAGGGGGGCGTCTGGGGGACGGAGGGCGCAACCACGTCGGCCGGTTCCGGGACAGCTGGGGGGGCATCCGGCGTGGCCATGGAGGGGGCGGGGGAAGGGGCCGTTGCGGCGGCGGGCTGCGGAGTGGTGCCTTCCGTGGTTCGGAACTGCACGTCAACCAGCGACCAGCTGAGCTGGAGGGCATTGAGGCGGAAGATCATCAGTCCCTGGGTGGGGACGACCGTCTGGAGGGCGAGGCCGATGGCAAGGATGTCGGAGGTGATCTGGCGGACATGCTCGACCTTCCAGCCGTAGACGGGGCCATATCTGCGGGCGAGGTCGGCATGATGGGCGGAAAAGGCCTCGGCGGAGACGCGCTTGCGGTAGGACTCGTCCATGAGCGACCAGGCGGCCTCCGGCGTGTTGGCCTTCCAGGCGTTCCAGAAGGTTTCGACCACGGCGGCGATAGGCTCCGGCATGGGCACCTCGGCGGGCACGGCGGGACGGGCCTCGGCCAGCTTTTCGAGGATGTCGGGGGCCACCAGCCAACCGTCGTCGGACTTGCGGAGGGGCACGTAAATGCGGCGAACGGTAGTGTCGGGCAGCTCGGCATCGACGGCGGCGACGACGGTGGTGACGATGTCGTCCTGGGCGGGGCCGGGGATCCAGCCGCAGACACGCCAGGTCATGTCCTTGAGTCCGTCTTTCTGCCAGCCCTGCACCATGATGGTCTTGATGCGCTCCGGAGCGAGCTCGCGGGTCTGGAAGGTGGCGCTAAGCTCGGCCAGGTCGTTTTGACCGAGACCGGGCGTCGAGCGCTTGAGTTCGGCGAGCCGGCGGTCGAGCAGGTAGGCTCGGAGGCCATCGAGGTCGACGCAGAAGAGCGCCTTGCTGTAGTCGGTGTCGGCGAGTCCGCGCAGATAGACGGCGAGGGTTTCGGCGGCGGCAGGCTCGGGTGGCTGCGCGGCCATGCTGCCGGCGGGGCCATCAAGAGGCCGCGATGCGGCGTCGGTGAGGCCGGCGGCACTTTCGGAAGCCGCCCTGGCTCCGCTCGACCAGCCCAGCAGCACCACCCCCAGCACCACCCCCATCCACTTCGACAGATGCACGTTTTTCATGACCCCCGCATTCTTTCACACCCCGCCCATTGCGTCAAGCCGCGAGCGGTCCTTATCCCAGGCGGGATGCGATGGGGCGCATCTGAGTCGTTTGCAACCTCGCTCGAGAGCGATTCCGGAATTGATGCAAACGTCCGGCAGGCATGGCCGACCGCCGGGCGGCCCGGGGCGGGGATGCGGGGCGAGGGGGGAGGCGGGGGAACACGGGACGGGCGGGGACCGGCGGGGCCGGCGGGGGGGAGGCGGGGGGCGGAAAAGGTTTTTTTGGGGGGTCAGGGAGGGGTGGTGGAGAGGTAGTAATGGGGGTAGGCGGAGTCGTCGAAGGTGGCGGTGGTGCCGGTGATGGAGAGGGAGTCGGCGAGGGGGGTCCAGGTTCTGTAGTTGGTGGAGATGTAGAGGGTGGAGACGGGGGCGTCGAGGGTGATGGAAAGACCGTCGGAGGTGCGGGAGAGGGAGGTGATGAAGACGTCGTCGGACGGGACGGTGCCGGAGAAGCCTTCCTGGCCCTTTTTCGTGAGGCCCAGGACGGCCATGCCGTTCGTGACGACGATGGCGGCGGGGGTTATGTCGACGCGGTTGCCGTCCTCCGTCCAGTCGCCCTTGTCCCAGCGGCCGGAATCGAAGGAGTCGAAGTTGTCGGTCCAGTCGAGGGTGAAGTCGCCGCCGTTTTCGCCCTGTCCGGGGGTGTACGAGTAGACTTTGACCCAGTTGACGAAGTGGTAGACCGGGAGGATGTTGTCGTTCCATGCGCCGACCCAGCCGGCGTCTTCGTGGGACCAGAGTTTGAAGCGGAGGCCCATCGGTTTCACGGCCACGGCTTCGACTTGGCCGTTGTCGCCCTGTCCCTTGACGATTTTGTGGACGACGGTGCCGTCGAGGAGCCAGGCGACGTAGTCGGGGGTCCATTCCAGCGCGTAGGTGTGGAAGGCCTGGTCGGCGGCCGGGGAGACGGCGTGGTGGGATTCGGACGTCACCTTGTTTTCGGCGGTGCCCGTGACGATTTGAGAGGCGAAGCGATTGGGGGCCTTGCCCAGAATTTCGATGTCGACTTCGCACCAAGGCTCGCTTCCGCCGAGGTAGGAGTCGTTGTGGTAGAGCAACATGGAGTCGACGATGCCGGAGCCGGCGGCCATTTTCATGCGGGCTTCGAATTTGCCGTAGGTTTGGGGGGCTTGGGTGTAGAGTTCGGCGCCGCTGTAGTCTTTGGCGGCGAGGGGGGCCGCCAGGGAGAGGGCGGCGAGGGCGGTAGAGGCGAGGAGGGTGGTGGTTTTCATGGATGGTAGGGAGTGTAGCATCGGGGGAGAGGGAGGGAAAGGAAAAGTGGAAAAGAAAAGTGAAAAGAGGGGGGGACAAAGAGGGAGAAAATCACGCGGAGGCGCGGAGGGGGGATGAGGATGAGGGGGGGGGCGGCAGGAGGGAAGAGAAGAAAAAGAGAGAAAAAGTTTTAACGCGGAGGGGGCGGAGGGGCGGAGAAGAGGGGGGAGAGGGGGAGGGAGGAAAGATGGGAGGCGGCGTGCCGGTTGACCGGTTTGCCGGGGGACCGCCGGGGGGAGGACGGGGGCGGGGGCGCGCGGGCGCGGGGGGGTGTGAGCAAAAAGTGTAAGGGTTTCAATGGAGGACGGGCAGAAAATGGCCTTGTTTGTTGAAAAACAGTCGAAAATCGCATGTCTATGAAAATATAGACATATCATTTGGCCTTTCGCGGTCGAGGGAGACGC
>JAFTAH010000012.1 GCA_017458625.1 Kiritimatiellia bacterium | reverse complement strand
GTGCACCAATCGTAACGCACATGGAACCCCTCTGGGGTTCTGTTTCATTTTCGGAATCATCCCCCGGTAGGCCGCTTCGCGTCCAACCGGGGGCTACCAATATGCAACCCCTACGGGGTTGATGTCCCGCCCTTGCCCCCCTCCGGGAGGGGGGTGGCGCGTTAGCGCTGGGGGGAGAACGCGGCGCGGTCCCCGGAATTGGCTACACTATTGGACGGGGCAATCCGTTTTCCCTCCCGCTCTCCTTCCGTCGGCGCGGACGGAGCCGCGCCCTCCCTCCCGGGGAGTCGTCGTTTTCGCTTGCGGCGCAAAAAGTTCCACGACATGGAAGCCATTTTCGCGGTTTTCCACACCATGGAAGGCCGTTTTCCATAACATGGATTCCCTTTCCGTCCTTTTGTGCTCCCCTCTCCCCCCCCGCGTGAGTTTTCCCCCTCTGCGACTCTGTCTCTCTGTGCCTCTGTGTGAGACCTCCCTCCTTTATTTCATTCAGGAGTGGCGGGTCCGGCGATGGCCGCGCGGAGGGCGGGAAGAAGGGATGCAGGGATGCGGCAAAGGTGGAAGCGGAAGATGTCTTCGCCGCGGAGGCGGGAACAGATGGCGACGACGCTGCCGGGACCGGAGGGCGAAGGGATGCCGGAGAACAGGGACTCGGCGCAGGCGTGGGCGACGGTCCAGGCGTCGATTTCCGGGGCGTCGGCGAGGTCCACGCGGTAGACGGGGGGCGGATCCTGCGCGAGCTGCTCCAGCAGGAAGGCGCGGATTTCCGGGGCCGGCGGATCGAAGAAACCGACATCGACGGCGTCGACGAGCAGGTCGAGGAGCGTCCGCTCGGAGGGGGCGTCCAGAAAAGCCCGGTAGAGCGAGAGGAAGCGGGCAACGGCGGGGACGGGCGTTTCGGGTGGCCCCGTGCGCACTTCCACACGCCTGATCCGCACTTGGTAGGACACCCCCTCCTCGGTCTCCCAGACCGGAAGGCCCGAAGCCGATTCCCCAACCGGACGGGAGAGGCTGTACCTGCCCGCGCAGACCCATGCAACCAATTCGCCCATCATCCCGCGCGCTTCGAGACAGGGTCCTCCACAATCCTGCCGACGGAGCTCCATCCCGCACTCCTTGGGGAAGGCCGGCACCATTTCCTCCATCCACCTTTCGGCGTCTTCCATGCTCCCGTCCGGCACATCGCGCTCGAATACCAAGGCCATCGGCAACCGCGTTTCGACGTCGCCCCACGCCTCGACCGACTCGAACCCGTGCCACGGCGTTTCCAGCGCGAACTTCCGCGCCAGATACCTTCCGGGCCAGGCATCGAAGACAAAGTGCTCTTCGGGCTCCCACTCCACCTCCTTCCCGAAATCGAACCCCATGAACGCCACTTTCCCCTCTTCCGCCCTCCCCGGCACCGGCGACCATGCGGGCGGCATCTCCCGCCCGTCCGGCAACGCTTCCTCTCCGCCCGCCGCCGCCGCGGCGGCCGCGGCAACCCAAACCAGCAAAAGCAACCTTTTCATTTTTTCGTCCTTTGCGTCAAGGGGACAGCCCCCTTCCAACCATGTTCATGTCGGGGCGGGTGCACGCATCTTCTTCGTCATCGTTCACTCCCCGCCCACTTCGGGAAACGCAAAATTTCCGGCTCTCCGTGGTGCATATCGTCCCAGCGCCGCAGCACGACCCTGACCCCATCGCCGTCCTCCCCGATTTTGCCGTCAAACGTGATGTCCCCCGCACAACCCGGCACGAAAAGCTCTCCCAGCTCGCGGGAAGCAACCTTGTTCCACGTGCCATCGACGCCCTGTTCGCAAATCTCCAACAGCAACTGCCGCTCGAACGACCGCAAAAAATACCCAACGCCGCCGATTTCCGCGAAATCCCAAACAATGGTTGCCTCGCGAGGCGTGAAGTCCGCCGCCGCCTCCTCCCCTGGTCCGGGCACGGGATGCGACCACCATGTCCACCTGAGTTCCTTTTTCCCGTCTTCGATGCCATACAAGCGAAACAGTGGGAACAGGTATCCCTGCGCCCCGCCCGCATCCCCCTCCCGCCTGAACACCCACCCGCTGCCGTCCTCCTCCAACTCCGCGCGGAAACCCAAAAACTCTCCCACCCACTGCGCAACATCCCGCACCGACGCCCCCTGAAAATGCACTGTCAGCGGCGGCGCCCCCTCCAGTGCGTCCTCGGGCTCCACCCGCACCCCCATCCCCGAAATCCCCCCAATATCCGCCAACACGTCCCACGCCGCCGCGTCGCGGAACTCAAACTCCGGGATCACCATTTCCCCCAACTTCTCCCACAACGCCAACCCTTCCAACTTCTCTCCGCCCGCCGCCGCGGCGGCCGCGGCGACCCAAACCAGCAAAAGCAAGCGTTTCATTTTTTCGTCCTTTGGGTTGCGTTTGTCCCGTGCGTCAGCTGCCGAACCAGTTCACGCGGTTCGTTCCCTTGAGGAGCGGGACGAAGAAGTCGCGGAAGAAGGTGTTGGAGTAGGTCACGTAGTGCGAACTGTTGGAGAAATCATCCGCCAGCTCTTGTTTCATCTTGCCGTAGGTGCCGATTTTCGCGTCCCTGTTGCGGAGGTTCGGCTTGGCGATTTGGCGTTGGATGTCGTGGTCTTCCCACTGTTCGGCGGAATAGACCTTGCCTTGGGTTTCGAGTTGGCGGGCGTATTCGATGGATTCGTCGAGCCGCCGCACCGCGGCCTTGTACTGGGCGCTGCCCTTCCCGAGGCGTTCCGCGAGCGAGGCGATCTCCTCGGCGCGGGCCTTCAGCAGCACGCCTTCCGGGGTGAGGTCGAGCCGGTGGTAGGAGCGTTCAAAGAGCGGCTTGCCGAGCTGCTCCTCCTGGTCCCGCAGCTGCCGCGAGAGCGTCGGCTGGGTGAGATGGAGCCGCCGGGCGGCCTTCGAGATGTTGCCTTCCTCGGCGACGGCGGGAAAGTAGCGTAGCGTGCGCAGTTCCATGGGGTTCTCCCGTGACGTTCGACTCCGCATAGCGTATGCCGCCGCATCATGCTTCGCAAGCATGGTGTCCCATGCAAACAAAAATATTTTGAAAATATTGCCCCTTCGGCTAGGATGGAGGCGCTCAAACTGAAAGGACTGCCATGAGACCCATGCTGCCGCTGATCGCCGCGTTCGCCGTAGCCGCCGCCACCGTTCTTGCGAAGACGGACGTTCCGCCTGCCGCCGATGCTTCCGCCGAGCCCACCCCGCCCCCCCAGGAGACCGCAATCATGAGAATTGACAAGCTTTTTTCGCAAGCCAACGCCTTCTTCCTCGCGACCGTCGACGGCGACCAGCCTAAGCTCCGTCCGCTCGGCGCGCATCACGTCGTGGACGGCGTGCTCTGGTTCGGCGTGGGCGAGTTCAAGAACGTGTACCGCCAGCTCGCCGCCAATCCCAAGTGCGAATTCGTCGCCCTGACGGAGGGCGGGAAGTGGCTCCGCTACACCGGACGCGCGGTCTTCGCCGAAGGCGCCGAGCGTGAAAAGCTGGAGGAGGTCTTCCTGGAGGCTGCGCCCGGCTTGCGCGCCATCTACGACCAGCAGCCCGGCCACCGCATGATGTGCTTCCAGCTCGCCGATGCCCGCGCCGAGCTCATCCCCATGATGCCGCCCGGCGAAATCCTGCTCGACGAGGCCGCCGACGCCGCCGATGCGTGGGACAAGGTCTTTCCGCAGAGCGACAAGGTCGCGCACAGCAAGGTCTCGTTCCGCAACCGCTTCGGCATCCTGCTGGTGGCGGACCTCTACGCGCCCAAGGATGCGCCCGCCGGCGAGAAGCTGCCCGCCATCGCGGTGTCCGGCCCCTTCGGCGCGGTCAAGGAGCAGTCCAGCGGGCTCTACGCCCAGACTCTCGCCGAGCGCGGCTTCCTGACGCTGGCGTTCGACCCGTCCTTTACCGGCGAAAGCGGCGGCTACCCGCGCTATGTCGCCTCGCCCGACCTCAACACCGAGGACTTCCTTGCCGCCGTCGACTTCCTCGCCACCCGCCCCGACGTGGACGCGGAGCGCATCGGCATCGTCGGCATCTGCGGCTGGGGCGGACTGGCGCTCAACGCCGCCGCGCTCGATCCGCGCATCAAGGCGACAGTCGCCACCACCATGTACGACATGAGCCGCGTCAACCAGAACGGCTACTTCGACCAGGGCGACAGCGAGGAGTCGCGCCACGCCCTCCGGGAGGCCCAGGCCGCCCAGCGCACCGCCGACTTCGCGGCCGGCGGTCAGCCCCCGCGCGCCGGCGGCGTCATCGACCCGCTCCCCGACGACGCGCCCCAGTTCGTCAAGGACTACCACGCCTACTACAAGACCCCGCGCGGCTTCCACCCCCGCTCGCTCAACTCCACCGACGGCTGGAACAAGACCGGCTGTCAGTCGTTCCTCAACACCAAGCTCCTCGCCTTCGCCGCCGAGATCCGCGCGCCCGTGCTGATCCTCCACGGCGAAAACGCGCACTCCCGCTACTTCGGCGAGACCGCCTTCAAGCAAATGACAGAAAACTCCCCCTTCGCCGACAACAAGGAGCTGCTCATCATCCCCGGCGCGAGCCACTGCGACCTCTACGACGGCGGCGAATCCGGCGCCATCCCCTGGGACAAGCTCGCCGACTTCTTCCGGCAGAATCTGAAATAGAAAACTCGCCCAAAGTCCGCGAGGTTCGCGAAGAGTCCGGGGGGTTGGAAAAATGGACATCGAGAAAACCGGGAAAGACATTCTTGACGCCGCATTTGCCATCCATTCCAAGTTCGGAAACGGATTGCTGGAAAAGGCGTACCGGATCGTGCTGGCAACCGAACTGCGAAGGCTCGGGCACACCGTCGAGGAAGAAAAAGTCTGCGGCTTCGAATTCAACGGCGTCGCCTACGAAAACATGTTCCGCGTCGATTTGCTCGTGGACGAAACGATTGTGGTCGAGGTGAAGTCCGTGAACCGCATGGATCCCGTTTTCGCGAAACAGTGCCTGACCTGCCTCAAGTTGCTCGGCAAACCGCTGGGCTTCGTCCTCAACTTCGGGATGCCCTCTCTGAAGGAAGGGATTGTCCGTTTGGCAAACAACCTGCAAAACCAGACTTCGCGCACTTCGCGGACTTCGCGCGAGGAAAAACAAGGAGAAAATCCGTGAAACGCATCCTCATCATTTCCGCTTCCGGCCGCAAGGGCGGCAACTCCGACCTGCTCTGCGACGAGTTCGCGCGCGGCGCGGTCGAAGCCGGGCACGAGGTGGAGAAAATCCGCCTCGCCGAGAAGAAAATCGGCTATTGCACGGGCTGCTACGCCTGCCAAAAGCTGCATCGCTGCGTCCAGCAGGACGATGCCAACGAAATCGTCCAGAAAATGCTCGATGCGGACACCATCGTCCTGGCGACGCCCGTCTATTTCTATTCGATGAACGCGCAGCTCAAGGCGATGATCGACCGCACGGTCTCCCGCTGGGACGACTTCGGGAAGTTCAAGGGCACCGAGTTCTGGCTGATCCTCACGGCGGCGGACGAAGACCACGCCATGATGGAACCCACCCTCGCGGGACTCCGCGGCTTCATGCGCGACTGCATGGAAGGCAGCGTCGAGCGCGGCGTCCTCTACGGCACCGGCGCCTACGAGAAGGGCGCCGTCAAGTCGCTCCCCGTCTTCCGCGAGGCCTACGAGGCCGGCCTCTCGTGCTAGCTTGACCCCGCCATCGCAACGTCGTTCCGCCCGGACTCAGGGAGTTCCCATGAGATGTCTGACCGCCATTTCATCCGCCATGCTGGCCATGCTGGCCGCAACCTCGGGGCTCGGAGGAAACCAGCTGGAGGTGAAGATGGCCGGCAAGACGTTCGTGGCTGACCTCGTGGAGTCGGACACGGCGGCGGCGCTCCTGGCCCGGCTGCCGCTGACGATGACGATGACCGAACTCAACGGCAACGAAAAATACTACTACCTTGACGCCGTCCTGCCGACGCATACCGAAAAAGTCGGGACCATCCAGGCGGGGGACATCCTGCTGTGGGGCGACGATTGCCTGGTGCTGTTCTACAAGAGCTTCTCCACGCCCTACAGCTACACGCGGATCGGACGTATCGCCGACCCGGACGGTCTGGCGGAGGCCGCGGGGACAGGCAGCGTGTCCGTGACCTTCAGTCGCCGCGCCACGCCATCGTTTCAGGACATCTCCGTGTACGACGGCGAAGCGCACCTGACCGTGCAGGACTTCGATCCCGCCGCCCACGGCCTGTATTTTGCCGAACGGATTGCCGACCTTGCCCGGGCGACGCCCTTGCCCGCGGCCGCATTCCGCCGCGAAGGCAACACCCTGGCCATCCCCATCTCGTCCCCCACCGGCTTTTTCGCCCTGCAATAAATCGGCCACAATGAATGTGTTTCTTCCGGGCGGCGCTCGCCACCACTTTCGTCCCATGAGACGATAGGAGGGCGAAAGAAGGTTCAGCCTTCCGGCGGCCACCTTCCGGAAACGGAAGGGACAACGGGACAAAAAGCGACTCCACGCAACCCAGACGTTTCCTCTTTTGCCAACAACTCAGATGCGCCAACACAAGGGTGCGTGCAAAAAGTGTGAGGATGAAAAGTGACAAATCCAGAGAGAAGACATGATCCCCGCACAGCAATGATGAATTATGGCATGTCCATGGTAACAGGACCGCACATTTCAGAACCCCATGGGGGTTCCATGTTGGTAGCCCCCGGTCGCCCCAAAGGGGCTACCGGGGGTTGGAAAAAAGAAAAACCGACAGAACCCCATAGGGGTTCCATGTGCGAACCCGGAGCGATGGTCAAAAGGTCTCGTTCTGCGATTGTTCGCGCGTTGCGCGAAGAACTTGCCGTTCCGAAGCGGAACGGCAAGTGGCCCTTCGGGCCGCTGCGGTATTGTTCATTTTTCCCATTTCACCCCCGGTAGCTGCTTCGCAGCAACCGGGGGCTACCGACATGGAACCCCGCTGGGGTTCGCATGGAGAGCGAATCTCACACTTTTTGTGCACACCCCCAACGCAAGAGATTGCAAAGAAAGTCTTTTGTCTTCCTTCCGCTTTCCGATAGAATGGTGGCCAGGTCAGTTGTATGTCACCAGCCCCCCGGAGAACCCCATGAAAGCTTTGCTGCCTATCGCCCTCTGTATTGCCACCCTTGCCGCTACGGCTGCTCCCGCCAAGCCGCTGGTCGCCTTCTTTTCGGCCAGTGGAACCACGGCGGCCGTCGCCGAACGCCTCGCCCAGGCGGCAGGCGCGGACCTCTACGAAATCAAGCCCGACGTGCCCTACTCCGCCGCCGACCTCGACTGGCGCGACGCCGGCTCGCGGTCGTCGCGCGAGATGAAGGACGAGGCGGTGCGGCCGCCGCTGGGGGCGCCGCTGCCGGACCTTGCCGCGTACGATGTCGTATTTGTCGGGTTTCCCATCTGGTGGGGTGTCGCGCCGCGCCAGGTGGACACCTTCCTCGACCAGGGCGACTTCGCGGGCAAGAAGCTGGTTCCGTTTGCCACCTCCGGCAGTTCGGGCATCGGACGGGCAGAGTCCGCGCTGCAGGAGCGGCATCCGGCGCTGGACTGGCAGCCGGGCAAGCTCCTCAACCGCGCGTCCGATGCCGACCTTGCCGCCTTCGTCGCCCCCTTCGTCGAATAAGTGCTGAAGCCTTCCGGCTTGCAATTTCCTGATTCTTTCCCGTACGTTTCCGCCCGTCGGCCATGAATACAAACCGCAGCGACACCGGCGTGCTCCTGGGCTGCCTGTGCGCGCTGGGGTGCGAGCTGATGTTCGGGCTCAGCTACCTGTTCACCAAGGACGCGACGGGGACGGCCAGCCCGCTCGCGCTGCTGGGCTGGCGCTTTGCCGTCGCCGCGCTGACGATAGGGGGCTGCGCGGCGGGCGGACTCGTGAAGCTCCGCCTCCGCGGGAAGAGCCTGAAGCCGCTGCTGCGGGTGGCGCTGTGCAGCCCCATCGCCTATTTCGTGGGCGAGACCTACGGCATCCGTCTGACGACGGCGGCGGAGAGCGGCGCGTTCCTCGCCTGCATTCCGGTTGCCTCCATCGTGGCGTCGGCCCTGCTCCTGAAGAAGAAGCCGACCCGGCGGCAGGTCGTCGGCATCCTCATCACGTTCGCGGGCGTGCTGGTCGCCGTGCTGGCGGCGGGCATCGAGGCCCGCCTTTCCGTCGTCGGCTACGCCATGCTTGTCCTGGCGATGGCGGCCTACGCGCTCTACGGCGTGTCCGTCGAAAAGGCGCGGGACTTCTCCGGCGCGGAGGTGACGTTCGCCATGCTGATGACTGGGGCGGTCGTCTTCGCGCCGGCGGCCGTGGCCGAGGCGATGGCCGAGGGAACGCTCCCGGCGCTGCTCGCTCTGCCGTTCCGCGATGCAGGCTTTGCGCGGGCCGTACTCTACCTGGGCGTGGGCAGCTCCGTCTTTGCCTTCTTCCTCTCGAATGTGGCGCTGGCCCGGATCGGCGTGAACCGGACGTCTTCCTTCATCGGCGTGGCGACAGCCGTGGCCATCCTCGCAGGCATGTTCATCCTGCACGAGCCGTTTTCCCCGCTCCAGCTGGTCGGTGCGGCGATGATTGTCTGCGGCGTGTATGTCGCCAATTCGGGAAAGAATCAGTTGAACGGTTGAAGGTTGGAGGGAAAGCCTTCGCGGGAGGGGTGCCATCCATTGCGCCCGCCAGTGGCAAGTTGGTCTCACGCGGAGACGCGGAGGACGCGGAGGGGTCCAAAGCCCCACGAAACATGTTTCCATTGTCTGGAAAAATGGCGCAACATACTTGGACCACTTCGCGTCGCGTTGCCTCGCTCGTTCCTTGCCTGCGGCAAGGTCAATCTTCGCGAGCGCCCGACGCGCTGCGGGCTTGGGCTTCCGCTCAGATCCGCATGGTCTGGAAAACAGTTTGCCAAGGCCTTGCACGGGGGATACGGCGGGCAAAAAAAGCGGGTGGGAGGGACTTCGGGCTTGACGGGGAGGGGAAACCGAGTAGGATACCGCCACGTTTTGAGTCATACCGAAAGAGGAAGCGATGAAGAATGCCCTTTTGCAGAAGATCGAGAACACCCAGCTGAAGTCGGACGTGCCGTCGTTCCGGATTGGCGACAATGTGCGCGTGCATGTGAAGATCAAGGAGGGCGACAAGGAACGTGTACAGGTGTACGCCGGCCTGGTCATCGCGCGCGACGGGGAAGGTTCGAACGAGACGTTCACGGTGCGCCGCGTGTCCTTCGGCGAAGGCATCGAGCGCGTGTTCCCGATCCATTCGCCCTACGTGACGAAGATCGAGGTCGAGCGTAGCGGCAAGGTCCGTCGCGCCAAACTGTACTATCTGCGCGGGCGCACCTCCAAGCAGAGCCGCCTGAAGGAGATCTAGACCGCTTGCTCGCGTTCGAGCGCGAAGCCTGGGGTGCCGGCGCCACGGTGGTCGCCGGCGTTGACGAAGCCGGCCGGGGTCCCCTGGCCGGCCCTGTTCATGCCGCGGCGGTGTGCTTTCCGCGCGAGTGGGCCGAGCGCGAGGCCAACGGCCTGCTGGCCGGGCTGACCGATTCCAAGCAGCTCTCTGCCGCCCGCAGGGAGCATTTTTTTGCGTTGCTGACGGGGCCCGAGCTGCGGGAGGTGGTGCGTTTCGCCATCGCCGCCGCCGAGGTCGAGGAAATCGACGCGCTGAACATTCTGCGGGCCACCCATCTGGCGATGCGGCGTGCCATCGAGGGGCTTGGAGCGCCGCCGCCCGACCTGGCCCTGGTGGACGGTCTGCCGGTGCGGGGGCTTCCCATTCCGCATCGCGCCATCGTCAAGGGGGATGCGCAAAGCCTCTCGATTGCCGCCGCCAGCGTCTTGGCCAAGGTCAGCCGCGACCATCTCATGCTCGAGCTCGACGCCCGCTGGCCCGGCTACGGCTTGGCCGCCAACAAGGGCTACGGCACGGCCGCCCATCTGGAGGCGCTCCGCCGACTGGGGCCCTGCCCTGCCCATCGCCGCTCCTTCGCCCCGGTCCGCGCCACCCAGCTCCAGCTCTTCGAATGATGCGCCGGAGGTGCCACGGTCTTCTCATCTGGCAGCAAAATCGAGGATGGCGCGGAAGGAGGAGATTCATGGGCCGGCGGGCCGCACGACGTGCGGTTTTTTCTCCCCAAGGCGGTGGGGTGCGCCTACAATGCGGGGTGCCATGACCACGAACCCATCTGCTTCCTTCTCCGCCCCCGCCGCATCCGCATCCGCCGTCGCTCCCGGGGTCGGCTTCGACAGCGACCGCTACATCGCGGAACAGTCCCGGTACATTCTGGAGCGCGTCGAGCGGGCGGACGGCGGCAAGCTCTATCTGGAATGCGGCGGCAAGCTGCTGTTCGACTTTCACGCCGCGCGGTGCCTGCCGGGCTTCGAGCCCTCGTGCAAGATGCGCGTGTTCGAGGCGCTGAAGGACCGCATCGACGTCATCGTCTGCATCTATGCGGGCGACATCGAGCGGCGCAAGATGCGGGCGGACTTCGGCATCAGCTACGACTCGGACGTGCTCAAGATGATCGACGACTTCGCCCGCTACGGGCTGGCGTGCCAGCGCGTCGTCATCACCCGCTACGAGGGGCAGCCTGCGGCGGACGCGTTCCGGCAGCGGCTGGAGGCGCGCGGCATTTCGGTGTTCCTGCACGCGCCCGTTCCCGGCTATCCGGACGACATCGACACGGTGGTCTCGGACCGGGGCTACGGGGCGAATCCGTACGTGCCCACCGACCGGCCGATCGTGCTGGTCACCGGGCCGGGACCGGGCTCCGGGAAGCTGGCGACCTGCCTCTCGCAAATCTACCACGATGCACGGGCGGAGCGCTGCTCCAGCTACGCGAAGTTCGAGACCTTCCCGGTCTGGAACCTGCCGCTGGAGCACCCCGTCAACCTGGCGTACGAGGCGGCCACGGCGGACATCGGCGACGTGAATCTCATCGACCACTTCCATCTTGCGGCCTACTCCGAAGTGGCCGTCAACTACTCGCGCGACCTGGAGGCGTTTCCGCTGCTCCGGCGCATCTTCGAGCGCATCACGGGGCGGCCATGCCCCTATCGCTCGCCGACCGACATGGGCGTCAACCGGGTCGCCTTCGGCATCGTGGACGATGCCGCCTGCCGCGCCGCCAGCCTGCAGGAAATCCTCCGTCGGCGGCTCAATGCGCAGTGTGCCTATCTGCAGGGGTTCGCCAGCGCGGAGACCGTCGCCCGGGCCCGCGCCATTGCCGAAAAGGCGGGCATCGACGAGTCCATCCGGCCCGTCATCGCGGCGGCGGCGCAACATCTCGACGACTGCGGGGCGGCCGAGCCGGGCCACCGGGGCGTCCTCTGTAGCGCCGCCATCGAGATGCCACGCGGGACCGACCGCGCCCTGGCCGGCTTGTCCGCCCAGCTCGCGCCTCCCTCCCCGGGCGACGCAGGCCCCGTCATCGTGGTCGGCCACAATTCCGATCTCATGCACGCGGCCAGTGCGGCCGTCCTCAACGCGTTGAAGGTCCTGGCCGGCATCAAGAAGAGCCGCAAGCTCATCTCCGCCGAGATTCTCCAGGGGGTCAAGGCCATGAAGCGTGGGCTGGCGACGCCCGGCATCTCCCTCAACGTCGACGAGATTCTGCTGTGCCTGGCCATGTCCGCCACGCAGAACCCGGACGCGGCGGATGCCGTCGAGATGCTTCCTCGGCTGCGCGGGCTGGAGGCGCACCTGTCGCACATTCCGCCGACCGGCGACGCCATCGGGCTCCGCAAGCTGGGGTTGCACGTGACCAGCGCGCCGGCGTTTCCCACGCGAACCCTCTACGCCCCCTGAGCCGCCGTCCGCGCGAGGGCCGCCCAGGCGGCGACCGGCACGGTCTCGGGACGCGCGGTGGGTGCAATGTCCGCCTCCGCCAGGGCCGCCAGGACATCGGGGAAGGCCTCGCGCAACGACCGCGCCATCGTCTTGCGCCGCTGGGAAAAGGCGGTGTGCAGCAGCGCGAGCAGGCGGGCATCGTCCGCCGGGCCGCCCAGCGGGGTCTCGCGGCGGACGAACGCGGAGATGGCCGAGGTGACCTCCGGGGCCGGCCAGAAGCAGGAGGGAGAGACCACCTTGGCGGTTCTGACGGCGTAGTGGCGCTGGAGAAAGATGGCGAGAATGCCGTAGTCCGGCGTGCCGGGGACGGCGGCCAGGCGGTCGGCGACCTCCTTCTGGACGGTGACGGCCATGCATGCCGGACGGCACGGGAGCCCCGCAATGGCCATCAGCAGGCGGGCCGCGATGGCGTACGGCAGATTGGAGACGAGCCGCGTGGCCCCCTCGGCACCAAACCAATCGGCCAACGGGGCGTCGAGGGCATCGCCCTCCCGCAAGACAAACGCAGGGTTGGCCCCATGCCGGGAGCGTAGCCAGGCGGCCAGCATGGGATCCTTTTCGACGGCCAGCACGCGTACGCCGGCGGCCAGCAGCGCCTCCGTCAGCACGCCCAGGCCCGGCCCGGCCTCGACCACCGTCTCGCCCGGATGGAGCTCGGCCGTCCGCACCAGGATGTCGAGAATGTTGCGGTCGATGAGAAAGTTCTGGCCCAGCACGCGCGACGGGTGGAAGTTCCAGGCCGCCAGAAGGGCCCGGACCTCGGAAGGGCTGGTGAGATTGAGCGGAGTATCGGGCATGGCGGAGGAGCGGGTCGCACGGAATAGAAAACGCACCCGCGCGCAACGGCAGCGGACACCGACGACGCGGCGGGGCAAAAAGGACGTGGACCCTGCAGGACTTGAACCTGCGACCAAAAGATTATGAGTCTTCCGCTCTGACCGACTGAGCTAAGGGTCCGACGTGCCCGCCACCTTAGCAGTCGGCACCCGGCCCCGCAAGCCATTTCCACGGGAAGGCCGCGCGTCGGGTGTGAGCAAAAAGTGTAAGGGTTTCAATGGAGGACGGGCAGAAAATGGCCTTGTTTGTTGAAAAACAGTCGAAAATCGCATGCCTATGTAAATATTGACATATCATTTGGCCTTTCGCGGTCGAGGGAGACGCCTGGGGGCGCGGGCGTCCCGCCCGCGAAAATCCAAAGGATGGCGGGAGAACGGTTTACCAAGGGGGCTTCCCAGGGAACATCGCGGGCGGGCCGCCC
>JAFTAH010000081.1 GCA_017458625.1 Kiritimatiellia bacterium | reverse complement strand
AATTCCTTGTCCAAACTTGCCCTGATGTTCCCCCACGTCGTTGCCGGATTTCGACGCAGGAAACTGCGCCTTCAATCCGGCGCCTCGTCGGGAAACACCATGCCGTCGTTTGAACAAGTTTTTATCATCCAGGACACTAGAAGGTGACGGCCATCTGGGCGGTCACGAGATGCTCCTCGTCCTCTTCGTCGTCGTTCGGCTCGCCATAGAGGTATTCGAGGGAGAAGGCGAGGTGGTCGTTGACCGCGTATTCGGCGGCGACGCCCGCGCGCCAGTCGAACTCGAAGTCCTCTGCGCCCTCGTAGCGGCTGGCGAGCGTGAGGCGATCGAAGATCGTGTAGGCCAGGTCGGCGGACCAGGCCTGGGGCTGGGACTTCTCGCCGTTGAGCTCGATGTCGTCCACGGCGGCCAGGTATTCCATGGCGAGGGTGACGCCGATGCTCTCCAGCTTGACGACAAGGGAGGCATCGATGCCGGGGGCGCCATCGTAGGTGCCTTCGCACTCCTCGCCGGTCTCCTCGTCCTTGACGACGAGCGCGTCGTTGATGTCGTCGACCATGCCGCATTCGCCGATGTCGGAGATGCCGGCCACGGTCAGCGTGACCGTCTCGTCGCCCATCGGAGTGAAGCTGAGGGCACCGGCGAAGCGGGGCTCGTCCTGGTCGGTGTCGACGTCGCCGCCGAACACGTAGGCGGACGCGCCGAAGTAGTCATTGCCATACTTCAGCCCGACGGCACCGGTGGAAACCTCGCCGAGGTCCAGCGTCATCGGGTCGGAGATCATGGCGGTTTCGAACACGCCGAACGGCAGATAGAGCCAGCCGCCGTCGAGCGAGAGGCCCTCCAGGCCGGGGATGGCCCATTCCGCCTCGAAGACGTCGAACTTGATGTGCTCGCCTTCCTCCCAGAGCAGATTCGCGGTGAGGCTCAGGCCGCCGACGATGTCGATGCCCAGGTCGAGTTCGGCCGTGTCCATGTTCACATCGAAGTCGTCGTCCTCGGCGCTGTCGTAGGCGGCGCTGACCTCGAACGTGCCGCCGAACGTGATCTTTTCGACGCCGGACTCAAGCCTGGCCGCGACGGCTTCCGCCGCTTCGCCGATGGCCTCCGAATCCACCGAAATGCCTTCCTCGGCCGCGCGGGCGGCGAGGCTGCCGACGCCCAGGGCGGCGGCGATCATCCATGTCTTCCATGCAACTTTCTTCATGCTTACCTTTCAATATGGCCCGGATTCTGGGCCTTGTGTCCTATTTTCCAATCTGTTTGCCGGGCGTGTCCTGCTTCCTGGCGGCTGCGGAGCGGCAATGCCCGCACAGCGCGCAAAAGGAAGAGACCGCCTCCGGGCGTTTCGGCTCCTTGGGGGCCTTGCCGCCGCAGCCGCAGCCGCAACCCGCAGGGTCATGAGCCTTCGCCTGCGCGCACTGCTCGCAACTCCCATGCCGTAGCAGGCGGCGCACGGCAAGCACGAAGCAGATTCCGATGATGACCAGGACGATGATTGAGCCTTTGTCCATCTTCTATTTCCTCGTTTTCTGCACAGTCCGAGCCTGCCCCCGCCGCCCGCCGCCGCCGTTGCGCCGCCTTTTGACCTACTTCGCCGCTCCCTTGGGGGCCGGCCGCACGATGAAGAACAGCGCCAACACCACCACGACGATCGCCGCGGCCGTCCCGGCGCCGAAGCTGGCGCCATAGACCACCCACTTGCCGAGCTGGTAGGTCACCAGCGCGAGGCAGTAGCCGACCAGAATCTGGAAGAGCACCGCGAACCAGCCCCAGCGCGCGCCGCCGATCTCGCGGAACGTCGTCATGATGGCGACGATGCACGGCGGGTCGAACAGGTTCATGATCATGAACGACAGCGCCGCCAGCACCGGATACGCCGGGCTGAACTCGCCGAACAGCGCACGGACGTGCGCCAGCGTGCCGCCGACGGCCGCCACCGGCTCCGCCAGCATCGCCAGCGTGGCCGTCGCCTGCTCCTTCGCGATCAGGGCCGTCACGCTCGCCACGGCGCCTTCCCAGCGTCCGAACCCGAGCGGCGCGAAGATCCACGCGAAGCACACGCCGATGTCATGCAGGATCGACTCCTCCAGCCCCACCATCGACAGCCGCCAGTTGAAGCTCATCAGGAACCACAGCACCACGCTCGCCGCGAAGATCAGCGTCCCGGCCTTGACCATGTAGGCCTTGGTGCGCTCCCAGGTGTGGATTAGCACGCCGCGCAGGCTGGGCCAGTGGTAGGCCGGCAACTCCATCACGAACGGGGCGGGGTCGCCCAGGAACGGACGCGTCTTCTTCAGCGCGATGCCGCCGAACACGATGACCGCGATGCCCAGGAAGTACATTGCCGTGGCCGCCCACGCGCTGCCGCCGAAAAACGCCGGGACGAACATGGCGATGATGGCCGCCTTGGCCCCGCAGGGCAGGTATGTCGTCAGCATGATGGTCATGCGGCGGTCGCGCTCCTGCTCGATGGTGCGCGTCGCCATGATTGCTGGCACGCCGCAGCCCATGCCCACCATGATTGGAATGAAGCTCTTGCCGCTCAGGCCGAACCGCCGGAAGATGCGGTCCATGATGAACGCGATGCGCGCCATGTAGCCGCAGTCCTCCAGGAACGCCAGGAACAGGAACACGATGAGGATCTGCGGCACGAAGCCCAGCACCGTGCCCACGCCGCCGATGATGGCGTCGAACACGATGCCGTGCGCGATGCCGTCCTCCGGGATGCCCATCGCCGCGAACGCCTTCTCCGCCAACACCGGAATGCCCGGGACCCACACGCCGTAGTCGCTCGGCTCCGGCTCCTCGACCTCCAGCGCCTCCTGATAGGAGCCGTAGTCCGCGACAAACCCCGCCAGCGGAAAGCTCTCGGCCTCCTTGCTCTCGCCGGGGATCGTCTCCAAGGCGGGACCGTCCTTGCCCTCCGCCAGCTTCACGCCGGCGGCTTCGCCGTTCTCGGCGACAAACGCCAGCAGCTCCTCGCGGCTGAAGGAATCGACGCCCTTCTCGCTCATCAGGTCCTGCAAGGCTTCAGGATAGTTGGTCACTTCCCCGCTTTCCTCGTCCTCCAGCCGGAAGGTGCGGGTGATCGTGGCGGCAAGCGCCTCGTCGGCGACGACGAACGCAGGCGCATCCTCGCCTTTTTCAGCCTCGGCAGCCTCGGCAGGGGCGCCCGCGGCCTCGGAGTAGGCCTCCTGGAAGGCGGCAATCCGCGCCTTCGCCTCCGCGAACGCGCCCGACGCCTCGTCCCAGGCCTCGCGGCCCCCCTTCTCGCCGCTCGTCCACGCCAGGAACCAGCCGTCCCCGAACAGCCCGTCGTTCGCCCAGTCCGTCAGCCACGTCCCCACCGTCGTCACGCTCACGTAGTACATGATCCAGATGATGGCCGCGAAGATCGGCAACGCCAGCCACCGGTTCGTCACCACGCGGTCGATCTTGTCCGACGTCGTCAGGTTCCCCTTCCGCGCCTTCTTCTTCACCGCCATGCCCACCACGGTCGCGATGTACGCATAGCGCTGGTTCGTGATGATGCTCTCCGCGTCGTCGTCCAGCTCCTTCTCGCAGTCGGCCACGTGCTGCTCGATGTGCGCCATCACGTCCCCCGGCAGCGACAGCCGCTTCTGCGCCACGCTGTCGCGCTCGAACAGCTTGATGGCGAACCACCGCAGATGGTGCGCAGGGACCTTGTCCTCGATGGATTCCTCAATGTGGGCGACGGCGTGCTCCACGCTCCCCTTGTAGACGTGGGGCAGTTCGCCCGTCTTGCCGGACTTTGCCAGTTCCAGCGCGAGTTCGGCGGCGGCCAGGGAGCCCTCCTCCTTCAGCGCGGAAATCTCCACCACCGGGCAATGCAGCTCCTGCGAGAGCTTCTTGACGTCCACCACGTCGCCCGCCTTCTTCAGCACGTCCGCCATGTTCACCGCCACCACCATCGGCAGGCCCAGCTCCATCAGCTGCGTCGTCAGGTAGAGGTTGCGCTCCAGGTTCGTTCCGTCCACGATGTTCAGGATGACGTCTGGGCTCTGCTCCACCAGGTAGTTCCGCGCCACCACCTCCTCCTTCGAGTAGGGCGACAGCGAATAGATGCCAGGCAGGTCTTGGATGACCACGCCGTCATGCTTCTTGAAGGGGCCGTCCTTCTTCTCGACCGTGACGCCCGGCCAGTTCCCCACGTACTCCGTGCCGCCCGTCAGCGAATTGAACAACGTCGTCTTGCCGCAGTTCGGGTTGCCCGCCAGCGCGATGACAATCTTCTTCTCGCTCGTGCTCATGGCTACTCCTCCTCCACGTCAATCAACGCCGCGTCGTCCTTGCGGATCGACAGTTCATAGCCGCGCACCGTCAGTTCGATCGGATCGCCCAGCGGCGCCACCTTCCGCACGGTCACCGCAGTGCCCTTGGTGATGCCCATGTCCATGATCCGGCGCTTCACCGCGCCCTCCCCGTTCAGTTTCTTCACCTTCGCCGTCTCGCCTACGGCCACATCCCGCAATGTCTTCATCTCTCGAACCTTTCTTGTCGTTGGGCGGTTGCTTTCCCCGCCTGCTGTCCAAATCCTCTTGTTGGGCTAGATCATGATGCGCAGGGCCAGGTCCCTCCCCAGCGCAATCCTCGTATCCTTCACCTCGACGATCATGTTTCCCCGGTCCTCCGACACGACCGTCACCACTGCATCCACCACGAACCCCAGCTCCGCCAGGTGCAGGCGCACCTTGTCCGTCCCGGTGATCTTCAACACCCGGACCTTTTCCCCCGGCTTCCCAAACACTAGCGGTTGCATCTTCGACTTTTCCTCGGTGGCGTCCGTCCCCAGACAATTAGGGCAGACTAACTTGTTGCGCCGTACTCTACCCCTTCCGAATCACGTTGCAAGCGAAAAATTAGCCGAGATTAATTTTTTCTGGGCGGACGCGGTTTCGAGGGGGGCTAGACCTTCTAGAAAAGCTAGAAAACTAGGAGCCTAGAATTCTAGTTTTGCTAGGGATTGACCGTAAACTCACAGCGATTCGGGCCGGGGGAGGGGAGGGGTAAAGCGTTTCGGCAAGCCTGGCGGGAAATGCGTTGCAAGGGGGACGGGGAGAGGGTATGGTGGAGGGCGACGTCGAGGCCCGGCAGGCGGGCTGAGGGACGTCAGATGAGGTTGTGCATGGACAAGAAGCAGCAGGCGGCGCTGGCCGTCATCGAGTTCAAGAGCGTTCCGGTGGGCATCTATGCGGCGGATGCGCTGATGAAGAAGTCGCCGATTTCGCTGTTGAAGGCAGGGACCATCGGGTGCGGGAAGTACATGATCGTGCTGGCGGGGACCACGGCGTCGGTAGAGGAGGCGCGGGCGGAGGCGCTGTACCACGGCGGGGAGCAGGTGGTGGACGAGGTGTTGCTGCCGGACGTGCACGAAGCCCTCTACGACGCAGTGCTGGGCGGGGCGCTCGCGGTGGGCGAGGGGCCGCTGTTCGTGCTGGAGACGCCGGGCGTGGCCAGCTGTTGCGCGGCGGTGGAGCGAATGCTGAAGGGGGTGCCGGTGAAGCTGGTGGCCCTGCGGCTCGGCGATCCGCAGATGGGCGGCAAGGGTCTTGCGGTCGTCCAGGGGTCGCTCTACGACGTGGAAGCCGCCCAGGAGCTCGCCACGGCCGAGGCCGAGGCGCGCGGACAGAGCGCCCAGTACCGGCTGCTGACGGCCCCGACGGACTTCATCCTCAAGGAACTCGCCTCCAGCTCTAAGTTCCGCCATGCCGACCTGCTCCAGCTGGGCGGCGAAACCCCGAGCTGAACCGCCGCGGACGCTGGACGGATGGTGTTTGACGCTTTGAGGGCGGATTGACGCGGCAGTTGGCGGAGGACAGGACGAGATGTTGCTCGGACGTGTGATTGGCACCGTGGTTTCGACGCAGGTCTACGAGGGCCTGGAAGGCGTTCCAATGCTCTGGGTCCAGCCGCTGGCAAAGGACGGGACGGACAAGGGGACGCCCATCGTCTGCGCGGACGCCACGCGCCAGGCGGGACGGGGAGAGCTGATCTACTACGAGGGCGGGCGCGAGGCCGCGCTGGCCCTGGAGCGGTGGTTCGTGCCGGTCGACCATACGATCATCGGGCTTGTGGACTCGCTGAAGGCGCCCGTCTGGAAAGGGGTGGAGCCATGATCATCGGACACGTCATCGGGGCCATCACGTCGACCATCAATCATCCGTTCTACGATGGCAAGAAGCTCATGCTGGTCGAGAAGATCAGCGAGGACGGCGTACCGCAGGAAGGGTATCTCGTGGCCGTCGACCAGGCCGGAAGCGGGGCCGGCGAGACGGTGCTCGTGCTGGACGAGGGCAATGGCGCACGACAGGTGTTCGGCTCGAAGGACGCGCCCGTGCGAAGCGTCATCGTCGGCATCGTCGATTCCATCGAGAAGGCGCCCTAGCGGGCTTTTTCCAGACCTGGCAGCTCGGAGCGCGTCTATCAGTTTTTCGGAACGGCGGCGCACGAAGCCGCAAAGAGTCGAAGCAAATCGGAGCAATAGCGAAAGGCAGACAGCAATGAAGGCAATCCTGGTAATCATGGACTCGGTAGGGATTGGGACGGCACCGGATTCGGCGGCCTACGGGGATGCGGGCGCATCGACCTTGCCGCACCTGGCGGCGGCGGCCGGACCGCTGGTGGCGCCGACGTTCCAGAAGCTGGGATTGGGCAACATTCCGGGACTGCTGCCGCAGAAGGAGAGCATCAACGGGGTGCCCCCCTGCGAGGCCCCTCTCGCCTCGTTCGGCGCGATGCGCGAGCTTTCCGATGGCAAGGACACGATCACCGGACACTGGGAGATCGCCGGGCTTGAGGTCAATCCGGGCTTCCATTCGTTCCCGCCCACCAACTCGTTCCCGCCGGACCTGATCGCGGCGTTCGAGGAGCAGACCGGGCGCAAGCTGATCGGCAACAAGGCGGCCAGTGGAACCGCCATCATCGAGGAGCTGGGCGAGGAGCATCTGCGGACGGGGGCGCTGATCTGCTACACGAGCGCGGACAGCGTCTTCCAGATTGCGGCCAACGAGGCGATCGTGCCAGTGCCGGAGCTGTACCGCTATTGCGAGATTGCGCGCAAGCTGTGCGATCCGCTGCGGGTGGGGCGGGTCATTGCGCGGCCGTTCGTGGGGACGAACGCGTCGAATTTCAAGCGGACAGAGCATCGGCGCGACTTCTCGTATCAGGCGGACGAGCCGACGGTTCTGGAACGCCTGACGGCGGCCGGAATTCCGGTCTATGCGGTGGGCAAGATCGAGGACATCTACTGCCACCGGGGCATCACGGAAAGCAACCACACCGGCAACAACCAGACCTCGCAGGAAGCCGTCACGCTGTGGACGAAGGAGAAGAAGGACGGGCTGATCATCGCGAACTTCATCGACACGGACATGCTCTACGGCCATCGGCGCGACCCGGACGGCTATGCGCGTTGCATCGAGCGCATCGACAAGTGGCTGGAGGGCTATCTGCCGCTGCTGGGCGAGGATGACATGCTCATCCTGACGGCAGACCATGGCAACGACCCGACCTACAAGGGGACCGACCACACCCGCGAATATGTGCCGCTGCTGGTCTACCGTCCCGGTCGGCCGGGCGTCAACCTGGGCATCCGGAAGGGATTCTTCGACATCGCGCAGTCCCTCGCGAAGTTCTTCGGCATTCCGGCGTTGCCGCGCGGGGCGTCGTTCATCGCCTACACCTGAGGCGGAACTAGTGTCCTGAATTCAAAATTCCTTGTCCAAACTTGCCCTGATGTTCCCCCACGTCGTTGCCGGATTTCGACGCAGGAAACTGCGCCTTCAATCCGGCGCCTCGTCGGGAAACACCATGCCGTCGTTTGAACAAGTTTTT
>JAFTAH010000080.1 GCA_017458625.1 Kiritimatiellia bacterium | reverse complement strand
ATAGACATATCATTTGGCCTTTCGCGGTCGAGGGAGACGCCTGGGGGCGCGGGCGTCCCGCCCGCGAAAATCCAAAGGATGGCGGGAGAACGGTTTACCAAGGGGGCTTCCCAGGGAACATCGCGGGCGGGCCGCCCGCGCACCCAGGGCAATCGCCCGTACCTCACACTTTTTGCTCACACCCGAAGCGGGGCGATTTGTTCATTTTTTCTTGACACGACCGGACGGGACGCCTATAAAGCGGGCGTTGTTTCTATTTGGAGAAACAATGTTTGAACCATCACCCCTTCCCAAGGAGACCGACATGAGCGCAGGAACCGACCCCTCCATTCCCTACAAGACCTATCTCGCCGAGGCGGAGATTCCGACGGCATGGTACAATGTCCGAGCCGACATGCCGAAGAAGCCGGCACCGCTGTGCATTCCCGGGACGGGCCAGAAGGCGACGCTCGACGACCTGTCGCACGTTTTCTGCACCGAGCTCGCGCGGCAGGAGCTCGACAACGACACGCCGTGGATTCCGATTCCGGCGCCCATCCACGACTTCTACAAGATGTACCGGCCCTCGCCGCTGGTGCGGGCGTATTTCCTGGAGCGCGCGCTGGGGACGCCGGCACACATCTACTACAAGTTCGAGGGCAACAACACGTCGGGCTCGCACAAGCTCAACAGCTCGATTGCGCAGGCCTACTACGCCAAGGCGCAGGGGCTCAAGGGCGTGACCACGGAGACCGGGGCCGGGCAGTGGGGGACCGCGCTGGCGATGGCGTGCTCGTTCTTCTCGCTCGACTGCAAGGTGTACATGGTCAAGGTGTCCTATGAGCAGAAGCCCTTCCGCCGCGAGGTCATGCGCACCTACGGGGCGGCCGTCACGCCGTCGCCGTCCGACACGACCCAGGTCGGGCGCGCCATCCTGGCCGCGCATCCCGGCACCACGGGCTCGCTCGGGTGCGCCATCAGCGAGGCCGTCGAGGCGGCGGTCACGCACGAGGGCTACCGCTACGTCCTGGGCAGCGTCCTCAACCAGGTGCTGCTGCACCAGTCCATCATCGGGCTGGAGGCGAAGGCGGCCTTGGACAAGCTGGGAGTCAAGGCGGATGTCATCATCGGCTGCGCGGGCGGTGGCTCGAACCTGGGCGGGCTCATCGCGCCCTTCATGGGGCAGAAGCTCCGGGGCGAGGCCGACTACCGGTTCATCGCGGTCGAACCGGCCTCGTGTCCCTCGTTCACGCGGGGCAAGTACGCCTACGACTTCTGCGACACGGGCCACATCTGCCCGCTGGCCAAGATGTACACGCTCGGCAGTGATTTCATCCCCTCCGCGAACCACGCCGGGGGGCTCCGCTATCACGGCATGAGCTCCATTCTGTCCGAGCTCTACGACGAAGGACTGATGGAGGCCCGCGCCGTCGAGCAGACGAGCGTCTTCGAGGCCGCCCAGCTCTTCGCGCGGGTCGAGGGCACGTTGCCCGCCCCCGAGTCGAGCCATGCCATCCGGGTCGCCATCGACGAGGCCCTCCGGTGCAAGCGTGAGAACAAGGCGGAAAACATCGTGTTCGGTCTGACCGGCACGGGCTTCTTCGACCTGACAGCCTACCAGCAGTTCAACGACGGCACGATGAAGGACTTCATCCCCACCGATGCCGACCTGGCGCGCTCCCTCGACCAACTGCCCGTCCAGCCCGACGAGAACGCCTAGAGCGGTTCAAGAAAAGTTGCTACATCCGTTCGCGCTGGGCCTCGACGAGGATGGGCTTGCGCCCCGTGCGGGCGTAGAGGTTGTCGATGATGCCCAGACGTTTTCGCTGGGAAAGCAACTTCTTGACGAAGCCAGTCGAGAGGCCGAAGCGCTCGTCAACGCCCGGACGCGTGGCATCGCCACGGTCGCAGACGTCGAGGATGCGAATCCGCTTTAGCCCTCCAATATGCCCCGCCCAGCCGCGATTTGCGCCGGGCGCGGGAACGGCGGGGACGAGAAAGGGGGAGGGGGGCGACTTGCGACGTGCGACGTGCGATGGGCGGGGAAGTCGGATGCCGGAAGATCGGAAGGACAATCAGGCACACGCGGAGGCGCGGAGGACGCGGAGAGGAGGGGAAAACCGAGAATTGCGGGAGTTTCGACAGTTTCGAGCAGTTCGAAGAGAGGGGGGGGGCGGCGAGGGCGCTGTTGCTACATCGAGAGAGTGCAACGCACAGGGACGGCAGGGCGGCGGGGGGGGCGGGAAGCCTCCAACATAGCAGATTTCGAGGAACAAGGCACTCCGTCGTTAATCCCTGTGGGGAAGGATCAGTACATGCCGTCCATGCCGCCGGGGGCGGGGGGAGGGGGCGGGTCCTTCTTGGGGATGTCGGCGACCATGGCTTCCGTGACGCGCAGGAGGCCGGCGATGCTCGCGGCGCTCCTGGAGCTTCTCGCGGTCGTAGTCGGAGGTGGTCTCGTCGATCTGGCGGGAGAGCTGGGCGATGCGGGCCTTGACGGCGGCGGAGTTGTCGTTGTAGGAGACGATGGTGGTGTGTCTCCTTGTCGACGGTAATCCTCTTGGCGCGGCCGAGGTCGCTCAGCGGGATGGATTCGAGCTTGAGACCGAGGTTGTCTTTCAAAAGGCGGCTGGCATTGCACCGTTCGGTCTCCCCCGCAGAGGGAGTCGTCGCTCGTTGTCAAAAGGCTGGAGGTTCCAAGCCTTGGAAGGCAGTTTTGGCGATTTTCCAAGGCTTGGAAGCAGGTTTCGCGAAAATTCCAGACATTGGAAGCGGGCTTTTGGCGGAGCGGGGAGGGAAATTTTCGGGAGGCCGGTTTTGGGCTTGACGTTTCAGACGGGCTTTTGTAAGTAAGAGTCAAAGTTCGGAAAGGTCATGTCCCCGTTGCAGGGGGGCGGGCGTCCCGGCAAGGCCAAACACAAGGAAAAAGCCATGAAAACAGCGACTTTGCGATTCCTTTGGGGAGCGGCGGCGGGACTTTGCCTTGCGGCGGGGGCGGCTTGGGGAGCGTGCCTGGGGGATGATGAGGTGGCAGGGGAATGGATTTTCGAGCCGGTAGCTGAGATGTCAGGTTGGGCGCTGAATTCGGGCGGGGATGGGGATGTGGGGAATCTCGGGCTGACGGGCGGGGCGGTGTTTTCGACAAACGTGCCGCCGGTGAATTGTGATTGCGGGCATAGCTTGTTTTTGCCTGGAGCGACTGGCGTCGCGGGGGCGGTGTCCATCAACGATTATGACCCGCTGGCGGGGGCGGAGAAGTTTTCGATTCTGGCCTGGGTGCGGCGCGACAGCGCGGACGGGGCCAATCTTTCGGCGCGCGTCTTCAGCGACACGGATTCGACGGCCCTGACCAACACGACGTCGGGCGTCGAGTTCCGCTTTT
>JAFTAH010000079.1 GCA_017458625.1 Kiritimatiellia bacterium | reverse complement strand
GCCGATGTATTCGGCCGTGGCCATTCTCGACATGTTGCTCATTCCTCCATTCTAACAGAGTGTCCAGTATTTGACCAACGGGCCCCGTCTCACTTCCGACCCATTCGCCAAAGAGTGTCCGTTACTATGACCAACTGCGCTATTCTTCGACTATTTTTCTTTACACGCGCGCGAGAAAGTAGAAAATTGTAGTTACGGAGGAGTTCTATGCAATCACCCCATGCCCAAATCGCTGTGTCCGTGCTGGCGTCCGTCTTCGCCGCGCTCACCCTCGCCCAGGCCCAGCTCGTCCAGATTCCGCAGACGATCTCCCTCAAGGGCGGCAGCTGGAACGCCGTCTTTGTCGAGGTCGCCCCCACCAACACCCTCGCCGAAATCTTCGTCGGCTGGCCCACCGACAGCGTCGGCCTCTACGACCCGGCCGCCTTCCTCGCCACGCGCCAGTTCTCCGCCAATTCTGAAAGCGAAGGCATTCTGGCCTCTCCCATCGCCATGTGGCACCGCGACTACCCCGAAGCGTCCGACGCCATGTCCCTCCCCGCCAACACGGTCTGCATCTTCTACAACACGAACAAGGCCAACAGCACCCTGACCGTCCGCGGCGTCCCCGCCGCCCCCCGCACCACCTGGCATGTCACCGGGCCGAAGTCGCCATACAACTATTTCGGCGTCTCCCTCCAGTCCGGGACCTCAGCCCTGGCCGCCGACTACATGGAAGGCTTCACCGGCTCCCCGCCCCAGCAAACCTACCACATGATTTCCGGCGTCAATTCCAACATCGCCCCCAAGACCTCCAAGCTCTACACCACCGATCAGATCCATGACGGCCAGGTGATCCTCGCCTCCTCCACCGAGGTCTCCGACTGGTCCGGCGTGCTCTTCGTCTCGCCCATGGACGGCCTCGACTTCGGCACCAACGCCACCAAGCGCATGCTCTCCATCCGCAACGACTCCACACTCGACCGCGTCGCCTCCGTCGACCTCGTCCCCGTCGCCGGCTTCACCCGCGACCTCCGCCCGGCGTTGCACATCCGCGACATGACCGTCGCCCTCACCAACGCCGCCTGGATCACCCCCGAGACCTCCCGCCTCGCCTCCAAGACCCTCGCCCCCGGCGAAACCTGGAAGCTCGAATTCGGCCTCGACCGCTCCTACTTCGACTCCGACATCCGCGGCACCCCCTTCGGCGCCGTCCTCCGCATCATCGACGACGGCGGCGCGTCCAAGCTCCGCGTCGACGTCCCCATCCAGGGCGCCGCGTCCGGCGGCTCCTCCGACCGCAACGCCTGGCCCGGCGGACTCTGGATCGCCGAAGCAGCCTTCGATGAAATCTCCTTCGACGGCGACCGCGACGCCGGCTACACCCCCGCCGGCGGCACCCTCAAGGTCCGCCTGCCCCTCCACATCGACGCCGAAGGCAACGTCCGCCTCCTCCAGCGCGTCGTCGTCGCGGGCGCCACCGCCGCCGACGGCACTTTCGCCTACACCCTCTACGCCGGCGACGCCGCCGTCCCCGCCACCTCCCGCGAGACCATGCGCATCTCCTCCGCCGTCCTCCCCACCGAACAGCCCGTCATCCCCGCCACCACCACCATGTTCTCCGACGGCATCATCATGTTCTCCTTCACCGTCGACGAAAACGGCGCCACCTCCATCCTCCGCCACCCCACCCACCCGCAGCACGACGGCCTCCGCTGGGACTTCGAAACCCCTGCCCCCTCCGGCAACGACTTCCAAAACTACAAGTCCACCGTCAAGCCCGAGCTCTTCTCCGTCGACAACACCATCCTCTTCGATCTCGACTTCAACGGCGGCGAAGCCTCCTGGAACCCCGAAGAGGAGAAATCCGGCACCTGCGCCTGGCAGCTCCGCAACCTCCGCCGCGAAGGCGACATCATCCTCCGCGGCCCCATGACCATCCGCCGCATCGCCCCCCAGACCGACATCGTCTTCGAATGACCCCCTCTTTCCATTATACCTTCCGAAGGTGCGGCTTCCAGCCGCGCTCCCCACACACCACCTTGTCCGTGGTAGGGCCCGACCGCCGGGCGGGCCGTTTCCCAAATCGTTTTTCCGGGCCGCCCGGCGGTCGGCCCCTACCAGGCTCGCGCACAAAAAAGCACAATGTTTTCGCCTGACCATTTTCCGGCGCGGCAAGATGCCGCACCTCCCAAAGCGCGGCGTTCCCCTTCCGGGGGTGCGGCTTCCAGCCGCGCTCCTCTCGTGTGTCTTTCTCAACGCGGCAAGATGCCTCACCTCCCAGCCCCCTCGCTCGGGACCCCTGCCATTGAAATCTGCATCATTTTGCGTAAAATGATGCAGATTCATCATCGGATGATGCAGATTCCACGAAAGGCGCTTGCATGAGGACGTTCGACTACCCCAGCACCTTGCAAAGGTGGTTCACGCCGCAAATGTCGAATTTGCTCGGCGCTTTGCATGAATGCAGGGGCAAACAGGCCCTCTTTCTGCGGGCCACCCCCGACATCCTCGACACGATGCTGGAGCAGGCCAAGATCCAAAGCATCGTTTCCTCCAACCGGATCGAGGGAATATCCACCACCGACACCCGCATCCGCGCATTGGCGAAGGAATCCGCAGCCCCGAAAAACCGCGACGAGGAAGAAATCGCCGGCTACCGCGACGTTCTGGCCACGATCCACGAGTCACACGACTCGATTCCCCTCGCTCCCAACGTGATTCTGCAGCTCCACCGCGACCTTTGCGCGCATCTCGGACCGGGCGTCGGCGGGCATTGGAAAACCTCCGGCAACGTCATCTCCGAAATCGACGCCGCCGGCAACCGTTTCGTCCGCTTCCGCCCGCTGCTGGCATTCGAAACCCCCGGTGCCGTCGAATCCCTTTGCCAAGCCGCGAACGAGGCCGTTGCGGACCGCACGTTCGACCCGCTGTACATCCTCTGCCTGTTCGTCCTCGACTTCGTCTCCATCCATCCTTTCGACGACGGCAACGGCCGCATGAGCCGCTTGCTCACCCTGCTCCTGTTCTACCGCTCCGGATATATCGCGGGGAAATACGTGAGCCTCGAAAAACTGGTCGAAGACTCGAAGGAATCCTACTACGAGACGCTCCAGGCCTCGTCCCAAGGATGGCTCGAAGGCAAAAACGACCCGACCCCCTTTGTGCGCTATCTGCTGGGCATTTTCCTCAAGGCCTATTCCGTCTTCGAAGCGCGCGTCTCCGACGGCCTCCGCGAAAAGGCAACCAAGATCGAACGCATCCGCCTCCTCTTCGACCGGACGCCCGTCCCGCTGGGCAAACGCCAGATTCTCGAAGCCTGTCCGGGCGTAAGCACCATCACGGTCGAGCGCGCCCTCAAATCCCTTCTCGCCTCCGGCTACATCCGCAAAATCGGGGCCGGCCCCGCAACCTCCTATGCCAAGAACTGAACCAGCCATGAACACCCTCTTTTCCCGTTTCCCATCGTCCTCCGACGCTCCACAAAACCAACCCAAGGCCCCTGCCATGAAACGTGATTTCTCCTCTCCTTTGTTCTCTTTGCGCCCTTTGTGGCTGCTCCCCGCCCTCCTTCTGTTCGCCCTCCCTGCCCTCGCCGAGACGGTGAACATCGGCTCCGCCGACGACTGGGCCGCCTTCGCCAACCGCGTCAACAACGGCGAACCCTCCCTCGACGCCAAGTTGACCGCCGACGTCAAACTCACGCAGGACTCCCCCTTTGTCGGCGCCGACACGTCCCGACCCTACGCCGGCACCTTCGACGGCAACGGCCACACGCTCACGGTCAACTGGCGCTTCACCGACGGCACGCAGTGGGTCGCCCCTTTCCGCTTCACCAGCGGTTGCCTCATCCAAAACCTTCACGTCACCGGTTCGCTCGAATCCAACGGCAAGTTCGTTGCAGGCTTCGTCGGGGAATGCCTCCAGCACAACAGTGCCACCTACACCCGCATCCAAAACTGCCGTTCTTCCGTCACCATCATCTGCACTCTCACGGGCGATGCCACGAGCGCCGGCTTCGTGGGCCATGTGGAGTCCTCCGGCAGCGCCCGTGTCCGATTCGACAATTGTCTCTTCGACGGTTCGCTTCTGGGGCCCACCGCCAACTGCTGCGGGGGCTTCGTCGGCTACCGCCCGAACGCTGGCTGGGCCAGATACTTCAACTCCCTCTTCGCCCCGCAGGAAATCACGATTGGCGAATACAACTCCTACACCTTCTCGCGCGGCGGCCTGGACGATTCATCCGATTACTACTACATGCGGACTTTCGGGGCGGCCCAAGGCACCGACGCCTCCGCGATGTCCGCCGAAACCCTCGTCTCCAAACTCGGCAGCGCCTGGACCGTCGCCAACGGCAAGGCCGCCCTCGCGCTTTTCCCCTACCCCACCACCCCATCCGTCGCCGCGGTGGACGGCTTCGTCTACCAGGGCGCGCTCAAGAACGTCTCCGGCGCGCCGCTGACCGGGCGGCAGACGGTTCAATTCCGCCTCTACGACGCGGCCACCGGCGGCACCCCGCTCTGGGGGCGCAGCTGCGCGGTTCAGCTGAACGAGAAGGGCCTCTTCAACGCCGAACTCTCCGACAAGGCCGGGGACGAAATCGAAGGCGTCAACGGCATCAACCTCGCCTCCATCCTCGCGCGCAATTCCTCCTCGACGCTCTACGTCGGCGTCACCGTCGTCGGCGCCGACGGCGAAATCGCCCCGCGCCAGCGTCTCCTCTCGGTCCCCTACGCCGCGTTCGCCGCAGACTCCGGAACCGCGTCGGGCAACTTTGCCGTCGCCGGGAAGCTCGACGCCGCCGGGCTGGCCGTCTCCGGGCAGGCGGACATCGCCGGGAAGGCGACCGTCAAGGGCAACGCCGCCGTCAAGGGCAAACTCTCCGTCTCCGGCAAGATTCTCGGCCCCGGCTCCCGGGCGGCCTACGGCACCGCCCCGGTGGGCGCCATCGTCATCTGGAGCGGCGCCGCCAACCGCATCCCCGACGGCTGGAAACTCTGCGACGGCGACAATGGCACCCCCGACCTCCGCGGACGCTTCGTCGTCGGCTACGACCCCAACGACTCGGACTACAACGCCCCCGGCCGCACCGGCGGCGAGAAAACCCACACCCTCAACGTCGACCAACTCCCCTCCCACTCCCACAACACCGTCGTCCACACCGTGGGCTACGCCCTATCCCACAACGACAGCGCGGAAGCCGCCACCTTCGACAGCTACAAGCGGAACAACGGCAACCGCGACATCTCCGGCGACTCCACCGTCGGCGGCCAGGCCCACGAAAACCGCCCCCCCTACTACACCCTCTGCTACATCATGCGCGTGAAATGAACCCTTTCGAACCCCAAACACAAGGACCCACCATGAAACGACTCCCCGCCACGCTCGCCGCCGCCATCCTCGCCATCGGCTTCGCCGCCACCGCCGGCGCCTTCTCCTACCAGGGCGCCCTCGCGGACTCCTCCGGCAAGGCCATGAAAGGCACCCAGACCGTCGAATTCCGCCTCTACGCCAGCGAAACCGGCGGCTCCGCCCTCTGGGGGCGCGCCTGCAACGTCCTCCTCGACGACAACGGCATGTTCAACACCGAAGTCGCCGACGCCTCCGGCACCGCACTCTCCGGCGTCCCCGACGCCACACTCGATTCCGTGCTGTCCGGCAACGCCGACAAGACGCTCTTCCTGGGCCTGACCGTCGCCGGGTCCTCCGGCGAAATCGCCCCGCGCCTGCGGCTCCTCCCGGTCCCCTACGCCGTCTACGCCCACGACGTCACCCGGGCCTCCGGCGACTTCGCCGCCGCCGGCAAGGTCTCCACCTCGCAGCTGGCCGTCTCCGGCGACGCGGCCTTCTCCGCCTCCGCCACCGTCTCGGGCGACGCCACCGTCGAGGGCAACCTGACCGTCTCCGGCGCGGTTTCCGGCTACGGCTCCGTCCCCGTCGGCACCATCGTCCTCTGGAGCGGCGCCGCCAACACAATCCCCGACGGCTGGGCGCTCTGCGACGGCTCCACCGTCAACGGCAACACGACCCCCGACCTCCGCGGGCGCTTCGTCGTGGGCTACCACCCCGGCGACGGCGACTACAACTCCCCCGGCAAGACCGGCGGCGAAAAACGCCACACCCTCAACGTCAACGAAATCCCCGCCCACTCCCACAACACCACCGTCCACACCGTGGGCTACTCCGGCGCCTACAACGGCAGCGCCGAAGCCGCCACCTACGACAGCAACGGCAAAAACAACGGCAACCGCGACATCTCCGGCGCCTCCACCGGTGGCGGCCAGCCCCACGAAAACCGCCCGCCCTACTACGCCCTCTGCTACATCATGCGCGTGAAGTGACCCGTTGGACGTCCAGCCGATGAACGCAAAAGTCCAGAACGGACGAACCATGGCAGAGCGGGACGAGACGCTCTACCGGTCCATCCGTCGCGTCATCGAGGAGGGACGTGCCGCCATCTCGCGCGTCGCCAACACGGCGATGGTCAGGACGTATTGGGAGGTCGGGAAATTGATCGTGGAGGACGAGCAGGGCGGTCGCCGGAAGGCGGAATACGGAAAAAGGCTGTTGGACTCGCTCGCCCGGCGGCTGACGGTGGAATACGGTCCCGGCTTCGATGCGAGCAACCTGCGCAACATGCGCCGCTTCTACCTCGCTTTCCCGATTTGTGACGCACTGCGTCACGAATTGAGCTGGACGCATTACCGCCTCCTGATGCACGTCGACGATCCGGCCGCCCGCGAATGGTACGCGAACGAATGCGTCGCACAGGGGTGGAGTTCGAGGACGCTGGACCGCCAAATCGCCACGCAGGCGCATGGGCGGCTGCTTGCCGGGGCTCATCCCGGGCGGCGAAGCAAAAAGGCGTCGCTTCCGCTGACGCCCGTCGGGGAGAATCCGCGCTCGCTCGTGCCGGGCGACTTTATCAAGAACCCCATGATGCTGGAATTCCTGAGCCTCCCGGCGGACGTGCGGGTCCGCGAGACGCGGCTCGAATCCGCCCTGATCTCCCATCTGCGGGATTTGCTGCTGGAACTCGGGCGGGGCTTCTGTTTCGTCGGGAGGCAGAAACGAATCCATACCGAAACGGACGACTACTTCATCGACCTCGTCTTCTACAACGCAATCCTGAAGTGCTATTTCCTGTTCGACCTGAAGACCTCGCGAATCACCCACCAGGACGTCGGGCAGATGGACATGTACCGCCGCATGTTCGACGAGCGCGAAAAACAGCCCGACGACAACCCCACGATTGGCATCATCCTGTGCAGCGAAACCAATGGGGACATCGCCCGCTATTCCATCCTCAAGGGCAACGAAAAGCTGTTTGCCGTCAAATACAAGCTGTATCTCCCGTCCGAAGAAGTGCTGCGCCGCGAAATCGAGGAGCAGAAGGAAATCTACCGTCTCCAAATGCTCGACGCCCCCGAGCCCGCCCCCCGTGCCCTGCCCCCCGGAGTTGATCCATGACCTTCCCCTGCCTCCATCGCCCTTTCATCCCGTCTAGTTCCTCTAGTTCAACTAGTTGCCCTAGTTTGGGGCACCCCTTTTCCGCCCTTCACAGCAACCCTCAACCCCATGAGAAAGTGCCTGCCATGAAACGAAATCCCTCCTCTCTCCTTTCTCCTTTGCGCTCTTTGCGTTCTTTGTGGCTAATCCCCGCCCTCCTCCTCGCCGCGCCCGCGCTCGCCTCGGAGAGCACCGTCATCCTCGGCACGCCCTCCCCCGCGACCTTGCGCAACACCACCTCCGCCGCGCAAAACGCCTGGGCAGCCTCCAACAACGCCTTCGTCGCGGAAGCGTTCTTTACCGCCGCCGCCGCCACCTCGCGCCTCGCCACGGCCAACGCCCCCCAATATGTCCTCGCCTCGTCCGAAACCGGTTTCCCGCTCGAGCGCACCGTCCCGGAATACTACCTCGGCGACGAGCTCGTCCCGCCCGACGGCGTCGACTGGCCTGCGACCTACGCCGTCTACACCAACTCCCCCGACGCATCCTCCTACATCTTCGACACCGCCGACGCCCGCGTCTTCGTCACCACCGGCGGCAACCACTCCTTCACCTGGGTCCTCGCCAACGGCACCACCCTCGACATGACCTACGTCATCTCCCCCGCCTGCTCCGGCCGCCCGCGCCGCATCTACTGGACCGACGACCCCTGGAACGCCCCCGCCATCGACCTCTCCGGCAAATTCGTCAAGTTCTTCGGCTCCCCCGAAATCCTGACCCCCCGCTACGGCACCGTCACCAACACCGCCGGCGGCGTGGTGCAGGTCATCACCAACCAGATCGTCAGCGGCCTGCACCTCGACACCTCCACCCACTTCCTCAACGCCCACGGCCAGGTGCAGGGCCAGGTCGTCATGGTCTACTACGAAACCGGCAACTTCGAGCGCATCCTCCACGTGCAGGTCGTCGAGATCTGCCGTCCCGTCGTCAACCGCATGACCGGCGGCATCGGCCGCACCCTCAAGCCCGACGGCCGCGGCTATAACGTCGCCGGCCTCCGCGCCCGCCCCACCGTCGTCTCCCCAACCGACAACCGCGGCGAATACCTCTACCAGCACAAGGGCCAGCACTCCTACTCCCCCAAGAACGGCAACGTCTATCCCCTGCGCCCCACCGTCGACTGCCCCTGGAACGCCGAAATCTACTGGATGGAAACCGACGAAATGGAAGTCGAGTGGCCCTTCGAGCTCGACCAATACGCCTGCGACTGGCCCGAAGACACCACCGTCTTCGTCCGCGGCGACGTGAACGGCGACGGCGGCCGCCCCGTCTACGTCCCCTTCGGTCTCGAAGGCACCGTCATGGACTACCAGGAGCCCGACGGACACGCCCGCGCCGTCGCCGTCGACGGCACCTTCAACTGCACCGGCGAGGGCTACTCCCTCCTGCGCCTGACGTCCGACGACGACATCTGGTTCTTCCCCATCCACTCCCTCTTCCGCTCCAACACCAACTACTTCACCCTCGAACCCGAAGAAGCCCGCGTCGGCGCCGAACTCGCCCTCCGCGGCGGTTCCATTTCCGGCCTCGCCGAAGGCTTCGCGCCCTCCATTGACGCCTCCTCCCCCGGCTACGTCTATCCCCCCGTCTCCTCCCCCGACTGGAACCCCGACCTCTACACCGCCCCCGCCCCCGATCCCCGCCGCACCGGCTCCTCCGCCACCAACGGCGTCTCCGGCGACGGCTCCGTCGAAACCAACGCCTACGCCTCCGTCGTCTACCCCGTCCGCGCCCGCGATACCAACGCCACCATCGAAGTCTGGTGGAACACCACCCTCTTCGAGGACGGCATGCCCGAACCCCTCGTCGTCCCGACCCTCCCGCAGGTCTACACCGTCCGCTGGCCCCTCCCCGGCGAGACCCCGCAGATCGTCATCGCCTCCCAGCTCGGCTCCGAATCCGAATCCATCTTCTGCCACAATCTCGGCGCCTACCTCGAAGACGCCGCCTCCACCATCCCCCTCGGCAACCGCGAGTTCTTCGACGTCGCCTCCGGCGGCACCGTCATGGCCTGGATCCGCCCCGAGGACGCCTCCGGCAACGAACCCGCCTCCCTGCTGACCCTAGGCGCCGACCCCGCCTCCGCCGTCGTCCTCGACGTCCGCGCCAAGGACGGCGCGACCAACCTCGTCGTCTCCTGCGGCACCAACTCCGTCTCCGCCCCCTACCGCCCCGACCCCCGCTTCATGGGCTGGGAACACGTCGCCGTCACCTTCTCCGGCGCCTCCGCGGCCGTCCGCTTCGACGGCAACACCAACGAGGTCCAAACCCTCTCCCTGACCACCCCGCCCTTCCACGGCTCCGCCTTTGCCGCCGCCATCGGCGCGGCCAACGGCCTCCCCGCCCGTGCCGGGGCCGAAATCGGCGAAGTCCTCTTCTGGAACACGGCCCTCCCCGCGGCAGAAATCGCCCTGGAGTACCTCATGGCCCACGACGGCTCCGAGAACCACCTCGTCGCCTGCTATTCCTTCGTCGAGGGCACCGACCTGAACGTCACCTCCACCGACGAGCGCACCGTCCGCGAAAAAGTCTACGGCGCGGCCCGCACCGCCTTCCGTTGCCTCTCCGAGTCCGAAGGCCCGCCTGCCTGGGACAAGGGCTCCATCGTCCCCGACGCCGAAACCACCGCCCGCGTCTACGTCCAGAACGACCCCGCCGCCACCGGCTACAACCCCAACGAAGAGCACGCCCTCCTCACCTCCGCCGGCGAACGCCGCGTCGCCTGGGCCCTCCGCTCCGACCTCAACACCGCCACCTCCTCCCAACCCGGCGTCCTCGTCGAATACGTGAAGAACGGCCGCAAGGCCATGCAGTGGTTCGACGTCGCCGTCACCAACGCCGCCTATCCCGAACTCTCCGCCCCCGCCACCGCCGGCCTCGCCTTCCCCGGCCCGCACCCTATCGACTTCCTCGACGACCCCTGGTGCTCCAAGGACACCTGGGACGAAGCCGCCACCAACGCCCCCGCCTTCCGCGACCGCAAGGGCCAGCTCTGGGCCCGCTGCGACGGCACCGCCTCCATGCGCATGTATTACCGCAACCAGGAAGGCTTCGCCTATCCTTCCCTCGCCACCAACAAGTGGCCCGCCGTCAACGCCGAAATCCCCTGGCTCTCCCTCCTCGGCGGCGACCCCTCCGCCGACCCCCTCTCCGCCAAGCCCGCCAAATGGGTCTGGGACGTCGCCTGGCCCGAAGAAGTCCCCGAAATGGAAATCGGCCGCACCCTGACCACCGCCGCCTCCGGCCTCCCCGAAGTCTGGAACGCCAAGTCCGCCGCCGTCGTCTGGCCCCCCGTCCCCGACAGCGAAAACACCGCCCTCCTCTTCGACCCCACCGTCGCCCGCACCACCGGCGTCTCCGACGGCAAAACCGTCCGCGACCTCATCGACCTCTGGGGCATCAAGGCCGGCGCCGGCGGCCACGCCACCCAGCGCAAGGGCAAGTGGTACTTCGACGACCTCCCCCCCAACCTCTCCTCCCGCTTCTACCTCGACACCTCCGCCGACCCCGATTCCTGCCTCAAGCTCGTCGGCGAAAAGGAAAACAAGCCCGGCGCCGTCTCCCTCCTCCACGTCAACGTCCTCTCCCGCGCGGAGCGCGAAACCCTCCTCCACGCCGTCGACGACACCGCCGAAAACTCCTCCGCCATCACCCTCTGGCAAACCGCCATCAACAAGCTCGCCACCAACGCCGTCCGCCCCGCCGTCATGTCCGTGACGACGAACGGCGAGACCGTCGTTTCCTACATCCCCCGCGACCACTACGCGCTCTTCTCCGTGGGCGGCACCGGCTACGTCACCCTCATCGAAAACGATGCCCCCAAGATGGTCAAGACCACCGTCGGCGGCAAAACCGTCGAAGTCGCCTCCGGCGTGTCCGACGGAGACCCCATCTCCATGCACGTCCTCAAGGTCGTCCCGAAATACTACGTAGACCGCGTCGTCACCCGCGAAGACCCCTACAACCTCCTCTCCCAGCAGCTCTCCGTCATCTACGCCGAAGCCTTCGCCGGCGAGCCCACCCAGTACGAATTCGAGTGGCGCAAGGCCCGCCCCGGCGCCGACGGCACCGTCCCCGTCGCCTTCGACGACCCCTCCGTCTACGCCCTCAAGTTCCCCGTCACCAACGGCCTGACCCGCTTCGTCATCGGGCAGCAGGGCGACACCCTCGCCAACATGGTCAACACCTACTACACCGTCCGCTACCGCGCCCTCCCCGGCAGCCCCGCCTACGCCACCATGAGCAACACCTGGTCCAAGTGGTCCTCCCCGCCCTCCCTCGCCGAAGGCTGGGTCCAGCGCGTCCTCAACAACGTCACCCCCTTCTACCAGCGCATGCGCGACCTCTACGAAAACCCCGCCGAGACCGCCGTCTCCATGATCGTCCAGGCCGGCGCCCCCTATGAAGGCGACGTCGCCCTCAACCAGGACAACCTCACCAACGTCGGCCTCATCCAGCTCTACGAAACCCTCCTCTCCAAGGCCGAATCCATGTCCCTGCTCCTCGGCATCGACGACGCCGACGCCAACAAGCAGCTCCAGCTCGCCGTCGGCCGCCTCGCCGACATGTACGGCGTCCTCGGCGACGAAGCCTGGACCGACGCCCTCAACCCCACCATCTCCTTCGGCGCCAACTTCGACACCGAGGCCATGACCGGCTTCGAGCTCGACTACGGCCACCTCTCCACCGCCCTCTTCGCCTTCGACAACCAGGTCCCCACCCTCCTCGACGAAGAGCTCGCCCTCCTCCGCGGCCGCACCGGCGACAACGCCCCCGCCCTCACCATCTCCCCCTACTACAACCGCCTCGTCTGGAACTTCACCCGCGGCATCACCGCCGGCGAAGTCGCCTACGCCGTCAACTACGACATCTCCGGCACCCGCTCCGGCACCATCGACGCCACCCAGGCCGCCCTCCAGTTCCCGCAGGGCCACGGCGACGCCTACGGCCACTACCTCTCCGCCCTCTCCGCCTACTACCGCCTCCTCCGCAACCCCTTCTTCTCCTGGGGCCCCCCCGCCATGGGCGAACTCGTCGTCAACGACGCCGCCGTCAACGCCGACGAATACGACGAGGCCCACTTCGCCTCCGTCGCCTACGACGTCGCCAAGGTCGCCGCCGAAACCGTCGACCGCACCGCCCGCAAGGCCTACCGCGACAACGGCGGCGCCGTCGGAGCGGGCTACCTCGACGCCTCCACCAACCGCAACTTCGGCTACGGCGAATGGGCCGCCCGCGGCGGCTACGGCGCCCTCTGCAACTGGGCCGTCGCCAACTCCCTCCTCTCCGCCGCCCCCGACGTCGGCCGCTACGTCCGCTTCGCCTTCACCAACCGCCACTCCTCCGTCTCCGCCGAACTCGCCGGCGACGACCAGCCCGCCCTCCTCTCCAACGGCGTCTGGACCGTCGAGTTCCAGCTCCTCCCCGCCGACCCCGCCGTGGATTCCCTCCTCTCCGGCCCCGCCGTCCCCGTCCGCCTCGTCGGCGACAACACCGCCCTCGAATTCCGGTTCGACGACGCCAACACCCTCTCCGTCGCCGCGCAACCCCTCTCCGGCACCAACCTCGTCCGCCAGACCGCCTACTACATCTACACCAACGCCGTCTTCGATCCCGCAACATGGGAGAAGGACGACTACAAGGAAATCGCCTGGGTCGACGAAGACGACGGCCTCCTCGCCCTCGAATGCGGCTTCTTCGGCACCAACGCTCCTTCCGCCTTCCCCACCAATTGGACGTTCACCGCCCTGACCGCCCCCCCCGACTTCTCCGGTGAAGGCTGGTTCCTCGCCTCCGTCGACGACTCCGGCAACCCCGACCCCTACATCTACGACACCCAGATTGCCTCCAAGGTCCCCGAGGGTGACGCCGTCATCCGCCCCCTCGCCACCCTTCCCTCCGGCGCCGCCGCCCTCGTCGCCGTCGTCGCCGATCCCCCCGCGCGCACCGCCCTCGTCCTCGACTCCGACGGCAACGTCCTCGCCCGCGAGCCCGTCGACCTTCCCGAAGGCGGCCGCCTCGGCCGCATCGAATCCGTTGCCCTCGGCGGCGGCTTCCTCGGCGAAATCGGCGAGTTCCGCGTCTGGGAAAACGCCGCCCGCACCGCCGACCAGCTCCACGCCAAGCACGAATACGTGACCCCGACCTCCCCCGGCCTCGCCCTCTACCTCCGCACCCTCGCCGACCGCGCCACCACCGCCCTCGTCGACGACGCCAACTCCGGTGTCAACTGGGAGGTCTCCTCCGGCGCCTGGACCCCCATGGCCGAGTCCGGAATGTCCCTCGACTTCGAGGACGAAGGCCTCAAGCGCATCGACCGCGGCTCCATTTCCGCCCTCCCCGCCCTCGCCAACCTCGTCCCCGACATCCAGAAGAAGCTCGACCGCCTCGACGCCGGCCTCAACCCGCTCGGCCTCTCCTCCGGCGCCATCCCCTTCGACCTCTCCCCCGTCGCCGAGGGCGACGACAACCGCTCCCATTTCGAGCAGATCCGCGAACGCGCCCAGACCGCCGTCGACAACGCCCGCCGCATCCTCGAACGCGCCCAGGAGGCCGGCAACCGCCTCCGCCTCATCCAGGAAGCCCAGTCCCAGCGCGACGACTTCCTCGAATCCATGGAAATGGACTACAAGCACCGCCTCATCGAATACTTCGGCTATCCCTACGAAGGCGACATCGGCCCCTCCGGCTCCTACGTCCAGGGCTACGACGGCCCCGACCTCATCCACTACGCCTGGATGGACCTCGCCGACTACGCCATCCCCAACGTCTCCAACACCTACACGGCCGTCACCTACAAGGTCAAGGGTGCCACCTCCACCTCCGCCGCCGGGCAGGACATCCTCGGCATGAACAAGATTCTCAACACCAACACCTTCACCTTCGAACTCTCCGCCAACGGCCTGATTGTCAAGCCCTCCAACATCACCGGCAAGCGCCGCGCCCAGGGGCAGATCCAAGAAGCCCTCGGCGAGTTCCTCTCCGCCTACTCCTCCTTCACGCGCGCCCAGGAGGACTACGACTACGCCTGGAAACAGTTCCAATACGAACTCAACACCATCCGCCTCCACATCTCCCAGCACGTCATCAGCGAAGCCTACGCCGCCGCCAAGGCCATCACCGAAGGCATCCTCGGGGCCTCCGATTGCGCCATGAAGATCACCAAGAACACCTTGGAAAGCCTGGGCAAAATCGGCGGCCTCGCAAGTGACGCCGTCAACAATGTTGTCCCGCAAATCGTCGGTGGCGGCCTGACGGTCAACGTCGATCCCAGCGCTCTCGTCAAAGGGGCGACCCTCCCCGCCCACCTGGGATATCAGGCCTCCATCGAAGCCGGCATCGTTGCCGCCAAGAACTCCATCGACGGCTTCGCCACGGCCGAATACTTCCTCGACCTCGGCGAACAGGCCATCGATCTCGTCCTCGGCACCTTCGAGGCCAACGTCGAGTGGTACGACCAGGCCCGCTCCGCCGCCGAGGCCCACTACGAGGCCATGCGCACCGTCTCCGGCGCCTACCGCGAACTCAACATCGCCCAGGCCAAGGTCGAAACCGCCATCGCCGAGGCCGAACGCATCCTCGACGAACGCCAGCGCGCCCGCGAGCAGTCCGTCGACATCCTCACCAAGATGCGCTACAGCGAGATGTTCTTCCGCCTCGAACGCAACGAGGCCCTCTCCCGCTACGAGTCCGCCTTCGAGCTCGCCCAGAAATACGTCTACCTCGCCGCCCAGGCCTACGACTACGAAACCGGCCTCCTCAAGGCCGACCCCGCCTCCGGCGAAGCCTTCATCGCCCGCATCGTCGGCACCCGCACCCTCGGCGAATTCGACGACGACGGCAACCCCATCCCCACCTCCGACGGCGTCAAGGGCGACGGCGGCCTCGCCTCCATCCTCGCCGAGCTCGACGCCAACTGGCTCGTCCTCAAGCCCCGCCTCGGCATCAACAACCCGCAGAACTACGCCACCTGGTTCTCCCTACGCTCCGAGCTCTTCCGCATCTACGACGACGAGCGCGGCGACGACGCCTGGCGCACCCAGCTCCGCAAGTATTGGGTCGACGACCTCAACGCCGTCCCCGAGTTCCGCCGCTACTGCCAGCCCCTCGCCGGCTCGACCGCCGACGCCGAACCCGGCCTCGTCATTCCGTTCCCCTCCATGATTGCCTTCGGACACAACTTCTTCGGCGAAGAAACCGTCGGCGGCGACTCCTCCCTCGACCCCACCTGGTTCGCCACCCACGTCGCCGCCGCCGGCGTCCACTTCGTGGGCTACGACGACGCCGTCCTCGCCAAGACCCCGTCCGTCTACCTCGTCCCCGTCGGCGCCGACCGCTTCCGCGCCGTCGGCGACCCCGACACCGTCCTCTCCTGGAACGTCGTCGACCAAGTCATCCCCGCCCCCTACCCCGTCGGCTCCTCCCAGCTCGACGACCCCGACTGGACCCCGCTCTACAACGGCTACACCGGCGCGGGCGACCTCGGCGCCAAGATCCGCAAACACCCCTCCTTCCGCGCCTACTACGACGAAGCCGGCAAGGATCCCTCCGACGACTCCCTCGACTGCACCCGCCTCGTCGGCCGCTCCGCCTGGAACACCCGCTGGCTGCTGATCATCCCCGCCGGCTCCCTCGGGGCCGACCGCGAAACCGCCCTCGGGGCCTTCGTCAACGGCCAGGACACCGACCGCGACGGCACCCCCGACTCCCCCGGCGTCTCCGACATCCTCCTCGGACTGAAAACATATTCCCATTCGGGAAATTGAAGGAAGAAGGAAGAAGTAAAGAAGGAAGAAGTGCTGTAGGAAACCAATGGAAAGCGGCGAAAACAGAAACGACCCCTTGCGTGAACGGAGTCTCGACTTCGCGGTCCAAATCGTCGCAGCGGCCCGGCACCTGCGCGAAAAACACCGCGAATTTTCGTTGGCGGACCAGTTGCTCCGAAGCGGCACCAGCATCGGAGCCAACCTTTCCGAAGCCGTCTACGCGGCCTCCCGCCCCGACTTCCTCAACAAGAACAAGATCGCCCTCAAGGAATGCTCCGAAACCCTCTACTGGCTCACCCTCGTCCGTCGTTGCGGACTCCTTCCCGAAGAAACCGCCCAATCCCTTTGGTCCACATGCGACCACCTCCGCCGCATGCTCGTCTCCGTCTGCAAAACCATCGAATCCCGAAAATAAAAGGTTCTCCCATGACTAACTTTATTCAAATTCTCTGCCGCACTTCTTCCTCCTTCCTTCTTACTTCTTACTTCTTTTTGTCTTCCGCCTCCGCCGCCACCCCCACCGTCTGCCCCTCCTACACCTTCGTCGGCCGCATCACCGACGCCTCCCACGTCGCCTTCGACGCCGACCGCATCGCCACCTTCACCGTCGCAGCCGCCGACGGCACCCTCCTCGCCCGCTCCAAGACCTTCTACCGTGACGACTCCACCCGCAACTATGCGCTCCTGATCCCGGTCGCCTCCTCCGAGGTCAACGGCTACGCCCTCCAGGGCGACACCGTCACCGTCTCCGTCCTCGACGACAACGGACGCACCTGGACCGGCGTCATCAACCCCGCCAAAATCGGCGCCCCCGGAGCCGTCTCCGAAGTCGACATCATCCTCGCCGAGGACACCAACGGCGATGGCATCGACGACGCCCTCTTCGCCGAGCTCGAAGCCGGCTGGGAATCCTCCTCCGCCTACGACCCCGACGCCACCTACGACCCCTCCAAGTTCGACTCCGACGGCGACGGCATCTCCGACCTCGATGAAGCCCTCCTCGGCACCAACCCCTTCAACGCCGCCGACGTCCTCGCCATCCAGTCCTTCACGGCCTCCCCCATGTCCCTGACCTTCAACGCCGTCGGTGGCCACACCTACGCCGTCGAATCCTCCCCCTCCCTCACCGACGACGCCGACTGGCAGCCCGTCCCCATCACCACCGACCCCGCCGCCAAATCCTCCACCCGCACCCTCTACACCGTCCCCACCTCCGCCAAATCCACAACCACCACCCCCACCCTCTACCTCTTCCCCACCTCCTCCCCCGCCTTCTTCCGCCTCGCCCCCCAATAAACTCTCTGCCACCCCATGAAAAACTCTCCTCATTTCTCTTTTCTCCGTCCTCATCGGGGACGCGGGGGCATCGCCCCCGTCCTTTGGGGGATGCGGCTTCCAGCCGCGTTCCTGGGGGGTGCGGCTTCCCGCCGCGCCTCTGGGGGCGCGGGCGGCTCGCCCGCGACGGGGTTCGGGGACATCGCCCCCGTCCTTTGTCTCCCCCGCCCCCTTCCTCCCGTCCCCGTCTGGCTGGGCGGCCGCCGTGCCGCCCACCTCATCCTCCTCTCTCTTTTCACTTTTCCCTTTTCACTTTTCACTTCGGCCCGGGCCGACGCTCCGCCCCACGACACCGTCCTCCTCGGCGACCTCGACCTCGCCGAGCAAACCGAAATCCTCCGCAACCAATTCCGCCGCATCACCCCCGACGACGTCCCTCTTGTTCAGGACATCGGCACCCTTCCGGCGGCATTCGACCTCTTCTCCCCCGCCTGGGACTCCGCCCCCGTCGTCCGCTCCCTCGCCACTTGGCTCGTTCCCTTCTCCGTCTCCCTCGAAAACGGCCTCACCGTCGCCCGCGATGCCGACGGCGACATCCTCTGGCAAGGTCCCGTCGACTTCTCCCGCCCCGAATCCGCCGCCGTAACCATTGTCGGCACCCTTGTCGCCGAAAACGACTTCCCCCTCTACGAGGCCACCCGCGACGAAATCGCCCGCCGCCTCGCCCCTCCTCCCTCCCTCCCCCGCTCCCACCCCGCGACAAACGCCCTCCGATTTACCTCCCTCTCCCTGGATACCAACGGCATCCTCCAGCTGGACCTCGCCGCTCCCGTCGACGGCCCCGTCGAAATCTTCGCCCGCTCCATGGCTTACACATCATCTGTCGTCACCGTTGTCTGGACCAACGACGAAAATACCGTCGTCACCAACACCTCCACCCAATGGCAGCAGGCCCCCGGCGAGGCTTTCCGCGGCACCTCCGATGTCTGGACTTACCTCGGCCTCGCAACAGTCTCCAACGGCATCGCCTCTTTCCCCGACCCCGCCATCACCAACGACGACTATCGCGTCTGCTTCTACGTCGCCCAGCCCTTCGCCGATTCCGACTCCGACGGTGTCTCCGACGCCGCCGAACGCTGGACTTGGCACACAGACCCCCACAATCCCGACACCGACGGCGATGGTCTCTCCGACGGTGCAGAGGTTTCCATGGGCTTCGAGCCCGGCAATCCCAACGACTGCCCCAAGATCATGCTCCACGCCGTTTTCTACAACCCGTCGGGAACCGACACGGGCCAAGAGTGGGTCGAACTCTACTCTGCAAGCACCCGTTCGGTTGACTTGTCCGGCACGAGACTGGAAATCGGGCGTTCCACGGGCTGGACAACTGCCGCGGTTTTTCCGCAGGACACATCACTTGCACCAGGCCGCTCCCTCTTGGTAGGCGAAGCATTGGTCACCAACGCCGATCTTTCCGCCACGCTCGACATTCCAAACGCTTGGACAAACGAACCCACCACCGGTCTTCGCCTGTGCTGGAATACCGCCGTAATCGACACTGTTTTCATCGGCGGGGAAGAGTCATTCAACTCCGCCCAGCTTGACACCACCGGCTGGCTTTCGACCAACTCCGTTTGGGCACATGCCGGTGCCATCCTCGAACGCCGCTATCCCGGTGTCGACACCGACCGCGCCGCCGATTGGCACGAGGTCGTTTCCCGCGCAGGCCGCAACTCGTCCTCCATCCTCGATTTCGATGCCGACGGCATTCCCGATGGCGACGAATGGACGGGAGACGCCAACCCCTTCGGCGAACCCACCAACCCGTGGAACCCCGATTCCGACGGCGATGGCCTCTCCGACCACACCGAGTGCCTGGTCCACCTCACGAATCCAAACACATGGGCCACCGACGGCGACATCTACCCTTTCATGCCTCCCGGCACGCCTCCCGCCTCCTGGCCCGGTACGGATTCCTATGAATTGGCCCACAACGGCGATCCTTCCGACCCCGACGAAAACTCCAACGGAATCCCTGATTCCTGGGAGGCCGCCCTCCCTCCTGACTCCCTCGACGGCATCGTGGATTCCGATTCCGATGGCATCGACAACCTCTCCGAACTCCTCCAGAACAGCAACCCCCTCGACTCTTCGGATTCCTCCTCCCATCCCTTCGTCCTGGTGTTTGAATCCTCCGCCCCCGGCTGGGTCAACGGCGCCCCCGACAACGACGTGGGCCTCGGCGGCTTCGTCAATGTCCATTTCTTGGGAGCGGAAGAAGGCACAATGGCCGGCGTATCGGTGGAAGAAGGCAATGTCTTGGAAGAATTTGGCTTGTTGTGGTTCGGTACCGATTCAGGTCATGCTTCAGTGCAAGGTACTTTCGGTATCGCCAGTGCCGACATTGGCTCTGGGACGTTCCTGCGTATTTTCGACACAGCCTCTCATCCCGATTTTACAGACACATTGGGAGGAGAATATACTGTCTCCGCTTTTGGAATGGCCATTGAAAACATCAAATTCAACCACGATCCCGCATCCTCGGAACACGATGCTCTCAACATCCGCCAAGACCATTCTGTTCCTTTTGATATTTCAACTGGGGAATGGGTTAAAGACGGGCAAAATCTTCCGGTCGCGTATTGCATGAATTGTTCTGTTGCCATCAAAGCCCGCTTTTCCGTATTTCCTGCCAGCGTCACCACCGCAGACATCTGGGCCACGCCATTAGCCGCGAATAGCTCATTGGGCGGCGTCCAGCGGACAACCATTCATTTTGCAAACGGAATCTCTGTTGGGGATGAAGATGGATTCGTGGAATTGCCCGTTTTGGGAAAAACACCAACAACAATCGGTAAAACCTGCACGGACCAGTGGAAATGGTTTGCGGACGACATCAACGGTACACAAATGTCCGTTAACTTTGCACAATCGGGACCTCACACAATTTATACCGTTTTTGCTGCGCCCCAGCCCCCTTGGGACAATCTGCCGGGAGTCTCAAGCAATGCTTGGACAACGGCATTGGACTTTGCACTGCTGCATTGCGGCGTCAATGGTTCTTCGACAGCATCTGCGGCATTAGCAGACATCACTTCGGCACTCTATGCAATTCCTTACGCTGGCAACGCGCAGTGCCAATCGGCATCGGGATTCAATTATACGGGATTCATGCAAACTCCCTTGGCAAACTGCCTTGATTCGGCATCTGGCTTGGACACGACGGCCAGTTTGTTGGGAATTGACATCCAAGCGCGTCGCCGGACAAGGATATTCGGCTTCAATTTTCACTGCTTCACCATCGCATCGGGCAATGTTTACGATTCTTGCAGTGCAATGTCATCTGTTGTTTTGGGCACGCCTTATGATGACTATTTGCAAGCGGCTTCTCCTGAACCGGGCTCCATTGAAATCAATCTGTCTTTACGACTGGAATAAAAAAATGCATGGAAAAAACATGTTTTTGAATTGGTTCGCACCGTTTTTGCCACTTCTGTGTCTCTTTCCCACTTTGTGTCCTGCGGAGCCTCTTCGGATGCGGGGCGGCCTCCCCCAAGAATCGTTGTGGAACGAATACGACGTGATTCATTACCTGTCCCTTCCCGCCCCGCCCCGCAACACCGTTGCCTCCGGCCATTCCCTGCAACGCCTCACGGAGTCTCTGGAAACCGCTTGCTCCTCGGCCACGGGCGAAATCCCCGACACCTCCCGCTGGATTCCGGCAACCACGTTTGCCCCCGATGGTCTCGAACGCGACTTGGCTTGGAATGGTCACCAGTTCAAACTTGGGGTCTTCCCGGCATCGTCGTTTGACGCCTACACGGCAAATCTGTGTCAATGGATCATGGACACCGTGCCCCTGTGGAACTGCATCCCCGAATATTATGTCCGCGAAGAGTCGGAAGATTGGGTTTCCCTGACAAAATCCGAAGGCTATGCCCACCGCTGGTGCTTTGCAAAAAACGGAAGTTGCGTTCTCGTGATTGCCCGCGACGAAACAAGACCTCCCCCCAATCTCGCCGATTCGTTCCCGACCCACGCCGCCGCCCTCCAAACCCTGTTGCTGGCCAATGGGTTTCCTCCTCCGGCTCTTGAAGATGAGAAGAGGAACGGCGAATGACCCGTCCTTGGTTGCGACACTTTTCCCCGCGTCCATTGTCCTTTGGGCAAGCGCATCCTTTGCCGCAAGCTGGTTCGTCACGGGAGAAGAGCCTGTTTTTTGGCAGGATCGCGCCGTCGTCGTCACCGATGCCCAGTTCGTCCCCGCCAAAGAAACCGACTAAGCCTTTTTCTCTCCAATCCCCCCTCACGCAATCAAGGAAACAATCATGAAATCCATCCTCCCTTCCCGCCTCGTTTCACGCTTCTCTCGCCTCTCCTCGCGCCGCACTCGTCACTTGTCACTTGTCACTCTCCTCCTCTCACCCGTCATTTGTCACTTGTCACTCGTCACTGCGGCGTCAGCCGCCTCTTCCCGCCTCATCTGCGACGCCCCCTCCTTCGACGCCGGCCCCATCCTCCCCGCCCCCCTCACCCACGAGTACGTCCTCCGCAACGACGGCGACGCCCCCCTTGAAATCCTGAACGCCCGCGCCTCCGACGGCGACTTCCGCCTCTCCGCCCCCGCCGCCCCCATCCCCCCCGGCGAGTCCGGCGTCCTCCGCGCCGACTTCACCCCCATCGGCCGCTCCGGCCCCCACGCCGGACGCATCATCATCTCCTCCAACGACCCAGAAAACCCCGTCTACTTCCTTTCCTTCCGCTGCGACATCGTCCCCGCCCCCGCCGCCGCCCCCTCCTTCCTCCGCTTCGGACGCCTCACCAGCCCCGACGACGCCACCCGCACCGTCACCCTCACCGCCGACCGCCCCTTCTCCGTCCTTTCCGCCACCACCGCCCGTCCCCAGCTCTCCGTCGAGATCGACACCCCCGATCCCGCCCCCTCCCACGTCCTCACCGTCACCGTCCTCCCCTCCATCTCCCCCGGCCCCTTCGGCGACACCCTGACCATCGAGCTCGACCTCCCCGTCCACCCCTTCCTCAACATCCCCCTCGTCGGCGACTGGCGCCCCGTCCCCCCTCCCTCCGCCGCCCCCTAGCCCGCCTTTCCACGTTCGACCTCGATTTGAACAATTTTCGGGGGAGGCAGATGTGAATTTCTTAGGAATTTCTGGTTTTGCCTGCCCAGAAATGGCCGAAATCGCGTGTAGTGTAGACCTGCCCTATTGACCGTGCATCTGGCGGCTGGGATAATCCAGACATGTTCTTGAGAGCAAACAAACGACACAAGGATGGAAAGGTCCATCGGTACTGGAGCCTGATGGAGAGCGTCAGGGCCGGGCGGCGTGTGTTCCAGCGTCAGGTGCTATATCTCGGTGAGCTGAATGGTTCGCAGCAGTCGGAGTGGCAGCGCGCGGTCGAGGCGGAGGACACCGCACTGCTGGTCCACCAGCTCGGCCTGACCCTGCCCCCGCAGCCCCCGCCCCGTATCTCTTCCGCGCAAGTCTCCGCCTCCCACACGCACATGTAGTGGAGACCTATGTGCAAAAACCTAGAAAATACCCCTGTTTTACCCTCGACCGTATCTCTTCGCGGGCTACCCATAAGCATCAGGAGATGGTCGCTGGCGGGTCGAGGCCGAGGGCCTTGAAGGCTTTCTTGGCCGCCTTGGGGACGGGTTCGAGTTGCCAACCGCCGCCGGCGTTGGTCGCGCGGACGTCCCAGAGGAAGGTCTCGGGCGTCTTGACGGCGGCGAAGTCTTTCAGGGCCTTGTTCTCTTTCAACCGCTCGTAGACGCGGTAGGCCATCATCACGCTCAGGTGGTTCAGGAAGAACGCCGCTTCCTGCGTCTCGGCGCTGTGCATGCCCGTGGTGTTGAAGTCCTCTTCGGCCTTGTAGGTGTCGAAGAGCTGTTCGATTTCCTCCCGCAGCTTGTACGTCCGGTAGACGGTTTGGGCGTCGCGGCCCATCAGCGAGGTCTTCAGGCAGATGGTGCCGCTGAGCAGCTGGGCGGCGGCCACCTTGCGGATCTGTTCGGGCGTCTCGTTGCCGATG
>JAFTAH010000078.1 GCA_017458625.1 Kiritimatiellia bacterium | reverse complement strand
GCCGCCCCCTCCCCTTGGTGGCCCCCAACGGGACGTGGGCAGTAACCCCGCATGGAACATGGACTCCAGCTAGCCGCCAAACCCGCATGAATACAGAACGAAATCGCGGCGGGAACATTGAGCAAAGGGCTGGAACTTGGGCTTCCAGGACGATGCGGAGGCGCTCGACGGCCGCCGCGATGTCGGCGATGAGTCCCATGGCCTTGCCGCTGACGGCGTAGGGCGGAATGTACGCGGGCTTTTTCACGCCTCCACCCCCATCTCTTTCAAATGGGCCAGCACTTTGCCGCGGAGGGCGGCGGCTTCGGCTTCCAGTTCGGGGAGGGGAACGGCGTAGCGTTCGGCGAGGGCTTTCACCTCGGCGGCGATGGCGGCGAGGCGGCGGTCGAATTCAGACTCGAAGCGCGAGGAAAGGGCGTCGAACCACTTGTTGTCCACGACCAGGTTTCGCACGTCGCCCTCGCCGAAACCGGCGTAATCGGCGGCCAGCTTTTCCGCGAGCGCGGCATCGGCGGCCTTGGCGCGTTTCTTCGCCGCCGCGGCCTTCTTCTTGAGCGCGGCCACTTCCGCGGGCGGCTCGTCGCCCTCGTCCAACTCTTCGCAAAGCTCGTCGATGCGTGCCTGGGCATGCTCGGCGTCGGCGAGCGCGGCGTCGATGGCCTCGAGGTCGCGTTGGTAGCGGATTTTCGCCACGATTTCCGGCGGCACGAGGTCGCACTGGAGGTCGCGCCAGGAGAAGTTGCGCTTCCGCGGGACGGAGAGCTTGGCCTGCCACCCGTCGCGGCAAACGAGGAAGCAGTCGTCCTGCATCGTCTCCGCCCAGTAGTTCATCAAATGCTCGTAGATGGCGTAGGGCGAAACCAGCGCCGCCTCTTCGTCCTCTCCCGCGCCTTGCCGCGCGCGGCGAAGCTCCGCGAGCAGCGCATCCCCCCATTCGGCGATGAGCCGCTTGGGGTTGTCGCCTTTCTTGACCTCCCACCCGCGGTCCCGGAAGTATTCAAGCCACATTTGGCACTCGGTCTTTTCGCGGGCGAGCACCGCTTTCATCGCCGGATCCTCCGCCAGCGCGGCGGCGATTCCGTCCTCGGGAACGGCGAGGGCGACCCGCGCGCCGGCCGAAGCGGAAGCGGAGGCAAACGGCTGGAAGAGGCAGGCGGGGTATTTGGCCGCTTCTTCGGCGGGGATGCCGCCGTGAAGATGGGCCGCCAAATCCTGCTTCACCTCGCGGTCGGCCGGCTGGACGTAGCGCGGGATATTGAGGTTCCAATCGTTGGCCTCGATGTCCGCATAGGGCACGAACCGGGCGTAGTGAGGCACGTCTTTCCCCGCGTTCCAGACGTCGACGATCCGCCGCACGTCGCACTCGCGCAGGCGGTTCTTCGCGCCGTCCTTCGCGAAGCCGTCCTTCGCGTCGATGACGAAGATGCCCTTCGACGCGGCGGCGCCCTCCTTGTCCAGCACGAGGATGCACGCGGGAATGCCCGCGCCGAAGAAAAGATTGGGCGGCAGGCCGATGATGCCCTTGATCCAATGGCGGCGCACGATGAACTTGCGGATTTCCGCCTCGGCGTTGCCCCGGAAAAGGACGCCGTGCGGCAAAATGACGGCGGCGCGGCCGTCCGGTTTCATGGACTTCAGGACGTGCAGGAGAAACGCGTAGTCGCCGCACTTCGGCGGCGGAACCGGCGCAATCCCCTCCCCGTGGCCCCAGCGGCCGAAGGGGTCGTCTTCGCTCGCGCCCTTGAGCCAGCTCTTGACGGAGAACGGCGGATTGGCGACGACGTAGTCGAAGGTGTTGAGCACGCGGTCGTTGCGCTTGTGCAACGGGTCGGTCAGGGTGTCGCCGTGCCGCAGGTCGGGGTCGTCCACGCCGTGGACGACCATCGACATCCGCGCCATGCCGATGGTCGCGACGTCCTTTTCCTGCCCCTGGATGGCGACGGTCCCCTTCGCCTCCGCCGCCGCGCGCAGGAGAAGCGACCCGGAACCGCAAGTCGGGTCGTAGATGGAAATCATCTTGCGCGCGTCCTCGCCGATGCCGATCACCTTCGCCATCACGCGGCTCACTTCGGCGGGCGTGTAGAATTGCCCCTTCGACTTGCCGGACTGCGTGGCGAAATTCTTCATCAGGTATTCGTAGGCGTCCCCGATCAAGTCGTCGTCGGCCGCGCGGTTGTTCGAGAAGTCGAGGTCGTCGTCCTGGAACACGCCGATGAGCCCGCTCACGGTGTCGACGAGGTCCTTGCCCTTGCCGAGTTTCGTCTCGTCCGCGAAGTCGGCGTTGTTCACGACGCCTTCCAGGTCGTTCGCCTTGGCGATGCGTTCGAGAATGACGTTCATCTTCTCGCCGATGTCCTTGTTGCCCTTGAGCAGGACGAGGTCGTCGAAGCTACACCCTTCGGGCAGCTCGATCAGGAGCGAGGTGTCGCCCGATTTCTTCTTGTCGCTCAGGTACTTGATGAACAGCACCACCAGCACGTAGTCCTTGTATTGGCTGGCGTCCATGCCGCCACGCAACTCGTCGCAGGCGGTCCAGAGCTTGGAATAGAGCTGTGATTTCTTAATGGCCATCGCCGGTTCCTCCGTTGTCCATGGCTTCCGCGAACACGCTGCCGATTCCCGAAAGATTCTCCTTCAACTCCCGCCGCAGTTCGCGCACGCGCGCCAGCCGCCGAAACATCGCCGCCGCCATCCGGGCCCCCGCCTCCCCGGAAACGTCGGGGACCGGGATTCGGGCGAGTTTTTTCAGCGAAAGCGTGTGCTGCAACCCGGAACTCATGCGGCGGAGCCACTGCGCGCCCTCCTCGGACGCCAAAAACGCCGCGAGAACCCAGGGATTGGCGGCCCCGTGACGGCAACGGCAAACGACGAGATTGCCGTCCGCGACGCACGGCCCGCGCTCGACGACGGCGACCTTGAACGCCGGGCCGGAGCGCGTGATGACGACATCCCCCGTGTTGGCCATGGCCGATTCCGCCCCCGGCGGCATCTCGCGCAGCAACGGCAAATCGTCGTCCAACAGCCCGTCCGAGATGTTCTTCGGCGAAAGGTAGGCGATGCGCCCTTCTCCGCCGGACGCAGGGAAAAGCTTGTCCAGGACGCTTTTCGGCAGCACCGCGCCGCGGAAAATCGTCTCGCAGAGGTCGGCGAGGGGCGTGTGGCTCCCATACGCCGACGGGACGCCCAGGTGGAAGGCCGGGTCGAGTTCGGCATCGCGGGCGAGAATCTCCTGCGTCGTCTTCGTGACGACATCCCCGTAATGGAACAGCAGGGCGTGGTCGCGGACGATCGGGACGGGATTGAAAACCGTCGGATCGTTCGGGGCATGGGCGTATTCCCGGAGCTCGTGCAGCTTGATGCGCGGCGAGTCCTTGGCAAAAGTCACGACCGCAACGGGGACGGACGTGCCGGGATACGCCCCTTCGGGGAAGGCGATGACGCTCTCGATCCAGCGTTTCGAGACGAAATGGCGGCGGTAAGGAGCGCTCTGCGCGCTGCCGAGGGCCGCTCGCGGCATGACCACCACCGCCTTGCCCCCCTCCTTGAGCGCCGCGACCGCGCGCGCGGCGAAAAGCCAGTCGGCGGAGGTCAGGGTGATGGGCGGAAAGTCGGGGAAGGCCTGCCCGATGCACTTCCGGACATTCGCGAAGTCAAGCCGCCGCACGTTCAGGCCAAAGGGCGCAGAGCAATGGACCTTGTCGTATTGGCCGCGGAGGTGGCGCGGGTCGAAACAGTCCGCGACCTCGATTTTGCCGCCCGTGCCGCGGATGGCGGACAGGACGGCCGCCTGGCACGCCAAGTCTTTGTTGGGTTCGATGCCCGCCAAAATGGCGTTCTCCCCGCGCCCAGCCAGCCGGCTCATGGAAAGCCAGGCCTCGTTGACGAAGAACCCCGCCCCCGCGCAGAGGTCGAGGCACGACTCCCCCGGACGGATGGCCAGCAGTTCCAGCGACAGCGCATCCATCGAAGGGGAACTCTGCACCTTCTCGCGCATCATGCGGACGTAGCGTGTCTCTAACAAATCGACGAGGTCGTCTTCGGCAAAACGGCCGGCAAGAGCCCGGTATTCCTCCCAGTGCCCCCCCAGCGCCTCCTCCATCGCTTTCCTCGCCAATTCCCCGACCCCGCACGCATCCAGCGCCGAGTTCAAATCCGGAAAAGCAACCCCGCCATTCCCCGACCGCTCCAGCAGACACAAAACCGCCACGGCGCACACCTCTCCAAACAGCGGATCGTTCGCGTATTTCCGCTCGATCCGGTGCAAAACCAACTCGATCTCCTCGATTCTTCCGTCCGTTTCCATCATGTCCGCCAATTACCAATCGTGACACGCAAAACTTACCTCATTTGCCCCAAGAGCGTCAAGTCGGTATTCACATACCAATGATTATGGTATGATAATACCAAATCATTTTTTGCGAAATTGAACACCGCCCTTTTCCAAAGACTTCTTGCACTCCCCTCTCTTCCCCCCTACAGTCTTCCTCAAACCTAACTCCCTACCCCCTCATGCCCCTCATCCTCATCGCCGAAGACGACCCCTCCGCCCGCGCCGCCATCGCCGACGCCCTCGAAAGCGACGGCCACTCCGTGCGCCTTGCCGCCGACGGCGCGGAAGCCCTCGCCCTCGCCGCCGCGTCCCCGCGCCCCGACCTCGTCCTCCTCGACATCATGATGCCGCGCCGCTCCGGCTACGAAGTCTGCACCGAACTCCGCCGCGCCGACCCGCTCCTCCCCATCCTCTTTCTCACCGCCAAGGCCACCCCCGCCGACGCCGTCCTGGGCCTCGGCCTCGGCGCCGACGACTACATCGCAAAACCCTTCGGCGTCGACGAACTCCTCGCCCGCGTCCGCGCCGCCCTCCGCCGCGCCTCCGCCCGGCCCGGCCCTTCCGTCGCCCCCTCCGTCCCCTTCCCCGTCGGCCCGTTCACCGTCGACCCCGCCCGCTACGCCCTCCGCGCCCCTTCTTCCCCCGACATCCCCCTCACCGACCGCGAACTCGGCCTCCTGCGCCTCTTCGCCGCCCGCCCCGGCGAAGTCCTCACCCGCGACGCCCTCCTCAACGCCCTCTGGGGCGTGCACTACGCCGGCACCACCCGCACCCTCGACCAGCACATCGCCCAGCTCCGCCGCAAACTTGGCCCCGCCGCCTCCCTCCTCTCCACCGTCCACGGCCTCGGCTACCGCTACACCCCCGCCCCCTGACGCCCGCCCCCCGTCCTTCCGTCAATACAACAACCCGAACATCCACAGCGGAATCCGGTGCCGCGCCCCGATTTCGATGCCATCCACCGCCAGATACCCGTCCTTGTCCCCCGCGATTTGTTCGAACGTCTTGCCCTTCCCCCCCACTTCGAACGTCCACCGCCCGTCCACCAGGAAATCCCCCCGCGCCGGATAGTTCACCGGCAACACCTGCCGCACCTGGTTGAAGAAAAACGTCTCCCGCAGCGTCCCGACATCCGGCGCCGCCGACAGCGCGAACATGAGGTTCGGGTCCCCCAGGTAAATCTTGTCCGGCCGCGACAGCCCCTTCAGGCTCCTTGCCCGGTCCGACAGCAACCCCAGCAGCCCGCCCCGTCCCAGCGCGTCGAGCATTTTCAGCCCCAGGTTCCGGTCCGTCTCCAGCTCCCGGCACAACTTCTCGAAATTGACCTTCTGCGGAACCCTGTCCGCCAGGATCATCAGCATTTTCTTGGCCTTGCGGATGGTCGCCGGCGTCACGTCCTCCACCGCCGGGTAGTCGCCCTCCAGCACCTGCAGCGCCATCTGCGCCACCCGCTGCCCGTACCCCTGCCGCGCCTCCCGAAAGAACGGATAATACCCACCCTTCAAATACCGTTCGAACGCCGGCAGCACCTTCACCCGCCCGCAAACCGCCTCCGCAATCCGCTCGTGCCCCTCCAGCATCCGCCCGAACTCCACCGCCGCCGTCCTCACGCCGCACGCAAACTCCAGATACTCCCGGAACGACAGCCCCGGCAACTCGTACACCACCTGCCGCCGCGACAAATCCCCCGCCGCCCGGTCCATCTTCAGCATCGCCGACCCCGTGTACGCGAAATGCAGCCCCGGAAAATCGTCGTAAAGGTTCTTCACCCGCGTTTGCCAATCCGGCAAGTGGTGCACCTCGTCCAAAAACACGTGCGTTCCCCCGTGCGTCCAGTGGTCTTCCACCAACTCCTCCAAGTCGTGCGTCGCGAACCACAAGTGGTCCAGCGACGCGTACAGCGCCCGCCCCCGCTCGGGAAACGCCTCCCGGATGTGCTGCAGGAACAGCGTCGTCTTTCCCGCCCCGCGCGGCCCCTTCACGCAAACCAGCCGGTCCTCCCAGTCGATTTTCCCCGCCAACGCCCGCCGGAACCCCGCCGGCGCCGCCGCAATCCGCCGCCGGTAGCTCCGCTCCAGTTTCCCGAATTCGTCCAATGTCGTGTCCATCCGCATCGCCTCCGTCGGCACGAATCTAATTTTCAAACATGAGATTGTCAATAAAAATCATGTTTTGAAACATGATTTTTTCCTCGCACGGTTTTCCCGCCGTCTTTGCCGCCCAGGCCGGATTACCGGATATCCACCCGCGGGTCGCGCCCCCGCAGGGACTCCCACACCGCCGCGCCATCGCCTTCCACCCCGAAGGTCTCCCACGCCGCAATCCGGAACCCGGTCTCGCCGGACGCGATGGCGTCGCGCCGCCGCGCGCCGGACCCCATCCCGTTCAACTGCAACGAAAACCGCGCGGGCAACCCGTCGTCCCCCAGCGCGATGCTGACGCACCCGAAGTCGCGGCTCCCCACCCAAAACGGCTCGCTCTCGCGCCACGCCGTCTCCCCCGGCGCGCACTCTCCGAACAGGACGGCCACCGGCGCGTCCTTTCCCCACCACAGCACCCGCGCCTTGGGCGGACGCCCGTCCGGCGCCGGGGCCCTGCCCGCGCCCTCCACCGCCTCGTCCTCCAAGTCGAAGCACAGCGAAAACGGCGCCGGCGCCGCCCCCTCGCGCACCAGCCGCACCGTCTTGTCCGCGCCGGCGCCCCGCGCCAGCATTTCCCCGACGGACTTCGCGCCCGCATTCCACTCCTCCGGCGAATGGACGCCGTTCCGCAGCACCGGGATGCTCCGCGCGATTTCCACGCGTTGCGTCTCGACCGGACACCACCACCGCCCGTCCTCGCTCCGCCCGCGTCCGAACGAGCGGTAGCGCACCTCCCGCTCCGTCCCGCCGTTTTCTTCGTCGTACCCCATGAATCCTGCCGCCTCCACGCGGACGGGCTGTTCCCTTTTCCCCACGTCGAGGAACGGCCACACCGAATAGGTCAGCGGCGGACTCACCATTTTGCCCCAATGCCACCCCTTCGCCTCGGGCAGCTCGAACCGCCCGTCCTCCCCGCTGACGCACCGCTTCCCGTTCTCCAGCGACGTCACCACCGCCCCCGCCACTGGCGTCCCGTCGTCGCCCGCCACCACCCGCCCCGCCCTCGCCGGCGCATGCACCCTCGTGTGCGGCCACGGCACGCACCCCGCCGCCGCCAGCGCCAAAGCCCCAGCCCCCAGCGCCACCCTCCACGCCCTGCCCGCCCCTTTCTTTTTCCCGTCTTCCATCTTTTGCTCCTCTCGCCCCCTCAATCTACCCGTCCCCCTCCCGCCCTTCAAGCACAATCCTCTTTTGTGCAGTCTTTTGCCATGGTCTGCCCTTTTCATTTTCATTGCAACCGCAAAACCAGCGAATTGCCCGAAACATGCAACTCTTGGGCAATGCCTTTCCTTTGCCCGTTCCCGTGCGTCCCCGCATACATGTTGAATTTTGACCTGCGTGATTTCCATGCGGATTCCGCACTGTCGAAACACGGTGGAGGGGTCCATTGGAACCGGACATGTCCTGCCTCGTCCGTCTTTGCCCAAAGGGCTTCGTGCCACGACACGCCCTGGTGGACCCACTTCCAGCCCAACCACACTTCGGCGTCGGGAATGGGAGCGTCATCGTCGTCGTCGACAACCCAAACGTCAATTGGCTGTGTCCGGCCATCGATGTCACCTTCCCGCCGAAGCGGAATCTTCAAGCCTTTCAATCCCAAGCTGTACGGCCTTGTCCCGGCCACGCTGTTTCCATTGTATCCATCTGCCCAGACGTAGATTCTGTTCAGGTAGACCAGCTGCCGTGAACGATGACCTGCGACGACTCCATTGTTGCGGAGATTGGGCACTTCCTCGATGGTCGCCCATCCGTCCGACCGCGTTTCCGTTTCGGCCCGCTTTCCCCAATCCCATCCCCCCGGCCCATACCTCCAGTCCATCCCCACATGCGCCCCTTCGATGGGCTTGCCCGTCGTTGCGTCGACGACTTGGACGGAAAGCGGCAATTTCACGGTATGCAGTCCCCCAAACCCGCCCAACATCGTGCAACATCCGCTTCCGAAACCGGCCGCCAACAAAACGGCAACCATCCCAAACCACTTCGGAGCCTGTATCCTTTTACCCGTTGGCTCCGGGAATCGCCGCCCGGTGCGACTCCCTGCCGCGTCAAGTGCATCCTTGTCCATCCTCACCACCATCCTTCGCACATCCCCTGGACCACCACGAAAAACACGGCGATGGGCACCAGCGCCAGCACGGAACACAACGTGCTCTTCACGGCCGTTTTCCACTGTTTCCGCACCAGTTGCACCGCCACGACGCCAGGCAGCAAAACCAGCGTGCCCAGCAAGGCCCAATACCACGCCAAGGCCATGAGGTTGGCCAAAAACTGCAAAAACTCCCAATGATGCTTCTGCCCCAACGAATCCAGCCAATATGGAAGCCAACTTCCCGGGAAGCATGCCAAGAACACGACCACGTGCAACACCGGCGCGCGCCACCAGCTCCCGAACACCCTCCGCCAAAAACCGCGCCCTGCCGCACCATCATCATCCTTTTTCATCGCACGCTCCACGTTTGCCTCTCTCAACACGACGCCCAAAAATCGCTCGCCACCATCTTCCAGCATCGCCGACCCCGTGTACGCGAAATGCACCCCCGGGAAATCGTCGTAAAGGTTCTTCACCCGCGTCTGCCACTCCGGCAAGTGGTGCACCTCGTCCAAAAACACGTGCGTTCCCCCGTGCGTCCAGTGGTCTTCCATCAGCTCCTCCAAGTCGTGCGTCGCGAACCACAAGTGGTCCAGCGAGGCATACAGCGCCCTCCCCCTCTCGAGAAACGCCGCCCGGATGTGTTGCAAAAACAACGTCGTCTTTCCCGCCCCGCGCGGCCCCTTCACGCAAATCAACCAGTCCTCCCAGTCGATTATCCCCCGCCAACGCCCGCCGGAACCCCGCCGGTGCCGCCGCCATCCGCAGCCGGCAGCTCCGCTCCAGTTTCCCGAATTCGTCCAATGCCGAGTCCATCTTCCTTCTCTTCCGTCGGCAAAAACATGAATTGCAAACATGATATTGTCAAATAAAATCATGTTTTCAACCTGATTATCACCCATCCCCATCCCCGCCGCAAACTCGGCCCCGCCGCCTCCCTCCTCTCCACCGTCCACGGCCTCGGCTACCGCTTCGCCCCCTCGCCTTCACCTGCTTCGCACCCTTCCTGCCCGGAAGCGGCGAGGAGGCCGGCAGGCTCCACAACAGGAAGGCCTTCCCGGTAGGGCTCGCCCCCCCCGGGCGGGCCGAATCCAAGGGATACGGAAAGACAATTCCAGCAACTGCCCTGGCACACGGGCCGCCCGGCGGTCGGCCCCTGCCGGGCGTTTACATCTGTTCCGGAATTGCTCTCAAGCGAGGTTGCAAATAGCTCAGATGCACACCCCTGGAATCGGGTGTGAGCAAAAAGTGTGAGGTACGGGCGATTGCCCTGGGGGCGCGGGCGGCCCGCCCGCGATGTTCCCTGGGAAGCCCCCTTGGTAAACAGTTCTCCCGCCATCCTTTGGATTTTCGCGGGCGGGACGCCCGCG
>JAFTAH010000077.1 GCA_017458625.1 Kiritimatiellia bacterium | reverse complement strand
GGCCGTCCTGCGCCGGGCCACCCCCGGCCTCCCCACCCCCACCCCCTCACAAGACAGAGAAAGGAGTGTCCAGTACTTGACCAACCAAAAACCACCGCCCTTCCTGAAGAGTGTCCTTTCTATTTGACAAACTGGGATCGTTTCGCGCCTTGCGGGAAGCCCGCCCGAGTGCTAGGGTTCCCGCCTCGTTGGAGATTCACGCCCATGAACGATCTGCCCCCCTGCCCGCCCGCCGAATGCCCCGCGCTCCCCGCCGGCTTCGCCATCCGTCCCGCCCGCTTCACCGATGCCGCCGCCATCTTCCACCGCATCAAGGCCTATCCGGACGAGCTCGTCCCGCGCCCCATCTCCGAGATCATGCTCAACATCGACCGCTTTCTGGTCGCCGTCGACCCTGCCGACCAGGTGATTGGCACCGTCGCCTGGTCGGTTCTCCCCGAGCTTGACCCCCAGGCCCTCCCTTCCGTCGAGATCCAGTCCCTCACCGTCCGCCACGAAGACCGCCGCCGCGGCCTCGGCCGCGCCCTGGTCGCCCGCGCCATGGAACGCATCGCGCGCCTCCACGCCCGCCAGGTCATCGTGCTGACCTTCACCCCGCCCTTCTTCGCCTCGCTCGGCTTCGAGGTCGTCTCCAAGGAGCAGCTCCTCTACAAGCTCTTCCAGGGCTGCATGAAATGTGCCAAGTACACCTCCCCCTTCACCTGCCCCGAAGTCGCCATGGCCCGCCAGCTCGCCCCCCTCTAGCTCGACCCCCTACACATCTGGCCCCTCACAACCACCGCATGCACGCCTCGAACACGGCGTCCGGCGAAAGCGTGGACAGACACGGCATGCCGTCCACGGCACACCTGCGCGAATGGCACGGCCGGCACGCCAGCCCTTCGACCGTCACGACGTGGTCATGCTGATAGTACGGCCCCGTCCGCACCGGGTCGGTGGCCCCGTAGATGGCCACGATGGGCACGCCCATGGCATCCGCCCAGTGCAACGGTCCGGAATCCACGCTGACCAGCAGGTCGAGGCTCTTCATCATCGCCAGCAGCCCTGGCAAATCGAGATGCCCACAGAGATTGCGCGCATTGGGAATGGCCTCCACCAGCGGCGCGGCAGACCGCGCATCCCCCGCCGAACCTAAGAGCAGGATGCGCGCCCCCATCTCCCCGACCAGCCGTCGCCCCAGCTCCACGAAGCCTTCCGGCGCCCAGTTCTTGGTCGCCCACCGCGAAAACGGCGCAAAACCGATGCGCGGCCCGGGCACATCCTCGCAGGCGGCCGGCTCGATCTCGATGCGCGGCCGCGGAAACGGCTCCCCGGCCACCGGCGGCGCGACGATGGCCGCGATGTCCAGCAGCTCCTCGACCGCGTGGCGACGCGGCCCCGGCGCCCGCACCGGCGTCAACGAATAAAAATGTCCCGCCCCTTCGCGCGCCCAGGCCGGGCCATAGACCGGCTTGTGCCGGGCCGTCCGGCGGGCCAGCCGCGCGGGCAGCGCGCTCTTGAGCAGCCCCTGCAGGTCCAGCACCGCATCATAGCGCACCCGCCGCAGCTCCCGCCAGAACTGCGGGAATCCGCGCAGGAAATGATGCCGCGGGAAGGGAATCACCCGGCTGATGTCCGGACACCGCGCCAGCAGCGCCTGATACTCGGGCTGCGCCACCCAGTCGATCTCGGCGTCCGGCATACGCTGACGAATCGCGCGGGCGACGGGCAGGGCATGGGCGATGTCTCCGATGGATGAAAGCTTGACGATGAGATAGCGGCGCATGGCGTTCGGACAATGCAGTAGACGGAGGCCTCAGCCCAGACTTTCCTCGACGCGCTTGATGCGGACCGCCCGCCCGGTCGTGTCGTCGACGGTGACCAGCGCCCCGTGGAGCCGCACATCGCCGCTGGCAATCTCGAACTTGGTGGGCATGCCCGTGAGGAAGTGCGGCAGAATGGTCTCGGCGGTGCGCCCGATGACCGATGCGCATGGCCCCGTCATGCCCAGGTCGCTGAGGTACGCCATCCCCTTCGGCCAGATCGCCTCGTCGGCCGTCTGCACATGCGTGTGCGTCCCCACCAAGGCCGTCACGCGCCCATCCAGGAAATGCGCCATCGCGATCTTCTCGCTGGTGGCCTCCGCATGGAAGTCCACGAAGATCGGCTGCCCCTTCCCCCCATACCGCTTCAGCCACTCGTCGATGGCGCGGAACGGACAGTCCACCTGCAGCTTCATGAACACGCGCCCGATGAGCTGCACCACATAGGCCGGCCCCGCCGGCGTCTGCACCATCGTCCACCCATGCCCCGGACATCCCGGCGCCACGTTCAGCGGCCGGACGATCCGCGACTCCCGGTTGTAGAGCGTCCCGGCCTCCTTCTGGTCCCAGACGTGGTCGCCCATCGTCAGGATGTCCGCCCCGCCGGCGAACAGCTCCTCCGCCAGCGGCGCCGTCAACCCGCGCCCCCCCGCCGCGTTCTCGGCGTTGGCAATCACGAGGTCTGCGCGCCCCTCCGCCTTCCAGCGGGTCGCCACCTGTGCCATGGCCGTCCGGCCCGGATTTCCGACAATGTCACCTATCAGCAAAACCTTCATGCACTCACCTTGGACTTCAACCGCGTCCCCGCCATTAAACCGCCACCCCGCCCTCAAGTCAAGCCAGCCCCCTCACCACCCCCGCCCCTCCCTGGCTCACCGCCGGATGATGTCCTCGCGGCGGGGCCCGTTGGAGAGCAGGCGGATGGGCAGGCCCAGCTCGCGCTCGATGAATTCGATGTAGTCGCGGCACGCCTGCGGCAGTTCGGCGTAGGTGCGGATGCCTCGGATGTCGCATTTCCAGCCCGGCAGCACCTTGAGCACCGGTTTCGCCCGCCCCAGTCGCGGCGTCACCGGGAAGTCGCGGGACTCCTGCCCGTCGATATCGTAGGCGACGCACACCGGAATCTCGTCGAGATAGCCCAGCGCGTCCAGGACGGTCAGCGCCACCTCGGTCGCGCCCTGGAGGCGGCAGCCGTAGCGGGACGCCACGCAATCGTACCACCCCATGCGCCGCGGTCGCCCCGTCGTCGCGCCATATTCGCCGCCGTCGCCCCCGCGCCGCCGCAGTTCGTCGGCCTCTTCCCCAAAGATCTCGCTGACGAACGCCCCCGCCCCCACCGCGCTGGAATACGCCTTCGTGACCGCCAGGATGTCGCCGATGGCATACGGCGGAATCCCCGCCCCCACCGCCCCGTACCCTGCCAGCGTGGAGGAGCTCGTCACCATCGGATAGATGCCATGGTCCGGATCCTTCAGCGACCCCAGCTGCCCTTCGAGCAGAATCTGCTTCCCGGCCGCCAGCGCCTCGTGCAGGAACGCGGACGTGTCGGCCACGAACGGCTCGACCATCTCCCGCCACTGCCGCAGCTGGGCCAGCAGCGTCTCGGGCTCGAGCAGCGGCTTGTGGTAGAGGTGCGCCAGCAGCACGTTCTTGGTCTCGCAGACGCGGGCAAGCTTCTCGCCCAGCGCCACCTCGTCGAACAGCTCGCACACCTGGAACCCGATCTTGGCGAACTTGTCGGAATAGAACGGCGCAATCCCCGACTTCGTCGACCCGAAGGAATGCCCCGCCAACCGTTCTTCCTCGTACTGGTCGAACAGGATGTGGTAGGGCATCACCAGCTGGGCGCGGTCGCTGACAAGCAGCTTCGGGGCGGGCACCCCGCGCGCGACCAGCCCGTCATATTCCGCCTTCAGCACCGGCAGGTTGAGCGCCACGCCATTGGCGATGACGTTGGTCACATGCCCGTAGAAGACGCCCGACGGCAGCGTGTGGAGCGCGAACTTGCCGTATCCGTTCACGATGGTATGCCCCGCGTTCGCCCCGCCCTGGAAGCGCACCACGACGTCTGCCTTTTCGGCCAGCATGTCGGTGATCTTCCCCTTGCCCTCGTCGCCCCAGTTCGCTCCCACGATCGCCTTCACCGTCTTCATCGCCACCGCCTTGTCCGCCGCCATCATGCGCCGCCTTTCGTCAACTTCGTTGCTACTGGATACTCGCAAATGCCCAATGCTCTCACACGCAAACATCCGCGCCGGCCGCGCCACCAGCGTCGCCTGCCACTCCGTTCGCCGCCAGCAGCGGCCGCACCACCTCGGCCAGGTAGCGCTCCGTCTGGTGCTCGGCGCACCCCGCGTAGGCCGTCGGCTCGAGCCGCGCCGCCAGCCACTCGCGCGTCATCCCGTACCCCGCGAACACCGGATCCGCCGCGATGAGCTCCAGCAACGGATTGTCCCGCCCCTCATCCTTGACCACCCGCGCCGCCTCCTGCGACAGCACCCGGATGCGTTCGTGGAGCTCCTGGCGGTCGCCCCCGGCCTTCGTCGCGTCCATGAGCAGGTTTTCCGTGGCCAGAAACGGCAGCTCCTCGCGCAGGTGCCGCTCGATGACCTTCGGATGCACCACCAGTCCCGCCGCCACGTTTGCGTAGAGCAGCAGGATGCCATCCGTCGCCAGAAACGCCTCGGGCAACGCCAGCCGCCGGTTCGCCGAGTCGTCCAGCGTGCGCTCCAGCCACTGCTCCGCCGCCGTGAACCCCGGATTCGACGCCCCCACCAGCACATGCCGCGCCAGCGCCGCCATCCGCTCGCACCGCATCGGATTCCGCTTGTACGCCATCGCCGACGACCCGACCTGCTGCGTCTCGAACGGCTCCTCCACCTCCTTCAGGTGCTGCAGGAGCCGCACGTCGTTCGAGAACTTGTGCGCACTCGCCGCAATCCCCGCCAGCACCCCGGCCACCCGCGCGTCCACCTTCCGCGAATACGTCTGCCCCGACACCGCATAGCACCCCGGAAACCCCATCTTTTCCGCAATGAGCCCATCCAGCCGGTCCACCTTCGCCTGGTCGCCCCCGAACAGCTCCAAAAACGACGCCTGGGTGCCCGTCGTGCCCTTCGACCCCAGCAGCCGCAGCGACCCCGCCACATGGTCCAGGTCGTCGAGATCCGCAATCAGGTCCTGCAGCCAGAGCGTGGCGCGCTTGCCGACCGTGGTGGGCTGGGCCGGCTGGAAATGCGTATAGCCGAGAGTCGGCCGCCCCTTCTCGCGCGCCGCGAAGTCCGCCAGCGCCGCCACCGCCGCCAGTAGCCGCCGCCGCACCAGCCGCAACGCCTCCCGCATCACGATCAGGTCCGTGTTGTCCCCCACGTAGCAGCTCGTCGCCCCCAGATGGAGGATCGGCTTTGCCAGCGGACACTGGACCCCATACGCGTGGACATGGGCCATCACGTCATGCCGGACCTCCCTTTCCCGCGCCCGCGCCACCTCGTAGTCGATGTCGTCCACGTGCGCCCGCAGCTCGTCGATCTGCGCCTGCGAGATGTCCAGCCCCAGCTCCCGCTCCGCCTCCGCGAGGGCCACCCACAGCCGCCGCCACGTACCGAACTTCCGATCTGCAGAGAACAGTTCCTGCATCTCGCGGCTCGCATACCTTTCGCCCAGCGGGCTCTCATAGACATCCTTGGCCATGACCACATCCGGCTCCTTCGTTCGCGTCGTTCCATTTTGGAACGCCGCACCCGCGCACTATACCCGCCCGCCACCCGGATTGCAATCCCCCCCCCCGTCCCGCCTTTTCTGCGGACTTTTGGCTTTTCTTCCGCCTGCTTCGGGCGCATATTTTCCGCCAACGAAAGTCAACGATTCAAACCTCAAGGAGTATCCATGGACTTTTCCGCCATCAAGAAGGCCGCTCAGGACTACGGGCCCGCCATGACCAAGTTCCTCCGCGACATGATCGCCATCCCCTCCGAATCCTGTGAGGAAAAGGGCGTCGTCATGCGCATCAAGCAGGAGCTCGAGCAACTCGGCTTCGACAAGGTCGAGATCGACCAGCTCGGCAACGTCATCGGCTGGCTGGGCGAGGGCGACAAGATCATCGCCATCGACTCGCACATCGACACCGTCGGCATCGGCAACATCGCCAACTGGCGCGAGGATCCCTACAAGGGCTACGAGACCGACAAGGTCATCTACGGCCGCGGCGGCTCCGACCAGGAGGGCGGCATGGCCTCCGCCGCCTACGGCGCCAAGATCATGAAGGACCTCGGCCTCATCCCGCCGGGCTACAAGATCATGGTCGTCGGCACCGTCCAGGAGGAGGACTGCGACGGCATGTGCTGGCAGTCCATCGTCAACGAATACTTCAACGGCCCCGAGGACGCCCGCAGCAAGATCGAGTTCGTCATCTCCACCGAGCCCACCGACGGCGGCATCTACCGCGGCCACCGCGGCCGCATGGAGATCCGCGTCGACATGCACGGCATCTCCTGCCACGGCTCCGCCCCCGAGCGCGGCGACAACGCCATCCACAAGATGGCCGAGGTCATCCAGAACGTCCGCGACCTCAACGAGAACCCTGCCGACGACTCCGTCGAGATCAAGGGCCTCGTCAAGATGCTCGACCCGAAGTACAACCCCGAGCACTGGGAGGATGCCCGCTTCCTCGGCAAGGGCACCTGCACCACCTCGCAGATCTTCTACACCTCGCCCTCGCGCTGCGCCGTCGCCGACTCCTGCGCCATCAGCATCGACCGCCGCATGACCGCCGGCGAGACCTATCTCTCCTGCCTCAAGGAGATCGAGGACCTGCCCGCCTGCAAGAAGTACGCCAAGGACGTCAAGGTCTCCATGTACATGTACGACCGCCCCGCGTGGACCGGCCACGTCTACAAGACCGAATGCTTCTTCCCGACCTGGATCAACAAGGAGAACGCGCCGCACGTCCAGGCCCTCGTCGACGCCCACCACGCCCTCTGGGGCGAGCAGCGCCTCTTCGCCGACGAGACCGCCCAGGCCAAGCGCGAAGGCCGCCCGCTCATCGACAAGTGGACCTTCTCGACCAACGGCGTCTCCATCCAGGGCCGCTACGGCATCCCCTGCGTCGGCTTCGGCCCCGGCGCCGAGTCCCAGGCCCACGCCCCCAACGAGATCACCTGGAAGCAGGACCTGGTCGTCTGCGCGGCCCTCTACGCCGCCGTCCCCGGCCTCTACAAGCCCGAGAACAAGTCCGGCTCCGCCACCAGCTTCCGCCAGGAGCTCACGGGGAACGACATCAAGTAGTCGCCTCTCCCCCACCCCACGTACGACACGGCCGGCCCTCGGGTCGGCCGTCTTTTTGTGTCCCCCCTCTCGCCCTCCCGTCCCTCCCGCAAAAATGCCGTGAGTTTGGAGTTGTCAAACAAAAAACATAACATGTTGCGCAGGATTTTTTACCGGAATCAAGGAGGAAAAACGAAGGCGATGTGGTGCATCGGCAAGTTTTCCCGACGACGAGTCCGGTGGAAAAGACAAGCAAGATGTGTCCTGTTTTTTGGATGACGACTCCTTTTCGTCAATCATTGGCCTTTTCGCCCATTTCCCCTCCCCCGCCCCTCCCGCCTTGCCCCCTCCACGCCCTCCGCGTCTCAGCGTGTTTTCTCTGTCCGTCCCTGCCCGCCCCCCTGCGCCCCCTCTCCCCTCCCCGATTCGCCCCTTGGCGGGCGATCCGTCCTCCCTTGCACCCGCCCCGCAACCTACCCTTTTCTCGCCTCCATGCAACTTTTCCAATGCTCAACCGTACACTCAAAGCTATTCCGGAAGACCATGGCCCCCAGGTGGAACGTTTCACTGTAAACACGGAGAATGCAATGGCGTGAGGAGCGGCGAAAAGGTAGACTTCTAGAGTTGCCGCGAATCGTCTGGCCATGCCTGGCCCCGGACGGATTCTGCGACATGGCACAACTTGGCTTGGCGATGAAGAGCGGAAGGAAGGAGTTGCATTCTCGCGCGCGCGAAAAGTATGAATGTTGCAAAGTGGAGTCTCCGTGACAGCGATGAAAACCGCTAGTTCAACGCAATCCTGGTCCGCCATGTTGGCCGGTCTGTTCTGCCTGCTCCTGGGCACGGCCCCGGGCGCGGCAGGCACCGGGGTGCAGCTGCCTTATGTGGGGTATCCGGTCGCGTCGGCGTGGAAGCGGCAGTTGCAGGAGGGATGGAGCGGGCGGGTGTTTGGATTGGGGGCGAACGGGGCGGCGGAGATGCGAGCCGACGGGGATGAGCTGGTGCTAGCGCTGGACGGGGCACCCACGGCGGTTAGATTCGAGCTGCAGCGGATGGGGATGGCGGCAGGGGAGAGCGAGTTCGTGCTGGAGGAGTCGATCACAGGGGAGTCGGACTGGGGAACGGTGATTCCGCTGGCGCGGGTGGTTTCGACTGGGGACCAGGCGACGGGGACAGTAAACGTGGTGGGCCCGGTGACGCCGGACCGGGTGTCGCGGTTTCTGCGCTTTCGGACGAAAGGGACGCCAGCGGCGGAATCGGCAGAGTCGGAGGAGCAGGCGTGCTGGCTGCTGGGGAAGGTGTGGGTGGAGGGCGGACCGGGTGGGTTCGAGGTGCTGTTCCCGGAGCGGGAGGATGGTTTCTGGGTGGAAGAGGGCGCTGCGGGGGAGACGATTCGCGCGATGGTGCGGAACGACGAGGGGGCGGGGTTCGGGCTGCCGGGGGTGGAGGAGGGCTCGTGGGATTGCGTGCCGTGGAAAAGCAATAACGGCGGGCATTGGCGGGCGGGCGGGGCCCGTGAGGTCTTCGAGATCGACACGTCCGTGACGGGGAAGTTCTGGGCGGTCGCACGATCATGCGGCGGGGACCAGTTCGAGCGGGATGCGGACGATCCGCTGGAGGGGCGGATCACATTCGAGGTCAAAAGGACGGGCGTGGTGGTGGAGAGTGTGAGCGATTTCCGGGAGCGGGAGCGCATCGTCATGCTGGAAAATCGGCGGCAGCAGCCTGTGAACCTGGAGGCTGATGGCTATGCGCTGGTGTTCCGCATGGACGGCGTAGCAGAGAAGACCGCCGGAGTGCCCTGTCCGCTCACGGGGACGTTGGCCCCGGGCGCATTCCTCCTCTTGGGCAACGAAGGCTCGAGGATCGCATCCATCCTCGCCGCTGACCTCAAGACTCCGTTCATCGAACTCCCCGCCCACTTCTGGGGAACGGACGGGGAATCCGTCTCTGGCGAATTGGTGCTGTATGCGGGGGACGAGGAGCCCACGGAAGAGAACGTTGTCGATCTGGTGCGGTTCGATCCGCATGGGGAACCGTACTCGATGCAGCGAAAGCCGGAAGTCCTTTGTGGCAGCGGGATGCACGGTTTTGATACGGAACAGTGGGAGGTATGGATCATAGATGAGCCGAAAGGGGAGGCAGAATTGCAGAATGAACAGGCTGGGGAAAACAAGTAAGGCAGACTGGAACGTCATCCATTGAATCGGATTTGCGATACGAGGTACGTGGTGAGAAAGTTTTTGGTGGTGACAGGGGCGTCTTGGGTGCGGGCGGAAGGAGCTTTGTCATGATTGCAAAAACTGTTTGCCGCACCGCTTTTCTCGCCGCCGTGCTGGCGTTTCCTGCGCTGGCGCAGGAGCCTCTTTCCCTGTCCCTGGTCGCCAACACTTCGCTCTCCGCCTCCTGGTCCACGCCCATTCCCGCCTCCGGCTACGTCCTGCAGGTCGCCTCCGACGACGCCTTCACCGCCAGCAGTGGCTCCGGCACCACCACCTCCAATGCCGTCCTCACCGAAACATTTACCAACTTCACCTCCGCCGCCTCTGTGGACATCTCCTCCTCCCTCGACAACTACACCCAAACCTCCGGCTGGACCGGCTCCAAGGTCTTCAATGCCACCAATCAGGTGAAGCTTGGCTCCGGTTCCGCAAACGGTTACCTCATCACTCCCTCTCTCGACCTCTCCGACGCCTCTTCCGTTTTCCTTGTCGCCTCCATTAGCAAATACGGCAAAGACAATGGTACCGTCAATATTGACGTATCTTCCGACGGCGGTTCCAATTTCACCACGCTCGGCACCATCACCCCCAATGCCACCTCCACCGAATACACCTACACCCTCCCCGCCTCCCAGCTCTCCGCCACCACCAAGTTCCGCTTCATTACCTCCGACAAGCGTTGCCATATCCAGGCCGTCACCGTCTACGCCGCCACCAGCTCCGGCTCCTCCGGCTCCATCCTCCAGACCATTCCCCTAGACGCCTCTGCCACTTCCGTCGCCGTCTCCGGTCTCTCCGCTTCCACCACCTACTACTTCCGCATCGTCGATGCCTCTGACAACGCCTGGTCCTCCGTAGCCTCTGCCACCACCCGCGCCACCGCTCCTGTCGCCCCCGCGTGGACCTCTGGCAACTGGTCCACGCTTGCCGTCTCCCTCGGCGACACCGCCAGCCTTGACCTTTCCGCTTATCTCTCCGGCGACCCCGTTCCCGCCCTCACGCTCACCTCCGGCTCCGGCACCCTCTCCGGCACCACCTGGTCCTTCACTCCCGCCGCCGCCGGCTCCTATTCCGCCACGCTTGAAGCCGTCAACGAATGGGGCACCGCCTCCGTCACTCTCGCCATCACCGTCACCGACCTCTTCGCCTCCGTCCCCGTCCTCACCCTCTCCGACCCCACCACCAACTCCTTCCTCGCCTCCTGGACCGCCTGCGATGGCTCCCCCACCTACACTCTCCAGGTCGCCACGGACGACAGCTTCTCCACCGCCGCCCCCGCCGGCACCACCACCCTCGCCGCCACCACCAACAACGCCCTCGCCGCCGGCTGGTCCTACTTCGGCTCCGCCAGCAACACCGGGACCTACCACAAGCTTGTCGGTGCCGATGCCCCCGCCCTCATCTCCCCCGCCTTCTCCACGATGAACGTCTCCACCACCAAGCTCCACTGCGGTGTCGCGACTTACGGATCGGTCACCGCCGACATCAAGCTCGTCACCGCCTCCTACTCTCTCGATAACGGCACGACCTGGATCCTCTTTGCCTCCAACAACGCCGCCTCCAGCGGCAACACCTACGTCGACTTCATCCCCGAATTCCCCGCCGCAGCCCTTTCCCAACCCTCCGTCCGCCTCAAGATCGCCGCCCCCAACGCCACCGCCGTCGCCGGTGCCCGCGTTCGCAACATCTATGTCTCTGCCCAGGCCCTCTCCGCCGCCTCCCTCGTCGGCGAGTACACCACCTCCTCCACCAACCTCGTTGTTCCCGACCTCGCCCGCGACACCACCTACTACGCCCGCGTCAACGCCGGTTCCGACTGGTCCACCGTCAAGTCCATCACCACCCTCCTCGCCGCCCCCGACTCCCCGCCGACCCTCTTCCTCTCGCCCGCCGACACCGCCGTCTCGCTCACCGTGGGCGACACCTTCACCATTGTGGTCTCCGCCACCGAATACGATGGCGACCCCATCTCCCTCGCCGCCTCCTCCCTGCCTTCCGGCGCCACCTTCTCCGCCGTATCCGGCACTTCCACCGTCTCCTCCGATTTCAGCTTCACGCCCTCCGCCGCAGGCACCTACTCCGTCACCTTCACCGCCACCGACAAGGATGGTTCCGACTCCGCCACCGTCTCTTTCACCGTCGCCGACGAGCCCGCCGGAACCCTCGCCTTCGAGTCCGCCACCCTCTCCGTCTCCGAAGGCGCTGGCGCCCTCGACGTCACCGTCCGTCGTTCCGGCGGCGCCAACGGCGCCGTCACCGTCGACTACGCCACCTCTGGCGGCACCGCCACCTCCTCCTCCGATTTCACCCCCACCTCCGGCACCCTCTCCTTCGCCAACGGCGTCATCTCGCAATTCTTCTCCATCCCCATCCTCGACGACGCCACTGCCGAGTCCCCCGAAACCTTCTATGTCGAGCTGTCCAATCCCGCCGGCGGCGCCACGCTCGGCGCTCCCTCTTCCCTGACCGTCACCATCAACGACAACGACGATGCCAATGCCGACTATTACGCCGATTGCTACAATTCCGACGGCTCCCTCAAGACCGGCACCGCCCTCAAGAACGCGCTGAGCGCCATCATCAACAGGGGAGTGACGACAAATTCGTATGGATCGAACCTGGACACGATTCTGAGGACAATCGACGCTTGCCCCACCAATTCGAGCCAGGTCCTCGGCCTTTACCTCCAGCGGGGCATCTCCTCCTTCAACAAGGAACACATCTGGGCGCAGTCCCACGGCATTGACGGGACGGTTCCGGCATATTCGGACCTCCACCACATCCGCGCCACCGACAGCACCATGAACTCCACCCGCGGCAACCTCGACTTCGACAACTGCTACGGCGTGTCGGGCTACAAGGAGAAGAACGGCTGCTACTACACGAGCACCGCCTGGGAGCCCCCGGACTCCGCCAAGGGCGACGTCGCCCGCGCCCTCTTCTACATGGACGTCCGCTACGACGGGACGCATTGCCGCAACAACAACGACCTCGAGCTGGTCGACTCCGTCGGCACCTCCACTACCGGCAATACCCTCGGCAAGCTCTCCACCCTCCTCGAATGGAACGAGCTCGACCCCGTGGACTCCTTCGAGACCAACCGCAACGAGCGCATCTACAAGTCCTACCAGAAAAACCGCAATCCCTTCATCGACCACCCTGAATGGGTCCGCGCCGTCTTCGACCCCGACAACTTCGTCACCACTTGGACTCTCACTGCGGTCGTCAATGGCGAGGGCTACGTCGCCCCCGAATCCTACCCCACCGTCACCAACGGCACCTCCAAGGTCTTCAACCTCACGCCCGTTTCCTACTACTACATCTCCTCCGTCTACCAGAATAGTACCCTCATCAACCCCGAGAACTACACCAACCTCACCTACTACGCCTACACCTGGTACAACGTCACCAACAACGGCACTCTCACGGTCAACTTCTCGCCGATTCTCGCTGCCCTCGGCACCCCCCAGTACTGGCTCAACCAATACGGCGGCACCACCACCGACTTCGATGCCGCCGAGCTCGACGATTGGAACGGCGACGGCATCCCCAACTGGCAGGAATACCTCAACGGCACCGACCCCACCGCCATCGTGCTTGCCGTTCCTGCGCCCGCCCTCGACAGCACCACCGCCACCTCCGCCACCTTCTCGTGGTCCGCCGTCGAGGACGCCGCATCCTACGAATACCTTCTCACCCAAACCGACGCCGGCGCCCCCGCCACGCTCCTCTCCGAAAGCTTCGAGAACGGCATTCCCGACACCTGGACGGCAACCTCCATCACGCGCGACAGCAACCGCGCCGACGCCGACGGCACCTACGCCCTGGTCTTCAACGCCGCCGACGATGCCCTTGTCTCCCCGCCTGTCACCAATCCCGCCTCCATCTCATTTATGTATGAGCGCTCTTCTTCGACCGTCGACTGGCCCCTCCTTGTCCAAGCCTCCACCTCCGCCTCTGGTCCCTGGACCACCCTCGCCACCGTCTCCGATGCCACCACCGCCTGGCAAACCAACAACATCGACGCCTCCGCCTTCTCCTCCTCCGTCACCTATTTCCGCCTCCTGGACGCCCGCACCGAAGGCACCCAGGGACGCTACGTCGACCTTGTCCAAGTCTTCGGCGCCCCCTCCGCCGAACCCATCCTCTCCGGCACCACCGCCTCCACCAACCTCACCCTCTCCCCCCTTGCTGGCGAAACCACCTACTCCTTCTCCCTCCGCGCCCTCGACTCCACCACCACCATCACCTCCCGCTGGTCCTCCGCCATCACCTTCACCACCCCCACCGACGGCCCCGCCCCCCAGACCATCACCCTTGCCAACATCCCGCCCCAGGTCGCCACCAACTCCCTCGCCTTCTCCACCCTTGCCACCGCCTCCTCCGGCCTCCCCCTTACCTACGCCATTTCCGGTCCCGCAGTTCTCTCCAACGACACCCTTTCCTTCACCGGCGCCGGCACCGTCTCCATCACCTTCTCCCAGGCGGGCAACGAGGACTACGCCGCCGCTGCCGACGCCACCCTGACCTTCGCCGTCACCAAGGCCCCCGCCATCGTCACCCTCTCCGGTCTCTCCCAGACCGCCGACGGAACCGCAAAACCCGTCACCGCCACCACCGATCCCGCCGGTCTCTCCGTCAACATCACCTACGACGGCTCCGCCACCGCCCCCTCCGCTCCCGGAACCTACGCCGTCGTCGCCACCATCGCCTCCAACCTCTACGAAGGCTCCGCCTCCGCCACCCTGACCCTCCTCCTCGCCGCCCCCGACGGACTTGCCGCCTCCGCCATTACCGACGCCTCCTTCACCGCCTCCTGGTCCGCCGTCCCCGCCGCCGACTCCTACCTCCTCACCGTCTTTTCCTCCACGCGCTCCGACCCCGCCGCCGTCCTCGCCGAATCCTTTGAAACCGCCTCCACCGCCGAACTTCCGGAGGGCTGGACCGCCTCTTCCTCCGGGTTCGCCATCAACTCCCGCCCCCTCGATGGCAACAAAGCCGCCGCCTTCTCCACCAACGGCGCCTACCTCGTCACCCCGCCCGTCACCAACCCCGCCACCCTCACCTTCCTCTACGCTCGTTCCAGCAACACCAACGCCTGGTCCCTCGACGTCCAGTCCGCCGCCTCGACCAACGGCCCCTGGACCACCCTGACCTCCATCACCAACGCCACCACGACCGTCCAAACCAATACCACCGACCTCTCCTCCTTCTCCGGCACCTGCTACCTCCGCTTCCTCGACACCCGCACCGCCACCAACAACGCTGCAGTCCGCTACCTCGACGCCATCACCGTCACCGCCTACGAATCCGCCGCCGAACCCCTCACCGGCTACAACTCGCTCCCCGTCAGCGGCACGTCCATCAACGTCGCCGAGCTGACCCATGCCACCGAATACACTTGGCAGGTCGCCGCCGTCTCCGGTTCCACCACCTCCCTCTGGTCCTCCCTCCTCTCCACGACCACCACCAAGCATCCCCAGACCATCACCGTCGCCCCCGTCTCCGACCAGCTCGCCACCAACACGCTGACCTTCTCCGAGCTTGCCTCCGCCTCCTCCGGGCTTGAACTCACCTACGCCATCTCCGGCCCTGCCACGCTCACCGGCGACATCCTCTCCTTCACCGGTGCAGGCACCGTCACCATCACCTTCTCCCAGACGGGTGACGCCGACTACCTTCCTGCC
>JAFTAH010000076.1 GCA_017458625.1 Kiritimatiellia bacterium | reverse complement strand
TCGCCGGGCGGCATGAAGTTGACGACTTCCGCCGTCGCGTCTTCGAGGTGGAACGTCATGAGCTTGTGGCCCGTTTCGTCGTTGTAGAACTTCACGAGGAAGGGAAGGGTCTCGAGCATCTTTGCCTGGTGGGCTTCGCGTTCGGCTCCCTCGTCGAAGACCGCGCGACCCGTCAGGCGGAGCCATTTGACGCCGTCGTAGAGGCCGGTGAACTCGAGTTTGGGGTTCGCCCGGAGCTGGCGGTAGACGTCCTTGAAGTCGCCGATGCCGAACACGACGCGGCCGCCGTCGATGAAATGGCCGGAAATCGGGCGGTTCTTCGGCTGGTCGCCGTCCGCCGTGGCGAGAAACAGGACCTTGGCCTTTTCGATGATGGCGCAAAGTTCTTCGGGGGGCATTTTGTTCATGGGGTTCTCCTGGTGGTTTGGGGTTGTTTTTCGTTTCTTCGGAAGGGGGTTCGCAGCACGCGCGTCACGGGCATCCGCCTCAAGGCACCGCGCCGATGCCCTGGAGGATGCCGAGCATGCCGGTGGCGGCGATGTCGTCGACGATCTTGCCGTCGGCGTCGAAGACGTAGAAGTTCATGACGGACGTGGAGAAGGCGCGGCCGTTGGGGTCGAGTCCGGCGAAGGGGGCCGGTCCGGTGAACGTGCCGGAGCAGGTCCAGCGGACGGCCACCGTGGTGTCGTCCGCCACCATGTCTTCCAGCTTCCACTGCACGTCGGGGAAACTCGCGCGCATCAGCGAAACGACGGAGAGGTAGCCCTCGGCGCCGTAAAGCGGCTCGGGGGAGACGGGCGTCGCGAAGGCGGCCTTTTCGGAGATGAGTTTGCGGCCGAGGGCGAGGTCGTTCTGGTTGATGCACGTCTCGAAGCGGCGCATGGCGGCTTTGTTGCGCTCGATGGCGGACGGGGCCGGCTCCCCGGCGAAGCCCGGGACGGACAGCGCGGCGGCGGCGATGGCCACGGCGAAGAAAATGCGGTATTTCATGGCGGGTTTCTCCTTTCGCTTACCACTTCACCGGCTCGGCGAGGATCGTCCCGTCGGAGGGATTGACGGAGCCGGGGGCGGCGGCGACGTACTGGATGCAGAGCATCACGAGCGGAGCGGAACCGGTGTTGCGGACGGCGCGCTTGCCGGCCGGGGCGACGCGGACGACGGAGCCTTCCTTGACGGGGATGTTCACGCCGTCCACCTGGTATTCGCCGGCGCCGGAGAGGAAGAAGTAGAGTTCCTCGTGGTCCTTGTGGACGTGGTAGAAGCCGCCTTCCGCGCCGGGCGCGAAGACCTGCAGCGAGAAGTCCGCGCCGCCCGCCTTGACGGCCGCGCCGCCGAAGACCTTGCCGGGGATTTTCACGCCGGGGCCGAGTTCGAGGACGTAGTCGGAGAGTTGCGAGAGCGGGCCGAGGTCGATGGCGGTCGCGTTGGCGAGGTCGGCGGTGGTCTGGATTTCTTTCATGGTTGGGTCCTTTCGGGTTGGGGGTTTTCGAAATTCGAGAGCATCTGGGCCAGGGCGGCTTCGAGGCGGCGGGCGGCGGGGGGGGAAAACCCGGCGTAGGCGCGGGACGCGAGGCGGCGGGAGATGGCGTCGAAGGCCGGACGGAGGCGTTCCCCTTCCGGCGTCAGGCGCACGATCTGGCAGCGCGCGTCGAGGGGGGACTGCGTGCGGGTGACGAGGCCCATCTTTTCGAGCTTGCCGACGAGGACCGTCATGGTCGGCTTCGTCCGGCGCGCGAACGCGGCGAGCTCGTGCATCGTGGCCTCTTTCTGGCGGAAGAGGAGAGCGAGGACATCGCCGTGCGACGGCGCGACCCCTTCCAGTCCCGCCGCAGCGAGCTCGTCTGAAATCCACTTGGCCGCGGCCTCGTGGATGCGGGAAATCAACATGATGGCATTTCGTTGCATGGGCGGGATAATAAGTTAGATGTCTAATCAATGTCAAGCGAAAAACGCGCGAATTTTTTCCAAACATTGGAACCCAGTTTCGCCGGTTTTCCAAGCATTGGAAGCCAGTTTCGCGGACTTTTCCAGGCATTGGAACCCGGTTTTCCTCCCGCTTTCCATCCGCCTTCCTCCCGCTTTTCATTCCGCTTCTCTCCCGCTTTTCAATGTCCGCGAAGCGGTTTTCATGGTTTTCAATGCCGGCATCCCTCCCGCTCTCCAGACGCCCCTTTTATTGCCTTTTTGTCCTTTCGTGCAAAATCCCTTCCCAAAGCCGACTCCGTGTCTCCGCGCCGTCGCCTCCCACGGCTGGGCCATCTGCACCGACATCGCGCCCGAGCACGAGATGGAGAAAATCCTCTACGCCACCGACGAACTCACCGGCCTTCTCGGCGCCGTCGTCCTCATGTACCCCTCCAAAAGCGCCCGCGACCTGAACCTCAAGAGCGTCAAGAAGAAATACAAGGACAAGCGCTTCGCCGCCGGCTGCTCCCGCGACGTCATCCAGCGCGGCGCCGACCTCCTCGGCTGGCCCCTCGACACCCTCCTCGCCCGCACCATCGCCGCCTACCGAACCTTCGCCCCCTGACCCGCCTCCCGTCATGCCCGCCAGCCTGCCCGCCATCCCGGAAGAAACACGAGCCAAGCTCGAATCCCTGCGCGCCATGCTGAGGGAGTTCGGCTCCGCCCTCGTCGCGTTTTCCGCCGGCGTCGATTCGACCTTTCTCCTGCGCGTCGCGCACGAAGAACTCGGCGACCGCGCCGTCGCAGCCACGGCCCGCTCCCGGTCTTTCCCGGCGCGCGAGTTCGCCGAAGCCGCCGCGTTCTGCCGATCCGAAGGCGTCGAACACGTCGTCGTCGATTCGGAAGAACTCGCCATCCCCGGCTTCGCGGACAACCCGCCCGACCGCTGCTACCACTGCAAAAAGGAACTCTTCGGCAAACTCGCCGCCCTCGCACGCAACCGCGGACTCGCCGCCGTCCTGGAGGGCTCCAACCTCGACGACGACGGCGACTGGCGCCCTGGCCGCCGCGCCATCCGCGAACTCGGCGTCCGAAGCCCTCTCCACGATGCCCGCCTGACCAAGGCCGAAATCCGCCTACTCTCCCGCTCCCTCGGACTCCCCACCGCCGACAAGCCGTCCTTCGCCTGCCTCGCCTCCCGCTTCCCCTACGGCGAGCGCATCACCGCCGAAGGACTCGCCCGCGTCGGGCGCGCGGAGGACTGGATCCGCACCGCCTTCCCCGGCCTGGGACAGCTCCGCGTCCGCTCCCACGGCGACCTCGCCCGCATCGAAGTCGCCCCCGACGCCATCCCCCTGCTGGCCGCCCGCGCCGCCGGAATTTCCGCCGCCCTCCGCGCCCTCGGCTTCGCCTACGTCTCCCTCGACCTCCAAGGCTACCGCACGGGCAGTCTCAACGAAACGCTCCGCCCGTGAGCCGCACCTCGGTGCGGAACGGGAGATGGGCTTGTCTGGGCCGGCGGCTTACTTCTTGTCGCACTTGGCGGCGCCGCAACAGGCCTTCTTGGAAGCCTTGGCATCCTTGCAGCAAGGGCAGTTGCAATTCTTGTCGCAACGGGCCTGCTTGCCGCACTTGGCATCCTTGCAACAGGTGCAAGTGCATTCTTTGGCGCAACAAGCCTTGGAGGCACACTTGGATTCCGGACAACACACGCAGGCCGCGCACAGGGAAAGAAGAACGGCCGCGAGCAGCAGGAAGAACGACTTTTTCATCAGGTTTCCTTTGGTTTTGTGGATTGTTCGCATCACGCCATTACGACCTTTTTGGTTGTGATTTAAAAGTGATGTAACAGAGACTTGGCGGAGAGTCAAGCCCAGGCGGATGCAAATCGAGAGCCGACGCATCCACGTCTTTGTGCCCCTCCAGCCCGGAGGGGATTCACCGCCTGCCCCCTCCCTTCGTCGCCCCCCCATCTTCGTCGTTTCGCCCCCCCCGCCTCCGCTCCTCCCCGCCCCTCCTCCCGCGTGGATAATCCTGCAAGGCGTCGAATCCCTGCCCCTGCGCATCGCGCGCCACAGCGAAAACGCCCTCGCCGTCGCGAAGTTCCTCGAAAAGCACCCGAAGGTCGCCTGGGTCAAATACCCCTCCCTCTCCCACCCCGACCTCGCCGCCAAATACCTCCCCAACGGCGCCGGCGGCATGGTCGTCTTCGGCGTGAAGGGCGGCTCCAAGGAGGCGCGGGCCTTCGCCGACGCCCTCAACGGCGAAATCTTCTCGCTGCTGGCGAACGTGGGCGACGCGAAGTCGCTGGTCATCCACCCGGCTTCCACCACCCACTCCCAGCTCTCCGACGAAGACCTCCGCAAAGGCGGCGTCCTCCCCGAGCTCATCCGCCTCTCCATTGGCCTCGAGCACATCGACGACATCACCGCCGAACTCTCCCGCGCCTTCGCCGCCATCTGACCCCCTCCCCCCAAACACGCGCGGCGGCGGTTCATCACCGCCGCCGCGCTTTTGTCTGCGTTCTGCCGGGCGGCTCCCATGCCACCTTCCTCGTCGGCGGGAAACGGTTGAAATGATGCGGCGGATGTCTTAGAGCATGTCGCCATGAGATTGCTCTAAGCCACATGAATACGTCCCGAGGTGGGACGAAACTTCTCGATGGGTGTGATTTTATCATGTGGCCACGCCTGTTGTCTCGTGTACTTCCCCCTGTCGCAGGACGGCGACATCCCCCCTTCCGGAGGGGGGCATATTCTGCTGTTTTACGGTGATCTACTGGAAACTTTGCTTTTAGAAATCGAAGCCGACGCCAGCTCGTGTCGAACGAACGTTGGGTCATGCAACAAACAAAACGCACCCCTCCGAGTACTTGTCGGGTTTTCTCTTTCCACTTCCAACCCGACCTGATATACTGCCATTGACAGAAACGCCAGGAGACCCGTCATGAAACTTCGCCTCATCCCCGCCGTCCTCCTCGGCGCCGTCTTTGCGGTCGCTGCGCACGCGAGTGCTCCCGCTTCCTCCTCGGACATCCCACCCACCGTCATCGCTCAGCTGGAGATCCGTGGTCTTGCCCCTCTCTTCGGCCAGACGGCCCGCATCATGGCCCCCTTCATCCCGCCGCAAGAGGCCGATAACGCCATCAAGCGCTTCCTCCGAAACATCTGTCCCGTAGACCTTGTCTCCCTCGTCGGCGCCGACTCCGCCGACCCCATCCGCGCTGTCGTCTACTCCAAACCCGGGGCCGTCTCCCCCGGCATCATGTTCGACCTCCCCGCCGCGAATGGTGACATCGACGCCTTCTTCGCCGTCGTCGCCCGCTCCTGCGCCACCGCCGCCGTCCCACCCGCCGTTGCCGCCCGCCTTCCCTCCGGCGCGCGCCTCTATCGCCTCCCCTCTGCGGCCGTCGCCACCGGCAGCGACCCCCGCGTCCTCTTCCTCCCCCACGGTTCCCGCGTCGCCGTATGGCCTCTCTCCATGCGCGGCGGCGTCCAGCCCATCCAAGCCGCCCGCCTCGTCTCCGCCTTCCCGCCCATCGCCGCCGAAGGCGTCATCGCCCTCCACGCCGATCTCGTAGCCCTCGCCGCGCTCCCCCCCAGCCAGAGTGGCCTCTTCGACGGCCTCACCGCCGCCTCCGCCGAAGTCCATGCCCTCCCCATCACCGCCTACACCTTCGGCCTCGGCCTCGATTCTGCCGACCATCTCCGCTTTGACATCTCCTGCCACCTTCGCCCCGATTCCGCTGTGACCCGCTACCTCGTCAGCTTCTCCGCCCCCGCCCCCTTCGTCAACGCCGCCCTCTTCCCCGACGCCATCGCCGCCGTCGCCCAGCACGCCGACCCCTCCCTCGTCAACCAGGCCTACATTGACGAACTCTTCGCCGGCGTCGCCTCCACCCCCCAAGCCCGCGAAATCGAGCCCCTCCGCCGCGGCTTCGCCGGCCTCGCCCCCCAACTCGCCGCCTTCTCCTCCTCCGACTCCGCCATCGCCCTCTACCCCTCCACCGCCGACCGCGCCCTCCCCTGGGTCTCCTGCACCGCCCTCCCCGACGGCATCGCCTCCCTCGACGACTTTGAACCCCGCGCCAGCGCCGTCGCCCATGCCCTCCGCGACCTCGTCGCCATGGCCCTCTCCGCCGCCGACGCTGACTGCGACGCCATCGAAGACCTTGCTGTCTGCCTTGTCCCCGTCGACACCCGTTCCCTCGCCGACACCGATTTCTCCGTCCGCTCCTACGCCCTCACCGTCGCCGTCCCCGACGAAGACCCCGTCACCCTCCTGACCTTCGACGCCGCCATCGCCGGCCCCGCCCTCGTCCTCGGCTCCCTCCCCGAAAGTCGCCTCGCCGCCATCCTCTCCACCCTCTCCACCGGCGCGACTCCCTCCACCTCCATCGCCGACCTCCCCGCCTTCGCCGACGCCTACGGTCCCCTCCCCGAGGGGGCCTACGCCGCCGTCGTGCAGTTCCTCCCCCTCCTCCGCAGTATCGCCGCAAAACTCCAGCAATATGACATCGACCTTCCCGCCGACCTTCCCAACTACCTCTCCATCTTCCCCGATTCTCTCACTCTCCCCATCGCCCTGACTTATCAGCCCGGCCCCGCCCCCTCCACCATCCGCGAAATCCTCTCCCTCCCCCTTGCCGACCTCCACACATTCATCCAATCGATTCTCGCCTCCTTCCCCGCCCCCGCTTCCTCCCCCGACTTCTCAGACGCCCCTTCCACCGACCCCTTCGAAGACTGGTAATGCCCTCCCGCCCCCATGGAAAATGGAATAGGAGCCCTCCCATGAAACCACGCCTCATCCCTGTCGCCCTCCTGCTCATTCTCGCCACCGCGCTCCCATGCGTCGCCCACAGCTTTTTCCGGCTTTCCTCGGACCGCCCGGCCTCCGCATACGGTCCCCGACAGGCCACCGTCCTCCCCTGGGACTCCGCCCGCCCCTTCGAAATCACCCCCGAAACCATCACCTTCCGCGACCTCGACGCCGAAGCCGTTGCCTTCTGGCGCGACTTCCTCGATTGCGGCCCCGAAACCGACGCGCCCCTCGCCGACGATCTCGCCCACTTCCTCGCACTCCCGCCTCCATCTCCCGAAGACGCGGCCGCCCTCTACGCCCGCGCCTTCCCCGACGCCTCCCCCGACGCCCCTCCCTCCGGCCTCCCGCTCCCCTGGGCCCATGCCGCCGCCGCCCTCCTCCACGCCGCCGGTCACACCGATGCCGCCGTCTCCGCCTGGCTCGCCGTCGCCACCGCCGGCGACGACGCCCCCGACCCCGTCCCCGACGCCGACCGCCCTTGGCGCGACCTCTTCGCCTCCGCCATGGCCGCCGACCGCTACCTCACCGCCACCACTAACTGGACCGACCCCGACACCCTCGCCCGCCGCGACGCCCTCCGCCCCCTCGGCGCGCGCCGCGCCGCCCGCGCCGTCTCCCTCCTGAACCCCTCCGGCCTCCGCGGACGCGTCTTCCTCTGCCTCCTCTGCCCCGACAACGCCAACTTCGCCTTCTCCACCGCCGACGCCCCGAGTCCCCTCGCCGCCGCCTTCGCGGAACTCGGCGAATCCAACGCCGTCGCCTCCGTCCTCCGCTCCTTCAGCGAGATACGCCAGGCCTGGGAACTCCGCGGCGGCGGCTGGGCCCGCGACGTCACCCCCGAGGGCTGGCAGGGCTTCCGCGACCACATGGCCGCCGGCGTCGTCTGGGCCGACCGCGCCCACGCCCTCGAACCCCGCTGGCCCGAACCCACGGCCTTCCTCATCGAACTCGTGGGCTCCTCCTGCGCCGGCGACCGCCCCGAAACCGTCTACGACCTCGCCCGCTGCTGCCTCGAATGCCAGATCGACTACACCTACGCCATCCACCGCCTCCGCGTCTTCATGCGTCCCCGCTGGGGCAACGGCGCCCCCGCCGAAGCCATCCGCACCCTGCGCGCCCTCGTGGACATCCCGCGCCCCGACACCGTCATGCCCTTCAAGTCCCTCGAAATCCTCGACTGGCTCGTCGAGGACCAGCTCTCACGCCCCGTCGACCGCCAGGCCTACGCCCGCGCCGGCTACCCCGCCCCCCTCGACCTCGACGACCGCCTCTGGCCCGCCTTCCGCGACATGTTCGAGCGCTACCTTGCTGCCCCCGAACCCGGCGTCCCACGCCCCGAAGTCCTCCGCGCCTATCTCCGGACCGCCGCCCGCTTCCGCGACCCCGCCCCAGCCCTCGCCGCCATCGACAAGCTTGAGCCCGGCGAAGTCGACGCCCTCTGGACCGAACCCTCCTCCCCCTCCGTCCCACGCGCCGTCTCCATCGCCGGCATCGGCGGCATCCCCGTTCTCCGGGCCGCCGCCGAAATCGACGCCAAGGCCCCCCACGCCCGCGCCCGCCACGCCGCCGCACTCGCCATCGGCGACAAAACCGCCGCCGACAATGCCCTCCACGACATTCTCACCGCCCTCCCCGATCCCCTCTCCGCCTCCCCCGCCATGCATGCCCTCGTCCCCCGCATCGACCGCGACCATCACATCGCCTTCGACTGGGAACCCGGCGACGCCTGGGAATCCGTCGACCGCCCCACTCCCATCACCTTCTACCGCGAAGGTGCCAGCTGGGTCCGCCTTCCCACCGGCGGCTGGCTGGCCTACGACCTGCGCCGCCACGAAGGCCACGACGGCGCTTCCATCGACCTCTGGCGCAAGAAGACCACCGATGTGGCCGCCGACTTCACCATCCTCTCCCTCCCTGACCCCTACGGCGCCGATCCAGCCGACCCTGCCGACTGCGGTTTCTTCATCCGCCTCCACGCCTCCCCCGCCTACTGCGTCGGCGTCGTCGTCCGACCCTTCCCCTCCGCCGACGGCCCCGCCACCGCCGAAGCCTACCTCACCGACCCCGACGACTTCCACGTCCGCCACCCCTTCGCCACCGCCGAATTCGCCTCCCCCGAACCTCCCACCGACGTCCCCTCCTTCCTCCGCCTCCGCGTCCGCTGCAAAAACGGCCTCCTCGACGCCTGGCTCGACGGCAACCCCCTCTTCACCGCCGTTCCCGTCCCCGCCTCCTTCCCTCGCAAACTCGACTACCACCCCGCATTCGGCACTACCGCCCCCCCTCCTGGCCCAGTCTTTTCCATCGACCGCATCCGCCTCGTCCCCCAACCCTGACCGCCCCCCTCTTCTCCGTCCTTCCCGTCCTCCGCGCGCCCTCCCTCCCTTTTTCCACTTGCAATCCCCTCTTCCCCTCCCTCATTCTTGCCTTGAAAGAAACGTCTGCGGAGTCTCCCCATGAAAGCCACCTCCCTGCCCGCCGCCATCCTGCTTGTCGCTCTTGTCGCGCTATCTGCCCCGGCCCAAACCACCTCCGCCGACTCCTACGCCATCGACGCCCCCTGGACCATTCCCGACCGCCCGACCGCCCTCACCCGCACCCAGGTCGAAGCTGGCTGGCAGGCCGCCTGGGAAGACTTCCTCGCACCTGCGCCCTCCTCCGTCCCTGACGGCCTGGCAACCGCCATCGCCGACGCCTTCTCCCGCGGCACTTACCTCGTCCCTGCCGACTACGCCCGCCTCCTCGCCTGCGTTCCGCCCCCCGCCGAGCTCACGCCCCCCTGGTGCGCCGCCGCCGCCCTCCTCGCCGACTTCGCCAATGACGATGCCTCCGCCGTCCGCTACGCCGAAGCCGCCGCCGCGTCCTCCGCCTCCGAGATCGCTCCCGGCGATTGGCGCACCCCTCTCGCCGCCGTCCTCGGCCTCGACCGCCTCGACCGAAACCTCCCTGCCTCTGCCGCCGCCCGGAGGACAGCCCTCCGTCGCCAGGCCGCCGCCCTCGCCCCGGCCATCCTTGCCGCCGCCCCCTCCTCCGGCATCTCTGGCCGCTTCATCCTCAAGCTCCTCGACACCTCCCAGGCAAACCTCACCTCACCCGACTCTCCCAACGGCCCCCTCGTCGCCGCCCTTGACGCCGCCTCCGTCTCGAACAACCCCGTCGCCTCCATGCTCCGCGCCTCCGTCGCCGTCACACGCGCCTGGGACATCCGCGGCTCCTCCTGGGGTGTCGACGTCGGCCCCGCCGCCTCCGCCGCCTTCCGCGAACAGCTCTCCCGCGCTGCATCCTGCGCCGCCGAGGCCGCCCGCCTCGCCCCCGACTGGCCCGAACCCTATGGGGTCCTCATCACGACATCCGGGGCCGCGCACATTCCCAACGGCGTCCCCATCCTCAAATTCTTCAATGCGGCCGTCACCCGCCAAATCGACTGGATTACCGCCTACAACTCCCTCTTCAACTTCCTCAAGCCCCGCTGGTCCGGCTCCGCCACCGCCACCCTTAACGCCCTCCGCGCCGTCCTTTCCCTCAATCGCTTCGACATCCGCACTCCCTTCGAGGCCGTCGGCCTCTTCGACAACGTCGTCTCCGACCAGGCCGACATGCCTGACGCCTACGCCCGGGCCGGCATTCGCTTCCCCATCGTCCTCCACCCCAAGCTCTGGCCCCACCTCCGCCACGCCTTCGAGGGCTATCTCGCCGCCCCGACCTCCCCCGTTCCCACCACCGCCGTCCTCGACTCCTACCTCCCCCACGCCGCCCGCGCCCGCCAGCCCGCCGACGCCATTGCTGCCCTCGACCGCGCTTCCTACGCCCCCACCTTCGACACCCGCTTCTACCACAACGAAGACGAAGTCGCCTGCGGCCCCGGCGGACTCCCCGCCCTCCGCGCGCTCGCCGCCCTCCAGCACCTCGCCCCCACCGCGCTCGCCGACGCCGAACGCGCCTTCTACCTCCGCAACCCGGACGCCCTCGCCTCCGCCCGCGACGCCCTCCTCGCCGCCGAACCCTCCCTCGCCACTCCCATCCCCGAACCCGCCCGCTCCCGCCTCTTCGACCGCCTCTCCCGCGACCTCCTCATCCTTCGCGACTGGGAACCCGAACCCGACTGGCAGGACCTCTACCCCGGCTCCTCCTTCGTCTCCCGCTCCGACGGCCGCTGGGCCGACCTCGCCAACGGTGCCCTCCGCGGCTGGTCCTATGACTCCCGCGGCGGCCTCTTTGCCGTCCAGCGCGTCGGCAACGCCAACGAAGCCGCCGCCGACTTCATCCTCCACACCGCCCCCGCCGACGCCGACGACCCTAACGTCGCCCTCGTCCTCCGCGCCGGCTCCCGCCACTATGTGGCCCTCGTCGTCAATGCCGCCACCGGAAACGCCGAATGCATCGCCTCCGCCCCCGGAAACACCGCCTCCGAAACCCTCGCCTCCACCCCCCTCGACCCCGCCCCCCGATTCGCCAACCTCCGCACCCTTCCCAAAGGCAAGACCGGCTACCCCTCCACCAAGCCCGCACCCGACGCCTCCACAGCCCCCCACGTCGTCCGCCTACGCCTCCGCTGCATTGGCGGGCGCGCCACCGGCTGGGTCGACGGTCGCCCCGTCTTCGAGGACCTTCCCGTTCCCCAGATGCCCTCCGGCGAACCCGCCACCTTCGCCGCCGGCGTCTTCACCGCCCAGGCCGGCTACCTAATCGACATCGAACGCCTCCGCCACCGCTACCTCCGCGCCATCCCCTGACCGCCTTTTTCCCCCCCGTCTCGCGCCCCCACCGCCCTTGCCGCCGACATCGTCTGCGCCGCCATCGAAGCCACGTCCCCCGACCACTGGTACGGCGTCGCCTTCGAGCGCACCATCCCCCTCCTCGCCACCCGCCTCGACGCCGCCCCGTAGTCCTCCCCCGCGCCTCCCCCCTGCACAATCCGCTGGCACGCCGGCCATCCACGAGTTTTCCAATGATTGGAAAACTGCCTCGCCTTTCCCGCCCCCGATTTCCTCGTGCAACGATAGCAAAGTCCCCCAAAGCTTGGAAGAATGTCTGGGAGGTGCGACTTTCCAGCCGCTCCTTGCGTTCTCTTTTTGTCCTGTTTTGTCTTTTCCTCTCCCGCACTTTTCCGCCCGCAGGGCGCACCGCATCTTGTCACTTGTCACTTTTCACTTGTCACTGCGCCCGCAGGGCGCTCCCCGCCACGCCATTCAAGTCCGCGAAGCGACATTCGAGACATCCGTCCTCCCTCATTCCTCCCGCTCTCCTTCCGCCATGGCGCGGCAGGATGCCGCAGCCCGGAAGTGGCGCGGAAGCCCCTGGACAAGCCCCGCGGAGGTGCGGCTTCCCAACGGAAACGCTTGGCGCGAGAGTACAGAAAACATGGGCCCTTCCGCTTGTTTTCCGCGTTCCTGACGCCCCGCCTCACGCTTCAGTCCACGAACACCTCGCCGAACCCCGCCCCGTCCAGGCGCCGAAGGCACTCCGCCAACTCCCCGAGCGCCACATCCCCGTCCACCCGCAACTCCACCGGCACACGCTCCCCGGACAACACCTCCTCCAGCGACGACGCGACCGCCAGCACCGTCTCGTTCTCCGCCAGCCCCCTGCCCGTCTTGTCCAGCTCCGACGGCGCGAACGCCTGCAATCTCCCCGCCAGCCCCCCCTCCCGCGACAGCCGCAGCGCCCAGTACGGCGTCCCCGGCCGCAGATGCACATCAGGCGACCGTACCGTCAAAACCCCTTCCGAAAGGGGGCGAAGGGAGTGCATCACCCCGCGCCGGATGGGCAGCAATCCCTCCGGCGTCCGGAAATAATACCCGCCGTAATGCCGCATCTGCGCGCTGTACGGCATCGCCGCGTCCACCTCTGCCTCCGGCCCCGCCGCCAGCGGCACCGCGAACACCTCCCGTCCGCCCGTCCACGGCAAGTCCGACCGCTTCCGCAGCGCACGCGCCGAAGGCGAATCCTCCAGTCGCGTCCCGAATTCGTTCCTCCCGTCCGTCCAGAACCACAGCCACGCATCCTCCCCGCCCGTCTCCGGCCGTTCCACCCAGAGATCGTACCACGCCAGCATCACCGCGTGCCGCCAACTCCGCACCGCCGGGAGCGGCTCCTGCCCCGACCACAACCGCTGTCCCGCCCGCGGCGTCTGTCCGTCCCATGCCATGAACACCCAGAGCGCGACCACCGCCGGCGCCACCAACAACTTCCAGCCCAGTCGCCAGCGCCTCCCGTCCACCCACGCCGTCCACGCCGCCGTCAGCACCCCCGTCAACGCCACCGTCGCCATCAACACGCCCCAGTCGGCCTCGCACGAAGTATGCCGCATGTAGTCCCATTGGTTCACGATTTCCAGTACCCCCCACGCCACCCCATACGGCGCGAAAAACCACAGCGCCCGGAGCGTCCTCTTCCCCCAACCCGCCCCATCCGGCGATCTCTTTCGCTCCGACGCCATCCACAGCGTCAGCACCCACGACGCCACGACCAGATACACCACCCCCGCCAACGCCACCAACGCATACATCACCCCGCCGCCCCAGTCCGTCCCGCCTTGAAGGAACGGCAGCCACTCCGCGTGCGGCCCCGTCTCCGCCGGAATCCACCCCGGCCCCGGCCACATCCAGACCATCCATGTCCCCCCCACCATCATCAGCACAAGCGCCACCAGCCCTCCGACCACCCCCAGCTTCACCAACCCGACCGCCCGCCGCACCGCCCCCGTCTCCTTCCGTTTTTCCATCGCCGTCATGCCCCCATTCTATCCGTTCCTCCGCCCCTCTGTCAATCCGCTCGAATTCTCCGGAATTACTCCGCATTGCGTCACAATAAAGGACACCGGAGCGGAACGGAGAAAGAAACCGGAGACGGTTCTTGCGTCAAATACTGGACACCGGACAGAATCGGAGGATGCACACCATGAGCAGAACATCGAAAAAAGACTACCTCCTC